>JAFSSK010000028.1 GCA_017451045.1 Clostridia bacterium
CCCGGCACCCGCGTGTACCTTACCCTGGAAAAGCAGGGCAGCGATGCGGTGTTCACCTTCCGCAACACGTCCCGGGAAGAGCTCAACGTGACCCCGGAGGAATTGATGGAGCGCTTCGTGCGTGGCGACAGCTCCCGCAGCACGGAAGGATCCGGCCTCGGTCTTTCCATCGCCCGCAGCTTTACGGAGCTGCAGAACGGAACGATGGAACTGGACATCGACGGCGATCTGTTTAAGGTCATCCTGCGGTTTGCCGCACTGTAAAACAAAATAGCAGTTTGCAGCCTCCTGTTATAGTGGTATGATTAGTATGAATTGTATGACTATATCAGGAGGTTTTGTTATGCAGTATCCGGAAGGAAAATACGCCTGGACCGTCACGGTCGGCACCAAGGGACAGATCGTCATCCCGAAGGAAGCCCGGGAGATCTTTGGCATTCAGCCTGGGGACCATCTCATCCTGCTGGGCGATACATCGCGGGGCATTGCGATCCCGCCGAAGGAATCCTTCGATTTCTGGTTCACGCAGACGCTTGGCAAGGAGGCAGACAAATGAAGATCGCATGGTTCTGTATCCCGGCGCACGGGCATACGAACCCGACGCTGGGCCTTGTGAAAGAACTGACGCAGGCGGGTCACGAGATCTGGTACTTTTCCTTCGAACAGTTCCGGGAGAAGATCGAGGCGGCCGGCGCGCATTTTATTCCCTGCGACGGCTACGATTTCGAGATGGAAGACAAGGAGAACGGCGCGCGGGTCGGCAAGGATAAGGCTTTTGCTACAGAACTGCTCGTGAGCGCCACGCTGGCGCTGGATGAGATGGCGGCGGAGCACATCGCATGCATTCAGCCAGACCTGATCGTCTCCGATTCCGTAGCGTTCTGGGGCAAACTGACCGCTATGAAGTACGGGCTACCGTACGTCTGCTCCACCACGACATTCGCGTTCAACCGCTACTCTGCCGCCTATATGAAAGAGGGCCCCTTCGACATCGCGAAGATGCTGCTTTCCATGCCGAAGATCAACAAACAGATAAAGCGGCTGCGGGAGAAGGGCTATCCGGTGAAAGGGCTTTTGGATATCGTGCAGAACGACAACGACACGAACACCATCGTCTACACGTCGAAGGAATTCCAGCCCCGCAGCGAGACGTTCTCGGACCGGTATCATTTTATCGGGCCATCCATCCGCCCTGTGCAGACGCCGGTGGAAAAGACGGCGGAAAAGACGGTCTATATCTCCATGGGCACGGTCGATAAGGACGAGGCGTTCTATCACCGCTGCATCGAGGCGCTGAGGGATACGGACTATCAGGTGATCCTGTCCATGGGCATGAACGCGGAACAGTTTACGGATCTTCCGGATCACATCAAGGCCTATCCTTCCGTGGACCAGATGGCTGTTCTGTCCATCACGGATTGTTTCGTGACCCACTGCGGCATGAATTCCGCGTCGGAAGGACTGTATTTCGAGGTGCCGCTCGTTCTGTTCCCGCAGACGCCCGAGCAGGACGCCGTGGCGAAGCGCGCCGAGGAGCTGGGCGCGGGTCTGCGCCTGGCTGATACGTCCGCCGCGGGCATCCGCAAGGCGGTCGAGACCGTCCTGCGCGAACCCTCTTATAAAAAAGCCGCCATGGACATCTCCGCCGGCTTCAAAAAGTGCGGAGGCTATAAAGAAGCGAGAGAATTCATCGAATCTTTGATCTGATGAAAGCCTGGCCTGTCTCGCTTACAGCTTGGGATGTCACAGGAATGGCATTTCAGACATTGTGTGACGTTAATATGCAACACAATATTGATAGTCTTGGTATCTGTGACCTAAAAACTATGTTTTATGTCACAGTACAAGGTTTTTGAGATTTTTGTGACAGGATGAAGACACAGGAACAGTCATAAACTCCTTTTGTTACATAACAGCCGTTTTCATCGAAAACGGAACAACGAATGAGGATTCCCGTATGCTATAATAGGGTCAACGAAAACGTAAGGAGAGACCCATGGCACAGTTATACTACCGCTATTCCTCCATGAACGCGGGCAAATCGATTGAACTCATCAAAGTCGCTTACAACTACGAGGAGCGCGGCAAACACGTGCTTGTCCTGTCGCCCTCCGTCGACGACCGCTACGGCGTCGGGAAGATCACGAGCCGCATCGGCATCTCCCGCGAGGCCCTCGCCATCGACGGGGAAGAGGATCTTCTGGAATTATACAAGAGGGAAGAGGCGAAACAGCACATCGACTGCGTGCTGATCGACGAGTGCCAGTTCCTGAAGAAGCATCAGGTGCTGGAGCTGGCGCACGTCGTGGACGACTATAACTGTCCGGTATTGACG
>JAFSSK010000002.1 GCA_017451045.1 Clostridia bacterium
TGCAAACTGGAAACAAATACGATTACTTGAACACTCAAAATCATTTTTAATTGAGAGGAGAAAACAAGAAGATACCGAACAAAGGAGGAGCAATTCCTCCCCAACCTACGCTGACACTTAGAGGTTGGGGTATCCTTGCTATATTTCGATGAAAATACTTGTGCTGAACGGGCCGAACATCAACATGCTCGGCGTCCGCGAACCGGACCTGTACGGTCATGAAACTTATCAGAATCTTTGCGAAAAAATTACATTATTCGCTGAAAAAGAAGGCATAAATGTCGAAATTTATCAATCCAACCATGAAGGCGATCTTGTCGACAAGATTCAAGAAGCCCTTTCGGGGACGGATGCGATCGTCATCAATCCCGGCGGATACACGCACACGAGCGTCGCGATCCTGGACGCATTGAAGGCGGTGAGCCTTCCCGCCGTCGAGGTCCATATCACGGACGTGAACGCGCGCGAGGAATTCCGCAAAGTCAGCCTTGTCCGGTACGCGTGCGAAAAGACCATCATGGGTCACGGCACGGATGGGTACATCGAAGCTTTGTCTTACCTCAAAGAGGTCCACAGGCATGAAAGTCACGATAAAACCGTCTGAGCCGCGCGGGAGCGTCAAGGCTCCGCCGTCAAAGAGCATGGCCCACCGCTACCTGATCTGCGCAGCCGGCGCTGAAGGCGAGAGCCGCATCAGCGGGATAAGCCTGTCTGAGGATATCAGTGCGACCGTCGACTGCCTGCGCGCGCTGGGAACGGATATCACAATCACCGGCGATACGGCCGTCGTAAAGGGAAGGAACGTCCTTGAAATACCTTCGGGCGCGGTCCTTCCATGCCGTGAGAGCGGATCGACGCTGCGATTTATGATCCCGCAGTGCCTGTTTTCGGATAAGGATGTCACGCTGACTGGCTCCGGAAGGCTTTTCGAACGGCCTCTCGGCGTATATGAGGATATCTGCAGGGAAAAAGGGCTGGCGCTGAATAAAAACGAAAACTCCGTTACCGTACGCGGCCCGCTGAAATCCGGGACATATACGTGTCCGGGGAACGTTTCCAGCCAGTTCATATCCGGCCTGCTGATGGCTTTGCCGCATACAGGCGGGGACAGCCGGATAAAGATCGCGGAAAGCGCGGAGAGCCTTTCCTATATCGGCCTTACGCTGAAAGCGCTTCAGACATTCGGCGCCGAATGCTCCTGGGAAAAGGAAAACGTTCTGGCGATCGGCGGAAACCGTCTTCATGCCGCGGATGTTTGCGTGGAGGGAGACTGGTCCAACGCAGCTTTCTTTCTTGTTTTGAAAGCGATGGGCCATAAGGTGGACGTCACGGGACTCGATTCTGATTCTTTGCAGGGGGACAGAGTCTTTGCAGCCTATGCCGAAAGGATCATGCGCGGGTTTGGGGAACTCTCAGTAAAGGACTGCCCGGACCTTGCCCCCGTGCTGATGGCGCTTGCGGCATGTTGTAACGGCGTACGGCTTACAGATACGGCCCGGCTGCGGCTCAAGGAAAGCGACAGGGGAACCGCCATGGCGCAGGAACTGTCGAAAATGGGCATCACGGTCGACGTCGAAGACAATGCGCTCACGGTTCGAAAAGGCCGCCTGACCAAGCCTTCCAAAGAGCTGGACGGCCATAACGACCACCGGATCGTGATGGCGCTGTCTGTCCTTCTGACCGTTACGGGCGGCACGATAAACGGATGCGAAGCTGTCGGGAAGAGTTATCCCGATTATTTCCAGGCGCTTGCGTCCTTAGGCGCGGAGGTGACTTTTGATGAATAAACTTGATAAAGATACAAAGATCCTGATCGTCGGTCTGGGCCTGATCGGCGGCAGTTATGCCAAAGGATTCAGGGCAGCCGGGATCGGAAGGCTGTCTGCCATAGACTCGGACGAAAAGACTGTCCGGACGGCTATCGAGACGGGCCTTGTCGAACACGCGTCGACAAAAGTCGAAAAGGAGACTGTCGCAAGCGCAGATCTTGTCGTTTTCGCACTGTATCCCGAGGTGTTCGTTGACTGGATCAGGAATTACGGATCATATCTTTCTCCCGGGACGGTGCTTACCGACGTCACCGGCGTCAAGACCTGCATCGTATACAAGATACAGGAGATGCTTCCTCCAGGCGTAGAGTTCATAGCAGCCCATCCGATGGCCGGACGCGAGGTATACGGCCTTGAGAACAGCGACGAGACGATCTTCCGCGGTGCGAACTATATCGTCGTTCCGACGGAAAAGAACTCCAAGGAGGCTATCGACATCTGCACGAGCATCGGCAGGATCCTCGGCTTTGCCAGGATCTCGCAGCTGAGCCCAGAGGAGCATGACGAGATGGTCGGCTTTCTTTCCCAGCTGACGCACTGCATAGCGGTCAGTCTCATGACATGCAAGGACAACACGCATCTGGTGGACTATACGGGAGACTCTTTCAGGGATCTGACGAGGATCGCCAGGATCAACGACGCCATGTGGAGCGAGCTGTTCCTTCTGAACCGGGATGAGCTGCTGCAGCAGATGGATCTGTTCATCCACGAGTTCTCGGACCTGCGCTATATGCTTGCCAGGAAAGACCGGGAGGGGCTCAGGGAGAAGATGAGGCTGTCCACACAAAGAAGAGCATATTTCAACAAACCACAGCAAGAAGGATAAAAGATTTATGAATGCATTATTCGAAAGAAAACTGCCGATCCCGATGGAAGTGAAGGAGATGTATCCGATCTCCTCAGAACTGTCTGCCATCTGGGAAAAACGTGACCACGAACTGAAAACGATACTGGACGGGAAGGACAACAGGCTGATACTCATCATCGGTCCCTGTTCGGCTGATCAGGAGGACAGTGTCCTTGAGTACATTTCAAGACTGCGCGAAGTCCAGGAAAAGGTCAAAGACAAGATCTTCATCATACCGCGCATCTACACGAACAAGCCCCGCACGACCGGCGCCGGGTACAAAGGCATGCTGCATCAGCCGGATCCCAACGCAAAGCCTGATCTGTTCAAGGGTATCGTCGCCATCAGGGAACTGCATATGCGCGCCATGAAGGAGACCGGCTTCACGTGCGCCGACGAGATGCTTTATCCCGAGAACCATAAATATCTGGACGACATGCTGGGATACGTGGCCGTCGGGGCGAGATCCGTCGAGAACCAGCAGCACAGGCTGACAGCTTCCGCCATCGAAGTGCCTGTCGGGATGAAAAACCCAACGTCCGGGGATCTTTCCATCATGATGAATTCCATCACGGCGGCGCAACAGAAGCATTCCTTCATCTACAGAGGCTGGGAGGCACGGTCACAGGGAAATCCGTACGCGCATGCGATCATTCGCGGCTACATGAACAAGCACGGACAGGCCCTGCCGAACTACCATTACGAGGATCTTCTCCATCTCTGCACGCTATACGAAGAGAAAGAATACGAGCATCCCGCGTGCATCGTCGATACGAACCACGCGAACTCAGGCAAGAATCCGTTCGAGCAGGTAAGGATCGCCAAAGAGGTCATGCACAGCATGAGGGTCAACGATTCCATCCGCAAACTCGTCAAGGGCTTCATGATCGAAAGCTACCTGGAGGACGGAGCGCAGAAGATCGGGGAAGGCTGCTACGGCAAATCCATCACGGATCCATGCCTTGGCTGGGAGAAGAGCGAAAAACTGATTTACGAGCTGGCAGACAAGGTCTGACGGCATTCAGGCGGTGCTGATTTCTATTGAAAATCAATAGCACATGTGGTATCATAAGGACAGAAAAAGGTATAACCTTTTTGATTTTGAATTTTACAGAAGGTAACGGGTGGAGAACATGAAAAAAGTTCATATCGTAACGTATACGCACTGGGACCGTGAATTCCGCTGGGAATTCGAACGGACCAGAATGAGACTTGTCGATCTGTGGGATCATCTTCTGGAGATACTGGACAAGGATCCGACTTATCGCTCTTTCCTTTGCGACGGGCAGCTGACGCTGCTGGACGACTATCTGGAGATCCGTCCTGAGAACAAGGAAAAGATCAAAAAGTACGTCAAGGAAGGCCGTCTGGAAGTAGGACCCTGGTATACGCTTCCGGACTGCGCGCCCATCCAGGGCGAAAGCGTCATCAGAAATTTGCAGTACGGCGTGAAGAAATGCCGCGAGGATTACGGCGAACCGCTGAAATGCGGCTACAACGTGTTCTCGTTCGGACAGATCGGACAGCTGCCGCAGATCTACGCTGACTTCGGTATCGATGCCGTTATCTTCTACAAATACATGGATCCCAAGAAAGCCAGATACGACGAGTTCATCTGGGAATCTCCCGACGGAACCCGCACGCTCGCGTCCCATCTGGGGAAGGAAGCCCGCTGGAACTGGTTCTTCGCGGCGCACATCCCGCTCGTTTACGACAAGGACGCCTGGGACAAGAAATGGCGCTATAACTGGGGAGAACTCGGCAAAGTCTTCCATACTGCCAACGCGGACGACTACGGCTGGTTCTACGATATCCTGGATCCTGAGAACTCCTGGCATCCGGAAAACATGCGGATGGCCATGGAACGCGCCCTCAAGACCGTTACCAATTCGGCGGCTCAGGACTGCGTCCTCATGTTCGACGGCACAGACTTCACGGAGCCTCATCCGCTGACGCCAGAAGTGATCCGTTCGCTGCAGAAGGAATTCAAGGGCGAACTCGAGATCGTTCATTCCACCCTGAACGATTACCTGACAGAACTCAAGGCGGCGCTGAAGGACAAAGACCTGGACGTTGTTCAGGGACCGATGCGCGACGGACCTGTCGGCAGCATCCATACGGACGTCTTCTCGACGCATCCAGAGGTCATGATCGAGAACTCCCATGCTGAGAACACGCTGATCCGCTATGCGGAACCGCTGTCCGCAATTGCATGGAAATACGGCATCTCCTCGTATCCGGACACATACCTCGAAAAGATCTGGAAACTCCTTTTCCAGAGTCATGCGCATGATTCCATGCACGGCCTCGGACCCAAGGAACTGGGTGAGGGAGAAATGGCCAGACTGTCTCAGGCCGGCATCATCGCCAAGGGACTTGAGAGGAAGGGCCTTGAGAACATCACAAAAGAGATAGACACATCTGCCATAAAAGATGCGGAATACTTCCTTAGCGTTCACAACCCGGCCGCATTCGCGCGCAGCGAAATAGTGGAAGCATACGTGGATATCCCCGCTGACGTCATCCTCAAGTACATCATCCTTGAAGACATGGACGGGAATATCGTCAAGGCGCAGGAGGCTGAAAGACGCGTCAACGTACGCGCCGGCATCTACCATCCGCGCTCCAGAAACATGCCGTTCTACTGCACGAAAGTCCACCTGTACTTTATGGCGGAAAACGTTCCGGCAGGCGGCTACAAGACATATAAGATCAAATGGGCGGAGAAGAACGAGTATCCGTATCCGCACGAGGACTGGGACGCGCCCAGGATCCTTGCGCACGACATGCTCAGCGGAGCCAACCAGGCTGAAAACGAGTTCATCCGCGTCAGCGTCAACGGCAACGGTACGTTCAACGTGACGGACAAGGTGACCGGAAAGGAATACAACAGCCTGAACTACTTCACGGACATGGGCGACCAGGGCAACATGTGGACATACAACAACGTCCCGAACGACGTGATCCTGAACAGCCTTTCCGAAAAAGCCCGCGTTTCCGTTTCGACACACGGACCGCTTGTCGTCAAGTTCAGTATCGATCTTGCCATGAAGCTGCCGAAGGAATATGACTTCGCAAAGCAGGTTAGATCCGGCGAATACGCTGACATGCCGATCCACGTCGAACTGACGCTCCGCGCAGGCGCAAAGCATCTGGAAGTCGTCACGACGATCGACAACCACGCAAAAGATCACTATTTCAAAGTCTGCATGCCGACAGGGCTGCACGCGAAGAACACATGGTCCGAAGGGTCGTTCATGGTCGCAAAATTCCCGGTCAGCCCCTCGATGGAGCATGACGAGAGCATGGACATCCGCGGAAACGAACTGGCAAGACATCCCGCGCAGCTGTGGTACGATCTTGCGGACGACAAGAACGGCTTTGCCGTGCTGACCGACGCATCGAAGGACTACGAAGTGCTCGAGGACTGCGAAGATCAGACGCTGGCTATGGGTCTTGTACGCTGTACACGCGTCCGTATCGCCTGCGACAACCGTCTGTGGATGGAGTATCCGGGTGACGAGTCTGCTCAGTCGCTGCGGTCGTTCACATACCGCTATGCGTTCCTGCCGCATACGGGAGACTGGGAAAAAGCCAGCCTTTACCGCGAGGCGATCGCTTTCAACGCGCAGATGAAGGTCTGCGAATTCGGGCGTCAGGCCGGACAGTTCCCGACGGAGAAGAGTTTCTTCGAAATCGAGGGAGAAAACCTTGTGCTCAGTTCCGTCGTCAAATCCGACAGAGATACCATTCAGATCCGTCTTTACAACCCGACGGACCATGAGATCAAAGGCAAACTCTCGCTCGGGTTCGACTTCAGCACTGCCAGCCACATCAGCCTTGACAACAAAGTGCTCGAGGAACTGAAGGTAAAGAACGGCAAGATCGAATTCACCGTCGGGCACGGTAAGATCTATACCATTGAAATCGTGTGAGGAGATCCCGTTCTATGCAGGAAATCAAGAAAAGCGACTATTTCGAGACAGGTCGGGACGGCGTACTGAAGATTACGACGCCGGACGACAAGAAGATCGATATCATTGAATTTGCGGACAAAAAGCTTGCCTATGTCAAGAGCGCGATCGGGTATCCGGCCATCTATCCGATGCCGGAGACCCGGTTCGAACCGAAGGCTGACGCGATCCTGATGGATCTGGACGGGACATCCGTTCACAGCGAGTCTTTCTGGATGTGGGTCATCGAGCAGACGACGGCAAGGCTTCTGGGGAATCCCTCTTTCAAGCGCGAAGCAGAGGACGAACCGTTCATTTCCGGACACAGCGTATCGGAACATCTGCAGTACATGATCGACAAGTACTGCAAGGACGGAAGCCTGCAGCTTGCCAGACAGTACTACTTCGAGATCGTCAACCACGAGATGGCCGAGATCCTGGCCGGAAGAGGGAAGCAGGACGCGTTCACGCCCGCACCTCATCTGAAGGAATTCCTCCTGGAAGTCAAAAAGGAAGGCATCAAGATCGGTCTTGTCACGAGCGGCCTTTACGAAAAGGCCATGCCGGAGATCATATCGGCGTTCAAACAGCTGGACATGGGGGACCCCGTAGACTTCTATGACGCCATCATCACAGCGGGCCAGGCGCTTCGTAAGGGGCAGACCGGTACGCTCGGTGAACTGGAGCCGAAGCCCCATCCGTGGCTGTATGCGGAGACCGCGAGGGTCGGCCTTAACATCCCGTACGACAGACGGCACAAGGTGATCGGTCTTGAAGACAGCGGAGCAGGCGTCGTTTCCATCAAACTGGCGGGTTTCTCCTGTGTCGGCATCTCGGGTGGCAACATCGCCAAGGCTGGCGTCGGTGAACTGTGCGACTATCACATCGACGACCTGTTGCAGATGCTCAACATCATTCTCTGACATCTGGTTTTTTTAGAAAAAGCATAAAAATATACCGGGGATCGGCGAAAAACGTGTGTTTTTACGGTTCCCGGTATTTATTCGGCTTTGAAATGCTATTCGGTTTTGCTGTCTTCTTCAGGCTGCTGCGGCTGTGATTCTTCTGATGATTCCTCGTATGATTCTTCCTGACGGATCTCTTCTTTTACGTAAAAGGTCTGCTTAGCGCCGGTGTCGTTGACGAGCACGTCCTTAGGCGAACGGAGCAGGATGAACGCCCCGAAGAGGTCTCCGACGCATCCGCCGACATGGACGCCGAGGAAAACGATGCTGAGCAGACATGCCAGACTGTCCGGCGGAAGAATAAGGGAAAGAGGCAGAAAGATCGCAAAGAAGACTGTGAAAGGCGCCAGGATCGTGACGAGCATGACAAGCTTGTCGCAATAGATCTCGGGGACGCCGCAGAAAGCAACGGTCAGGGTGAATCCGAAAGTCAGCTTCTGGTGCGTGAACAGTTTGTAGAACAGTCCGTGGATCAGTTCGTGCAGTATAAAATAGATGAACAGGAACAGGATGAACGCGATCAAGAGCATGATGGTACTGAAGCGCTGCTGTTCGATCGATTTTCTGATGACGTCGATAAAACTGATCTTTCGCACGAGTAAAAGAATGACGGCGACCCAGCCGAAAAGCAGGATGCTGAAAAGGCTCAGCAGAAGACTGTCTTTTTTCCTTTTGGCGTCGATCACGTATTTATTTATGTATCCCTCGGGCAATTCTTTGTAGTAATGCATCTTTTAAGGATCCTCCTTATGAACAACTGATTCCTTTTTTGCTTTCCTTTTTTCGATCCATCTGTCAAGAAGCGTATAAAAGATAGGGAAGAAGACTTCCAGTATCAGCTCCACGCCCAGTATATACAGATGAAGGATGACGTGCTCTTCATCCGGGTGGATGATCAGAAGGAGCGAGAGAACGATGACGAAAAGTGATTCGGCAAGACTGAGATAGGCCAGTTTCTTCCGGCTGATCCGGTGGATGCACAAGGTGATCTCTTCACCTTCCCGCAAAATCGACCAGGTTCCCCAGATGACAAGGTATGTTTCCATATTGTCATGTACGGCGAAGATCATCAGCGCAGCCAGTACCAGCACGACGAGCGCCTCGAAAAGGCTCGTCCGCGCCTTGATGATGCCTTCGCGCACAGATTTTACGATGTCCTCGGTGGCAAAAGCGATCATGACAAGTCCAACGATCCTTGACGTATAGGGAAGACAGGCTTCATGGAATATGAGGATCGCAAGACCTGAAAGGATGAAGATGAAAAATTTAACGTAAGCGAGAACTTTCATTGTTTCCTCTTCTTTAAGAATGGGTCTTTGGAAAGACTGTTCCGTATCATTTTGATTATAGCAAAATCAGCACTTTCATGCAAGTATTATATGGCTGTAAGCTTCATTTAGAGCAGGATAAAACCGTTTACGAAATAAAAAAGTTGCAAAATAGCATTAATAATAGTATAATAACAAAAGATTTCGGAAAGGAGGACCTGACTGTGGCGCATACTGCAGAGAAGAAACTGATTGCCCAGAACAGGAAGGCGTTTCACGACTATTTCGTCGACGAACGGTATGAAGCCGGTATCGAACTGCTCGGGACGGAAGTCAAGAGCATCCGGCGCGGCGCTGTCAATCTGAAAGATTCATACTGCCAGGTAAAAAAGGGCGAACTCTTCGCAATCGGCATGCATATAAGTCCTTATGAGCAGGGAAACATTTTCAATCACGAGCCGCTGCGCGACAAGAAACTGCTGATGCACAAGAAGGAGATTTTGAAGCTGCACGGATATCTTTCACAGAAGGGGCTGACGCTTATCCCGCTGTCTCTGTACTTTTCAGGCTCCAATGTAAAAATGGAACTGGGACTTTGCAGAGGCAAGAAACTGTATGACAAGCGGGACGCGGAGGCACAGAAGCAGGCAAACCGTGATATCGATCGTCATATGAGGGACCACAGAGACGATTCCTGAGTCCCATATATGGGGGCGTAATGGTTTCGACGGGGATTTTGAGGCAGAATAAGCGAGTAGAGCTGAGTAATCTCTTTAACTGCTCAAACTTTAAAACAAACGACAACGATAGCGTTGCAATGGCCGCCTGAGTGCGGTGCCGCAGCCTGAGGGCTGCCCGTTCTGCGGTTGAGGATCACGGCTTCCGCAGGGCGTCAAATCAGTGATGAACATGCATCGGTCTTTCGCCATTGAGCCGGTCATGGATAAAATGGCTACCTGCAATTCGAGCTTGTTAATTGGCGCTTGTTGGGGGAATCATAAATAATTAACTGCACTCGGAGAAAGTTCTGTCAAGAGATTTTCGGACAGGGGTTCGATTCCCCTCGCCTCCACCAAAACGGACGCTTGTTTGATTCCAATAAGCGTCCGTTTCCTTTAGATAGTGCGAAAGCCCCCTCAGATCACGCCTGCAGGGGGCTGTATTTCGCTATGAATAACTATTCATAGGATAAGATTCTGCGCTTTGAATTCAAAACCGCGCAGTCCGCTGCTCATCAGACTGTAATTATCGGTCCAGTCTTTTCCGCTTGTCATAAAACTGCCGGGGCCGCACGAAGAGGCCGGTTTCGGAAGTTCGTGCAGCGGACCGAAGACATTGGCACGCGTACCGTCAACAGTTACCGAAATGGGTAAACCGAGGTGAACCGCTTCTGTCACATCTGCTTCAAACGGCTCCCAGCCCAGCACCGTCGTCTTTCCTCCGGCCGTTACCTTGACACATGCGCCGGTGAAATCTCGGGGTGACAGCACGATACGGTCAGCGTGGGGAAGCGCATCGACTAACGGTTTATAGTTTTCAGGCAGGAGTTCATAGGTCAGATTGCCTGTGAAGAACGGCATGTCAAATGATGCGTAGTCGTCGCAGCCCATGAGCGTCGGCATCTTTACAATGGTGCGATCCGTGCCGTTGAGCCGAACGCCGAATGCGCCGACAAGATAAACTGCCTCCACATTGGATGTACGCAGAAAAGACACGTCCAACGTGACTTCATTGCGCCCGGGTTTAAGCGCCTGTAAGGGAACAGGCATTTTTTTGAAGCAGTCGTCGATCCAGAAATCATGGATATTTTCGCATTTCAGCTCCACGCCGTTGATCCGGTAATGGTTCAGCTCCGGCCGTTCTCCGGCAAGAAAGACGGGAGAAGAGGGAAGCGCATCAATATTGAATTCATAAGACAGCTGCACTGCGCCGTATTCCTTTTGGTCAAACCGTTTGGCGTACCAAGGCTGCAGCATATCTCCTCCGCGGTAGTCCAAGCCGAAATGATCTCTGATTCTGCGGTCGATCCGCAGTACTTCGTCTTCTTCACTCCATTTGCCTCCGGCCGGGCGCCATCTGCAGCGGTCAAGCACGCAAACATTGGGCTCGTCACAGCGATAGGGGAACGCGCCGGTCAGCGTCTGTGCGCCAACGGTCTCATAAACAGGAAGCGCTGAAAGCGATTCCTCTTTTTCGGGGGACAGTACAAAGCAGCGGGTCGCACCGGCTTCCAGGTCGAGCCGTATACGGTATAGCCCGTCGGCCTGGCAGACAAGAGCCGAAGCGTCAAAGAATTCGCCATGATCGAGATCCCACTCTTCAACATTGCATCCGGCGGGAGCGCGAAGGGTCAGCAAAAGATCCCGGCGGGAATTTTCACGATCAGTGTTGAGGACCACTACGGCTGTGCCGTTTTCGCAGAAAGCACGACGCACTTGTGCGAAAACCGCTTTTTCCGTTGAGCCGTTTTTGTCGGTAACTGAAACGAAAGCGTCTGTATGGCAACGCACGGCGTCGACCAGCGCTGCTTCCTCGTAGGGCACGCATACGCATTTAGCTGCGAAATCGGCCGGTTTGCCCGACGGTTCCGCGTTGACAAGAGAGGGAACATCACCGCAAAAAATGACGGTACCTCCTTTATCCTTGAATTCACGAAGAAGAGCAAGCGTTGACGGACGGATCGTAAGCATATTCGCCACGATCACGGTTTTATAAGCGGCTTGTCCGACAAACAGTACGGGCTTACCGTTTGCAATCCCGACAGATGCATGGCGGGACATCATCTCTTCTTCACCGTAATCGAAATCGATCTGGTTGTCTGTCAGAAAATGGAAAAGTTCCGCGTAACGCTTCTCATAAGGCGCGACCTCAGCGGACGTGTTGCTGATCCAGTTTGCCCACCCCGCATAGGCCTGACACCAAACGGATTCGATCGGGTTCAAAAGCAGCACGTCGCAATCCGGCTTTCCTTCAGACAGTACAACGCCCATCCTCGCAAAATGGTCTTCGACCGTTTTGTAATCCCTGTACCACGGCGACTGGTGCAAAATAGATGCAGGGAAGTCACGCTTGGCTTCTCCCTCCATGGTATACCATGAAAGGTGCTGACAGCGCACGTTGATTCCGAACAGCGCCTGCCAGTCACCCACGTTTTTGTGCGCCTTGAAGTCGAACTGCCAGCCTGTGCAGCCGTAGAGTTCAGAGAGCAGCCACTTTTTATCAAGCTGGCGCGCGACGGAAGAAAGCTGCTTGACGATCCAGTAGCATCTGTTGTGCTCTGTCAGCACGTCCACGCCGGGGTAGCCCATATGTTCATAGAAGCGCATAAGAGATCCGTTCGGCACGGTCTGGTTCATCAGGCTGTCCTCATGGAGAACATGACCTGTAAAAATCATGTTGTGCGCCTTGCACCAATCATTGATCGGCTTTGCGAACCGCTCAAGGAACAGTTCGTTGGCAAGGTCGATATAAAACAGTTTAACAGGGGATGTCAGGGCGCCGTTTTTTCGGAAGAACAACTCGGGTAATACCGGACGGCAGGGAAAGCCGTGCCGCTTTTCGAATTCTTCAAAGAGGTCATCTGTCCATGCCGTGGCACAGGACGTGACGCCTCCTTCCTCTTTGCGATTGTCAAAGCAATGGCCCCTGTGCGGCTCATCTGTAAAAATGCCCTTGATACTGCTGCAAAGCCGGCTGCCGCAATGTTGGGCATATGCCTCATGGGTCAAGGCAATGAAGTGTTCAACAGCCTCTTTGCTCATCGTGTCGAGATAAGTTGTTCCGTTATAAACCGGAGCTGGTGAATCAGCAACGATGGCGAATCGCAGCGCTTTCCAAATGCCTGGCTCGTTTTCAGCCTCGGTTTCCAGCTGTTTCACGGCATTCTGAACGGCGAGCATTGCATCCTTACGGGAAGTAATAGACGAAACGTTCAGTTCTTTGTAAGTATAAAGATTGATGCCTTCCATCTTAGCAGCAAATAGGGCAAAGGATTCTGCGTTCCAATCCACGTTCTCAGGGACGGACTCAAACACATAAAGCGATTTCATACGGTATTTGGGATCTATCGTCGCTTTGCCGCCTGCCGAGCCGGAAGGCCAGCGGTCTTCGTCATAAAGCCAGGCTTCCATACCGTCTTGCTCCGAAGCATCTGCCACCA
>JAFSSK010000029.1 GCA_017451045.1 Clostridia bacterium
CAAAGTGCGCCGTCATCACAGCAGACGACAGCGGCAACCTTTTGACAAGAGTTGCCTTTCCAACGACGTCCTGCCAGGAAACACTGGAGCATATCTATGCGGTAGTGGCGTCCTGCGGCCAGGCCAAAGCCATCGGCGTCAGCTGCGGAGGCCCGCTCGACGAGCAGAAAGGACTCATTCTTTCCCCGCCCAACCTGATCGGCTGGGACCGCGTCCCGATCGTGGAAGAACTGGAAAAGCGGTTCAGCTGTCCGGCACATCTGTGCAACGACGCAAATGCCTGCGCACTGGCTGAATGGCGGTTCGGGGCAGGCGTCGGCACAAAGAACATGATCTTCCTGACTTTCGGCACCGGCATGGGCGCGGGCCTCATCATTGACGGCAAACTCTACGCCGGAACGAACGGAAACGCAGGAGAAGTAGGCCACATACGTCTGGCGCAGACAGGTCCTGTCGGCTATGGCAAGGCAGGCTCCTTCGAAGGCTTCTGCTCCGGCGGCGGACTGCGTCAGATCGGCCGTTCGTTCGCACTTGAAAAGCTGCAGGTTGGCAAAAGCTGCGCATACTGCCCGACAAAGCAGGATCTGGAGCATATCTCGGCCAAAGCCATCGCGGACGCGGCTGACGCGGGAGACGAGACCGCTCTTGCGGTCTATCACTTCTGCGGCGAGATGCTCGGGTACGGTCTGTCCATCCTCATCGACATATTGAATCCTGAGGTCATCGCCATCGGCAGCATCTTCGCAAGATCCGAAAACCTTCTCCGCGAATCCGCAGAGCGCGTCATTGCAGAAAACGCGCTGGCGGTCTCCGCCGGCGTCTGCAGGATCGTTCCCGTGGCTCTGGCCGAAAAGATCGGCGACTTCGCGGCCATCGCGGTCGCCATGCAGTAAAAATCAACCAAAGAGGAGCATCGATCATGACCATCCATATGCAGCATCTGCTGGAACATTACCCTGAACTCATCTGCGCCAAAGATGCCATCGGCAAGGCGACTGACGCCATCGTGAACATGCACAGAAACGGCGGCAAACTGCTTCTCTGCGGCAACGGCGGTTCCTGCGCGGACAGCGACCATATCAGCGGCGAACTGCTCAAAGGATTCCTTCTGAAGCGTCCTATGCCCGAAGAAACAAGAAAACTTTTCAACAGTGACATGAAAGTCTTTGGCCGCCTTGACGCGTTCCAGGAAGGCCTGTGCGCCGTTCCCCTTCCAGCCCTGTCCGCGGCCCTGAGCGCCTACGCGAACGACTGCGAGCCGGACATGGTCTACGCGCAGCTTGTTTACGCCATGGGGCGGCAGCATGACGTTTTCCTCGGAATCTCCACTTCAGGCAATTCGAAGAACGTCGTATACGCGGCGGAAACGGCCAAAGCGCTGGGACTTGTCACCATCGGCATGACGGGCGAAAAGGAAAGCCGGCTGTCAGAACTTTGCGACATCGTGATCAGGGTCCCTGCCGGCGAAACGTACCGGATACAGGAGTATCATCTTCCCGTATACCACTGCATCTGCGCAGAAGTGGAATCCGCCCTGTTTTCAAAATAATCAGGATCCCTTAATTAATCAAAAAGCAGACAGATCGAAGCATCGCAAGAAGCTCTTTCTGTCTGCCTTTTCGTTTGTATCGATCCGGATCCTTTAGAACTCGGCGTTCCCGACTGTTCTCGGATACGGGATCACGTCGCGGATGTTGGATACGCCGGTCAGATACATGATGATCCGCTCGAACCCGAGTCCGTATCCGGCGTGCTTGGTGCCGCCGAACTTCCGCAGGTTTAGATACCACCAGTAATCCTCCTGCTTCAGTCCCAGTTCAGCCATGCGCTGCTCGAGGACTTCGATGCGCTCTTCACGCTGGCTGCCGCCGATGATCTCGCCGACGCCGGGGACCAGAAGATCCATGGCCGCGACGGTCTTCTTGTCGTCGTTCAGGCGCATGTAGAAGGCCTTGATGTCCTTGGGATAGTCCGTCAGGAATATCGGGCACTTGAAGATCTTCTCGGTCAGGTATCTTTCGTGTTCGCTCTGCAGATCCATTCCCCACTCGACCGGGACCTTGAAGGTCTCGCCGCATTCCTTGAGCAGCTTGATCCCTTCGGTATAGGTCACGCGCTTGTAGGCGGAGGTGGCGAGCATGTGAAGCCTGTCCAGAAGCGTCTGATCCACGAACTGGTTGAAGAATTCCAGCTCCTGCTTGCAGTTCTCGAGCACATGTCCGACGATCGCCTGCAGCATATCCCAGGCGAGCTGCATGTCGTCCTCAAGATCGGCAAACGCGATCTCAGGCTCGATCATCCAGAATTCGGCAGCATGCCTTGTCGTGTTCGAGTTCTCAGCCCTGAAAGTCGGGCCGAAGGTATAGATCTTTCCGTAGGCCATCGCATAGGTTTCCCCTTCCAGCTGGCCGGACACCGTGAGGTTTGCCGGTTTGCCGAAGAAGTCCTGCGAATAGTCCACGCTGCCGTCCTCCGTTCTCGGGACGTTGTCCAGATCCAGTGTCGTCACCTTGAACATCTCGCCAGCGCCCTCGCAGTCCGAGGCCGTGATGATCGGCGTATGGACGTAAACGAATCCGCGGCTGTGGAAGAAGGAGTGGATCGCGAAAGCCACCTCGCTGCGCACGCGATACACGGCCGAGAACAGGTTCGTACGCGGACGCAGGTAGGCCCGCTCGCGCAGGAATTCCACCGTGTGGCGCTTCTTCTGCAGGGGGTATTCCGGCGTTGACGTGCCTTCCACCTCGATTTTTTCCGCCTTGATCTCGAACGGCTGCGGACGGTCCGGAGTCAGTTCCAGCTTGCCGGTGACGACCAGCGCTGCGCCGATGTTCTGCTTGGCAATCTCGTCGTAGTTGGACACGATGTCCCGCTCAAACACGACCTGAACGCTCTTGAAGCAGGAGCCGTCATTGAGGTCGATGAAGCCGAACTGCTTGCTGTCCCTTAAGTTGCGGACCCAGCCGCCCAGGACTACTTTTTTGTCCTGAAAGGCGCCCGCATCCGCGAAAATATCTTTGATGAATGTCCTTTTCATATGTCTTTCCGGAAGAATCCTCTTCCGGTGATCCTCCTTATGTCTCTTTGTCGGCTACCATTGTAGCACTTAAATATGATTCGGTCAAGCCGTCATTCCAGCTCGAACGCGCCGGTATACAGCTTGTAGTATGTTCCCCTGTCCGCGATCAGTTTCTCGTGGTCGCCGCGTTCGATGATGCGGCCGTGGTCCAGCACCATGATGACGTCCGAATTCCTGACGGTAGACAACCTGTGCGCGATGACGAACACGGTCCTTCCCTCCATCAGCTTGTCCATTCCCCGCTGCACGATCGCTTCGGTCCTGGTATCGATGGAAGAGGTCGCCTCGTCCATGATGATGACGGGCGGATCCGCGACAGCAGCGCGGGAGATCGCAAGCAGCTGCCGCTGTCCCTGGGACAGGTTGGCGCCGTTGGACGTAAGGACCGTTTTGTACCCGTCCGGGAGTCTTGTGATGAAATCGTCGGCTCCGGCCAGTTTCGCTGCCTTGATGCATTCCTCATCCGTCGCGTCAAGACGTCCGTAGCGGATATTGTCCATGACGGTGCCCGTGAACAGGTTTGTATCCTGCAGAACGACGCCCAAGGACCTGCGCAGATCGGACTTGCGGATCTTGTTGATATTGATCCCGTCGTACCGGATCTTGCCGTCTGCGATGTCGTAGAAGCGGTTGATCAGGTTCGTGATGGTCGTCTTCCCTGCGCCCGTTGCGCCGACGAAGGCGACTTTCTGTCCGGGCTCCGCGTAAAGCGTTATGTTGTGCAGGACCGTCTTTCCGGGCTGATAGGCGAAATCGACGTCCAGAAGCCTTACGTCGCCCTTCAGCTGCGTGTACGTCGTCGTGCCGTCACCGTGCGGATGCTTCCACGCCCAGACGTGCGTCCGTTCGGGGCATTCCGTGATCTCGCCGTCAGGTCCTACCTTGGCATTGACAAGCGTGACGTATCCGTCGTCCGTTTCCTTCTCTTCGTCCATCAGTTCGAAGACGCGTGACGCGCCGGCCAGCCCCATGATGATCGAGTTGATCTGGTTGGAGACCTGCCCGACGTTGCCGGCGAACTGTTTGGTCATGTTCAGAAAAGACACGGCGATCCCGAGCGTCAGCGGCATGCCGGAAAGGGCCAGGTTCTTCGTTCCGAACATCAGAAGCAGGCCGCCCGTCAGTGCGACGAGCACGTACAGGATATTGCCGATGTTGTTGATGATCGGCATCAGCATATTGGCATACTGGTTGGCTTTGCGTGAATCCTCGAACAAGCCCTCGTTGACCTCGTCAAAGCCGCGTTTGCTCTCCTCTTCGTGGCAGAAGACCTTGATGACCTTCTGGCCGCTCATCATCTCCTGCACGTATCCTTCCGTCTTCCCCATCGACCGCTGCTGGCGGATGAAGAATTTGGAGGACGTTCCGCCCATATACCGGGACAGGAAGACCATGATAGCGACCCCGACCACGACGACCAGCGCCAGCCATACCGAGAAGTAGCACATCAG
>JAFSSK010000030.1 GCA_017451045.1 Clostridia bacterium
GATTATGAGCTTGCCACCATCATAGGGACAAAAACGTTCGGCAAGGGGATCATGCAGACTTACTATTCAATGGAACGGTACGGTTTTGACGGCGTTGTCAAACTGACGTCGAACCAGTATCTTCCGCCTTGCGGGATCTCGTATCATAACATCGGGATCAAGCCGAGCGAAGGGTTCGACATTGAACTTGACGAAGCGGCTTCTAACATCAACGTTCTCATCAGAGAAGACGCTGTGGACAATCAGATCCAGGCGGCGGTGGAGTTGTTTAAATCACAAAATAATTGATTTTCGGCATTTTTCATTAAAAAAACATTAAAATCATTCATAGGAGCATTATCAGAATGGCTAAAGCAAAACAAACTTACACAAAAGCCGGTTACGACAAACTGATCGGCGAATACGATTATCTGGTAAAGGTACGCAGAGAGGAAATCCTCAAGGATCTGTCTACAGCAAAGGCATTCGGAGACCTTTCCGAGAACTCTGAATATGATGACGCGAGGAACGAGCAGGCCAAAGTCGAAGCCAGGATCAAGGAACTCGAAAACCTGATCGCCAACGCGCAAATCTGGGACGATACGACTGCCAATCCCGATATCATAGCGCTCGGTTCACACGTTAGTGCCACATTCGTCGACGTTGACGGATCAACTGAAGACGTGAATTACATCATCGTCGGTTCGAACGAAGTGGATCCAGAAAACGGAAAGATCTCAGACAGATCTCCGATCGGGATGAAACTGCACGGCCTCAAGAAAGGCGCAGAGGTCACGATCGATACGCCGGCAGGAGAAGTCAAAATCATCGTTAAAGACGTCACAAGACCCGAAAAGGCCGAATGATGAATAATCAATATAATCAAGGCGAAGACAAGATCGAAGCGGAAGACAGCAAAATCAAGAGTCCGTTCCTGTCTTGGCTCGAGAACTTCTGGTATTACCATAAATGGCATGTCCTGATCGGTAGCTTTTTCGTGGTCGTGCTCGTCGTGCTGATCATGCAATCGATCAAAAAAGAAGAACCAGACATGATGCTGACGTTCGCCGGCAGTTACTATCTTTCACCGACCGAGGTGACAGAAATCGAAAAAGTCGTTTCCGATAAATACCTGGCTGTCGACTGCAACAAGGACGGCAAGAAGATCCTCAACACGCGTCGCTATGAAATCTATTCTGAAGATGAGATCAACGCCCTGAAAAAAGAAGGAGTGACCGTTTCGACCGTTGAAAACAGTCAGAACATGAACGACTATTCAACCTATATGGCAACGGGTGATTCAATCATCGTGATCTTGAGCGGTTATCTCTACGAAAGTCTCGTTGAGAACGAAAGACTCGTCAAGGTCAGCGAGATACTCGGGGCAGAATCAGGGAAAGGTGAGGATGTTTACGGCATACGGCTTGCGGACACCGCTCTCTACCGGGAAAACGAAGCCATCAGTCAGCTCCCGGAAAACTTTTACCTCTGCCTGATGCGTCAGTATGTATGGGGACAGAGCAGTCATACCGATGTATATGAATGTGCGAAGAGCACATTCGTCAATATGGTTAACGGAACAGGACAATGAAGACAAAGACTGTAGGTATACTATCCGCTTTAGCGCTTGTACTGACAACGATCATATGGGGTTTTTCGTTCGTTGCGCAGGTATTCGGTGCTTTCAGCATTCCGCCTTTCCAGTTTACAGGGATACGATTCATTCTAGGCGCCATCGCAATCACGCCGGTCGTAGCAATTCTAGAACATGATAAGTCATGCGGCGGAAGGACGAAGGATACGCTGATCGGGGGCGCCGTTACAGGCCTGATCCTGTTCGCAGCATCCAATCTGCAGCAGTTCGGCGTTCAGTGGACCAGCAGTTCCTCGAAATCCGGCTTTCTGACAGGGATCTATACTGTCCTTGTCCCAATATTCGCCTGGCTGCTTCTGAAACGGAAAGTCAAGATCAATATATGGATCAGCCTTGTCATCGTCCTTATCGGCATGTATCTTCTGTGCTTTGAGCCGGGAGAAGGTTTTGAATTTGGGAAAGGGGAACTGATGCTGCTGATCGGCGCGTTTGTCTGGGCATTTCACGTTCTGTCAGTCGATCATTTCAGTCATCGGGTCAACATGCTCCACTTTGCGCTCGTCCAGTTTTTGACCTGCGGACTGCTCAGCCTCATATGCGCTCTTATCTTTGAAGATTTTTCACTCGCCGCGATCATCGATGCGAAGTGGTCGATCCTGTATCTCAGCATCTTTTCGGTCGCAGCCGGCTATACGCTGCAGGTCATCGGTCAGAAAAACGTCGATGTTTCGATCGCTGCGATCATTTTCGCTCTCGAGTCGGTGTTCAGTCTGATCGGCGGCATCATTTTCGGGATCGATCATCTGACGGTATTCAACGGAATAGGATCTTTACTGATCTTTTCGGGCCTTGTTCTTTCACAGATTGATTTTTCAAAGAAGAAAGATGAAAGCGAAAACAGTACCTGAACGGCAAAACATTCATCTTTGTTAAAAGCCATTTTCTGTTAAGTGATTGATTCTTATAATCAATAATGTTATAATAATATGCGGCGTAAGGCAGTAATGTCATTCGCCGCTTATTCATTTTTATGCATCCGATCAGCCGTTTCTGGGATGGGAAAGAGGTTTTTGTGGTTATCGGTTTTGACAACAAAAAGTATATTCAGCTTCAGTCGGAAAAGATCAGGGAACGAGTCAAGGAGTTCGGCGGCAAGCTGTACCTTGAGTTCGGCGGCAAACTGTTCGACGACTATCACGCGTCAAGAGTTTTGCCCGGTTTCGCCCCTGACAGCAAGATCAGGATGCTGAAGACGATCAGCTCCGACGTCGAGATTATTCTGGCTATCAACGCATCCGATATCGAGAAGCACAAGATGCGCGGAGATCTGGGCATCACCTATGAGGACGACCTGATCAGACTCGCAGAGACTTTCCGTAATCTCGGTTTCTACGTGGGAAGCGTCGTGATCACGCAGTACCGCGGACAGGAATCGGTTGACGCATACCGAAACAGGCTGAAAGCCAATGATCTGGACAGCTACCTGCATTATCCGATCAACGGATATCCATCGGACGTTCAGTTCATCGTCAGCGAGAACGGATTCGGCAAAAACGAGTTCGTCGTTACCAAAAAGTCGCTGGTCGTCGTAACGGCTCCGGGGCCCGGCAGCGGCAAAATGGCGACCTGTCTTTCCCAGATCTATCATGAGTTCCAGCGCGGCATCAAAGCCGGCTATGCGAAATTCGAGACATTCCCGATCTGGAATCTGCCCCTCAAACATCCCGTCAATATCGCTTACGAAGCAGCCACGGCAGATCTCAACGACGTCAATATGATCGATCCGTTCCATCTGGAGGCTTATGGCGTCACGACCGTCAATTACAACAGGGACGTCGAGATATTCCCGGTCCTCAAGGAAATGCTCGAACGCATTCAGGGCAAATCGCCCTATAATTCTCCCACGGACATGGGCGTCAATATGGCAGGATACTGTATCGTCGATGACGACGTATGCCGCGAAGCCTCTAAGAAAGAGATCCTTCGCCGATACTATACGGCCGCCTGTGACAGCGTCAGAAAGGGAACGGGCGAAAAGACTGTCGAAAAGCTGATACTGCTGATGCGCCAGGCTGAGGTACAGCCGTCCTTGAATCCTGCGATCCAGGCGTCTTTGGACAGGGAACAGCAGACAGGCGGACCGGCAGCGGCAATGGTCATGCCGGACGGTCATATCGTTACAGGTAAAACATCGGCACTGCTCGGCGCCGCCGCGTCGATGCTTTTGAACGCATTGAAGTATATGGCCGGCATCGATCAGGAAGAGGATATCATCAGTCCTTCCGCGATCGAGCCTATCTGCGAAATGAAAACGCAGCATCTGCATCACCGTAACCCGAGGCTTCATTCCGATGAGGTCCTCATCGCGCTGACGGTCAGTGCGTCGCAGAACAAGAATGCGGCGCTCGCGCTCAGTATGCTCGATTCGCTCAAAAACTGTGAAGCACATTTCTCAGCGATCCCGTCTCTTGTGGATGAAAAGCTGTACAAAACGCTTGGCGTACTGCTCAGTTACGAACCTGTACTGCCCAAGAAAGTTCCGAGACCCATCGTTCTTTCTGAAGACTGATATTGTTTTAATTTATAATTTTAGAAAAAGAGGACACAGGCATGACTATTTATGATTTTAAGGTCAACAACGGCAGCGGCGAGGAGATCTCGCTGAATGACTACAGGGGAAAAGTGCTGCTGGTCGTCAATACGGCCACCGGCTGCGGATTCACGCCGCAATACAAGGGCCTTGAAAATCTCTATGAGAAGTATTCCGAAAAAGGATTCGAGATCCTTGATTTTCCTTGCAATCAGTTCGGCCATCAGGCGCCCGGAACGAATGCGGAGATCACTGAATTCTGTCAGTTACATTACGCGACGAAGTTCCCGCAAATGATGAAGATCGACGTCAACGGCAAGAACGAATCTCCGCTTTACACATGGCTGAAATCGCAGAAAAGCGGTGTTTTCGGCAGCAATATCAAGTGGAATTTCACAAAATTCCTGATCGACCGGGAAGGAAACGTTGTCAGCAGATATGCGCCCACGGTCACGCCGGAGGCCATCGACGCCGATATTGAGAAACTGATCTGACGATCCAACAAATACAGAATGCCCGCGGCATGACTTGGTCTGCCACGGGCTGAATGTTTGTTTCAGTGTAGTATCATCGAGATGAGATAGTACATCGAACCGCCTACAAGAAGGATCGCAAGCAGAAGGGCAACGATCCTGATGATTGTCTTTTTCCTATCTTGATAATTCATCATTCATGCGCTCCTATCACGGGTTTCAGTACGATAGGCGATCCCGTGGCCGGTACTGACTGCTTCTTGATGACTTTTCCCTCGATCAGGGATTCGTAGTCAGTAAGAGCTGCCGTCACTTTAGCGCCTTTCTTGAGGGACATGAGCGTGTTGCCTGAAGCGGTCTTTGTCGCTTTCAGCGGAATCAGGGACGACTTGATGACGATCGCGCGTCCGTCATCACTGTAGATCAGGATATCCAGCGGATTTTTCTCGTTCTCGTAGAACGCCGCAACGATCGGCGATGCTTTGCTGTATGCGCCGGTCATTTTCTTGCGGTTGCTGGTGATCTCATACTGCTGGATGGGCACACGGACGCCTTTGCCGTTCTCGAAGATGAACACAAGGTTCTCATTGGGCGGATACTTGTTCTGAATGTGCATAAGGATCGCTTTTTCACCCGATTCCATGCCGAGTTTCGCCGGAACGTACTCGCCGATCTGGGAAGACTTCACCATCTCGAAATCAGATACTTTTGCGCGCCACAGCTGGGCTCTGTCAGTCAGGAATATCAGGTTGTCTTCGTTAGAGACCTCTGTTTCTGAAACGATATAGTCTCCTTCCTTCATCTTCTGCGCGTCCCCGCCGCGCAACAGAGAAATGGCCGCGACTTTCTTGAGGTATCCTTCCGCTGTAAAGAAGATCTTGCCTTTGAATTCCTCGACTTCTTCTACTTCGTTATAAACTTCGACCGTATCGGCGCCGACGATCTGGGTAAGACGCGGTTTTCCGTATTTCTTCTTGATCTCGACGAGCTGATTGGCGATATATGCCTTCTGCTTGAGTTCGTCCGCAAGGATCGATTCGATCTCTGCGATCTCTTTCTGCAGATCTTCGATCTCTGCGATCCTGTTCAGGATATACTGTCTGTTGAGGTGGCGCAGTTTGATCTCGGCGATGTAGTCTGCCTGGATCTTGTCGATATCGAATCCTTCCATCAGGTTGGGGACGACGTCTTCCTCTTTTTCGGTCCTTCGGATGATCCTGATGGCTTTGTCGATATCCAGAAGGATCTTTCCGAGTCCCAGCAGAAGATGCAGCTGCTTCTGCTTTTTATCCAGATCGAACGCGAGTTCGCGCTTGATGCACTGGATACGGAACTTGATCCATTCCTGCAGGATCTCGAGTACGCCCATCTGTTTGGGCACAGAGTCGATCAGGATGTTGAAATTGCATTTGAAAGCGTCCTGCAGCGTCGTCTGGCTGAACAGCTTCTGCATCAGCTTGTCCGGATTGACGCCGCGGCGAAGATCAAGCGTGAGTTTGAATCCGTTTAGGTCGATCTCGTCTCTGAAATCAGTGATCTCTTTCAGCTTTCCTTCTTTCACCATCGTCTGGATCTTTTTCATGATGATCTCGATCGACGTCGTGTAGGGGATCTGCAGAATGTCTATGCAGTTGTTTTCCTTATCGTATTTATATCTCGAACGGATCGTGATGGAACCGGAACCTGTTTCGAACACTTCGCGCATTTCGGCAGGATCGTACAGGATCGTGCCGCCGCAAGGGAAGTCGGGCGCTTTAATGATCTCCATCAGTTTGTCGACTGTGAGAGAAGGCTTTCTGAGAAGGGCGATCGTGCCGTCGCAGATCTCGTTTAAGTTGAAAGAACAGATATTGGAAGCCATACCGACAGCGATACCCGTATTCGGCATGACAAGCACGTTGGGGAAAGCCGTAGGCAGAAGGACTGGCTCCTCCATCGTGTTGTCGTAGTTCGGCACCATGTCGACCGCGTTCTTGTCGATTCCGGCAAACAGCGTCTCGCAGAAAGTATCTAGTTTCACTTCCGTATAACGGGCAGCGGCATACTTCATGTCGGAAGAGTAGACCTTACCGAAACTGCCCTTGGAGTCGATGAGCGGATGCAGAAGCGTCTCGTTACCGCGCGTCAGACGTACCATTGTTTCATAAATAGACGCGTCGCCGTGAGGGTTGAGCTTCATCGTCGCGCCGACAACGTTGGCGCTTTTTGTCCTGCCGCCTGTAAGAAGCCCCATCTTATACATCATGTAAAGAAGCTTCCTGTGAGCGGGCTTCAGACCGTCGATCTCCGGGATCGCCCTGGATATGATGACGCTCATCACGTAGGGCATGTAGTTTTTCTCGATTGTTTCGGTGATCAGCTGGGGCTGAACCGGCGCCGAGATCATATCTTTGATGGTCAGCTGATTCGAATCTTTTCTCTTTGCCATTCTTGTGTTTTCTCCAAATCTCACTGTACGTGAATCTATCTTGATTATTTGATTTCCTGAATCGTATGCGCAGCCGCCCGGATCATGCGGTTGTAAAGGGCAAGGCCAAGGCCGGTCTTTGGCGGAAGATGACCGTAAATGATCTTCGCATCCGTCGTATCGGCTTTCCGCAGCGATGAAAACAGATTCCTGGCCTGTGTCCTGAGATCGTCGCGGGGACCTACGGGCAGACAGAAATCCTTGCCTATCGCATCGGTTTCCTCATCGAAGCAGAGGAAAAGCGCATCCTTGTCCTTCGCGCGTTCGCAGCAAAACCGCAAAACTTTTTGGCTGTCACCGTCCAGAAGGACGAACGGCGCCGTCGGCGCATAATGCCTGTACTTCATCCCCGGTGAAAGCGGTCTTTCGTCTTCTTTCAGCTGTCCTGTCACAGCTTCAGATACGGAAACCTTTTCCAGTACGCAGCAAAGCGCGTCATACGTGACGGCTCCGGGTCGAAGGATCACAGCCTCATCGCCTTTCAGCAGCACGATCGTCGATTCTAGGCCGATCTCACAGTCCCCGGAAACAAGGATCACGTCAGCGCGCCCGTTCATATCATGGAGCACGTGCTCGGGACTTGTCGGGGAAGGTTTACCTGAAAGATTGGCTGACGGAGCCGCAATGGGCTTTTTCGAAAGTCTGATCAGCTCGTGAGCGACAGGATCGGACGGGCACCGGACGGCGACCGTGTCCAGTCCTCCCGTGACGGCCGCCGGGATTATGTCTTTTTTCTTCAGGATGACTGTCAGAGGACCCGGCATGAAAGCATCGGCGAGTTTTTTGTAAGATTCTGTCACTTCAGCGTAAATTCCTGCTTCGTCCGGATCAGCGATATGGATGATCAGCGGATTGTCCGAAGGGCGTCCTTTTGCAAGGAAGATGTTCTTTGCTGCGTCCGCGTTCGTCGCGTCGGCCCCGAGCCCGTAAACGGTCTCAGTGGGGAAAACGACGAGTTTTCCGTCACGGATCGCCCGCGCCGCCGTCTCCATTTCCGCCCGCTGCTTCAGGCAGTCATGAATTGTAAAAATCTGTGTGTTTTTCATTATTTCCTTCAAATAATGCTATTTTTGAATGAAACGCCATTCTTTCTCACGATCGGTCTGGTTTGCGTAATCGATACCGATCCGCCTGCCTGTGACGACTTTTGGACGTGTACCGTCGTCTTCGATCCAGAGTTCATTTCCGGGAATTTCCGTCCTGTTCAACGCAAGATCTATCTTCAGATACTTTGTAAGCTTTCCGGGCCCTTCGTATCCACCGCAGGCTCGGATCAGGACCGCCTGCGGCTGGTCTTCTTCGCCCGTCACGATGTTGAGAAGACAGTGGATCCCATAGATCAGATACACATATACCGTCCCCGCATGCTGCCACATGACCTCGGTGCGCGCCGTTTTGCCTTTATGCGCATGGCAGGCCGTGTCTTCGGTTCCTTTGTAGGCTTCCGTTTCCGTTATCCTTAAGCGAAGGACTGTTCCGTCCGGCAGCTTTCTCGCAAGGACCTTTCCGACAAGATCATGGGCTACTGTCAGTACGTCGCGTTCGAAAAAGGATCGCGGCAGTTCAGCTGTCATTGTCCGCTCCCGCCATTTTCTGGGCTGCGTCAGCCGTCAGAAGCGGATCGATGACCTGGTCGAGCTTGCCGTTGAGCACGCTGTCAAGATCATAGATGGTCAGGTTGATTCGGTGATCCGTCAGCCTGTTCTGCGGATAGTTGTACGTCCTGATCTTCTCGCTGCGGTCACCGCTGCCTACCATCTGTCTTCTTTCGGAGGATATCTTTTCATCCTGCTCCTGGCGCTTCATGGCCAGAAGTCTTGAGCAGAGAAGGACCATCGCCTTGTCTCTGTTCTTATACTGGCTTCTTTCCTCCTGGCATTCGACGACGATAC
>JAFSSK010000031.1 GCA_017451045.1 Clostridia bacterium
CACGGTGGTGTGGGAGGACGGGGGTTAGTCGCCCCCTCCTACCCGATTTAGTGCACCTGTGGTTTACCGTTTACGAAGAAACGCAAAAAGTACACCAGCGTTTTTGCCCTGAAAACAGAAAAAACGGGCTCCGGAACAGCTGCGTTGCTGCTCTGAAGACCGTTTTTAAGCTCATAAAGCCCGAAAAACCGCGAAAAACGCCAAAAGGGCGCAAAAAAGCCCAAAAAGTCGTGGTAGACTTTTTAGGCTTCTTTCATGGTGGAGACGAGGGGACTCGAACCCTTGACCTCACGGATGTGAACCGTGCGCTCTAACCAGCTGAGCTACGCCTCCGAAGCGAAACACATTATATCATGTTTCGGCTGTGTTGGCAAGAAATAGCGACAAAAAAGTTGGAAAAACTTGCAACAGGGGAAAAAATGCGGTAAGATTGTTTGTGATAGACAAGGAGGGAGGGGACTTATGGAAAACAGAAAATACCGAATCTGGCTGTGGCTGACCGTATGCGCCGCTTTTATACCGCCGCTCGTCTACGTGCTGGCGCTGGTGCCCGGATACATCAGCCTTTCCAGCGACATACAGACAAGGGACAGCTTAATAACCGAACTGCTGTACCATATGACGTTTGTCCTGAATCTGCTCCGCCTGACAGTTACCGCCAGTCTCATCCTTGCCGTCCACGCAAGGGTCGGTTTTAGGAAAACGATCCCGCAGTACGCGGCCTGCGCCGCCGCTGTCGTTTTGCAGCGCGTGGGCAGTTTCCTTTCCGACGTGATCCCGGGCGGTATCCCGGACGAGGCGGGACTTATGATTGCCTCGCTTGTCGGCAGCATCCTGTCCGAACTTGTCGTGTATGCCGTCCTGCTTTTGGTGCGCAGGTGGTACGACAAGCAGTATCAGGCAAGACTAGAGGTGCGGAGGAAAGCGCAGCGGTATTTCCAGGACCTGGACGCAGAAGAGGGCTGCGCGGAATATCCCTATCCGGCCTTCTTCGATCTAAGCAGCGGAATCCTGGGGTGTATCTTCTGGGTGTGCCTCACCATCGTCCTGGAGCTCGCCGTTTCGGCTGTCGTGGTGGACGTTCAGCTGGGGCTGCCCGGCAGTTTCATCGAGTGGATGTCCGTCATATGGCTTTACCTTTCCTTCGCCGTAACGGGATGCCTTGCGTATCTGTTCATGCGGTGGCTGACGGGACAGCTGCTGAAAGAAAAACAGTAAGAAACCAATCCGTTCGCAAGACCGGCCGCCGAGGCCGGTCTTGTTCCGTTTCAGACAGGTTTACTTTAGTTTTTTTCACAGCTTTACTTTGGCTTTTTTCACGCTTTGCAGTTGCTTTAAATGAAACTGTATGATATAATAAAATTTGTTAGAAAGCGCACACCCGCCCAGACATGCATATGCGGGCAGGCGCAGGAGGACCAATGAGAAGAACAGCATTCATTGCCATCGTCGGACGCCCCAACACGGGGAAGTCCACGCTGATGAACAAACTGCTGGGCGAGAAGGTCGCGATCGTGTCCAACAAGCCCCAGACGACGAGGAACCGGATACTCGGGATCCTTTCGCGGGGAGAGGATCAGTTCGTGTTCTTGGACACGCCCGGTATTTTCCGTCCCCGCAACAGCCTGGGGGACTATATGGTCAAGGCGGCCAACGCCACGCTGCAGGAGGCGGACGCGGTCATCCTTCTGGCGGATGCAGGCAGGGAAGTGACGGAAGTCGAGCAGACGGTGATCAGATACCTGAAAAACGCGAAGAAGCCTGCGCTTCTGGCTCTCAACAAGGTCGACCTATACAACCGGGAGCAGATCGCCGCGACTATCGCGGCCTACGCGGCTTTTCACGACTTTGACGCCTACGTGCCCATCAGCGCGAAAAACGGCACGCAGCTGGACGAGCTGCTCAAAGAGTGCGAGGCGTTCCTTGCACAGGGAGACTGGATGTTCCCGGCGGATATCGCCACGGATCAGTCCGAGCGGCAGCTGGCCGCCGAGATCATCCGCGAGAAGATCCTGCGCACCACGGACAAGGAGATCCCGCACGGGACGGCCGTCGTGATCGAGGACTTCAGCGAGGACGGGAACATGATCCGCATCCGCGCCGAGATCTTTTGCGAGAAAGCCAGCCACAAGGGCATCATACTGGGGAAGGGCGGCGCCAATCTCAAACTGATCGGCACGTACGCCCGGCAGGATATGGAGAAGCTGTTCGGATGCAAGGTCTTCCTTGATCTGTGGGTCAAGGTGAAGGAAAACTGGCGGGACTCCCAGCGCAACGTGGTGGAGTTCGGGTACAGGAAAGACGATTACAATTAAGGGGATTCTATGGCACAGGTAACGATCAAGACGGGGACGAGCGACGTCACGTCCCGCATATTCGGATCCTTCGACGTCAACATAAGAGCGCTCGAGGACCGCTTCGGCGTCCGGATCATGAACCGGTCCGGCAGCGACGGCGACGCCGTCATCGTGAGCGGCGAGAATGAGGACGGCGTCCGGCTCGCGGGCGACGTCTTAAAACAGATGCAGCGCATGGTGAACGGCGGGGACGAGATCAGCGAACAGACTGTATTATACCTGGCGGACATGGTGGCCGCGGGAGACGGCGGAGAACTTGAGGCTTTCGGGGACGACTGCATCTGCGTGACGACCCGGGGCAAGCCCATCAAGGCCAAGACCGTCGGGCAGAAGAAATACGTGGACCTGATCCGCCGCAATACAATCGTTTTAGGCGTGGGACCCGCCGGAACGGGCAAGACGTTTCTGGCGGTGGCGATGGCCGTCAAGGCGCTGCGGGACAAGCAGGTCAGCCGGATCATCCTCACAAGGCCCGCCATCGAGGCGGGGGAGAAGCTCGGGTTCCTGCCGGGGGATCTGCAGTCCAAGATCGATCCATACCTCAGACCTCTTTACGACGCCCTTTACGAGATGATGGGCACGGAAAACTACCAGAAGCACGTGGAGAAGGGGACCATCGAGATAGCGCCGCTGGCCTACATGCGCGGCCGGACGCTGGACGACTCCTTCATCATCCTGGACGAGGCGCAGAACGCGACGCCCGAGCAGATGAAGATGTTCCTGACGCGTCTGGGATTCAACTCCAAGGCGGTCGTCACGGGCGACCTCACCCAGACGGACCTGCCGGCGGGTGCCAAGAGCGGCCTTGCCTCGGCCGTGAAGATCCTGGAGAACATCGACGACATCGGCATCCATTACTTCACCGAGCGCGACGTCGTCAGGCACAAGCTCGTGCAGAAGATCATCGTCGCGTATGACGCCTACGAGCGGGCAGCCGCCCGCCGCGCCGAAGAGGCGAAGGCGAAGAACGCACAGAAATACTACCGGAGGAAAGAAGGGCAGTGACTATGAGAAGAAACGCATACAGACCGAAACTCAAAATCGATTTCGAGAACGGCCAGCATACCGTCGTCCTTTCGTACGGACTGAAGATGCTCGTCCGCCGCGCGATCGAGCAGACGCTCAAAGAGGAGCAGTACGGCAACGCGGTGGAGGTGTCCGTCACGTTTACGGACAACGAGGGCATCCGGCAGATGAACAGCCGCTTCCGCCATATCGACAGCGCGACTGACGTTCTGTCCTTTCCGCTGCTTGATTTCGAAGGGGAGGAGGGCGAGCCGCCCGTGGACGAATGGGAGACCATGCTGGGCGACATCGTCATCTCGCTGGAGAAAGCCGAAGAGCAGGCGAAAACGTACGGACATTCGTTCGAGCGGGAAGTAGCCTTTCTGTGCGTGCACGCCATGCTGCACCTGCTCGGATACGACCATATAGAACCCGAGGACGAGCAGCTGATGCGCGAGCGGCAGCGGGCCATCCTTGACGCCATGGGCCTCGGCAATGGCGGGGAAGACTGATCCATGCAGGTGAGCTGCGACGCTCTCGTCCTCAACACAGCGGACACCAAGGACAGCGACAAGACGCTGACCCTGCTTTGTGCGGACCGCGGCAGGATGCGCGTGACGGTCAAGGGCGGAAGGACGATGAACAGCGCACTGCTGCCGCTGTGCCGGCCGTTCCTGTACGCCAACCTGGAACTGTACGAGAAGAACGGCATGTACTGGCTGCGCGGCGGCATGCCCGTGAAGTATTTTTCGCATATCAGCGAGTCGCTGGACAAGCTGTACTGCGCGGCGTACTTCTGTGAGGTCGCCACGGATATATCCGGGGAAGGGACCCCGGCGAAGGACCTTTTGCGCCTTCTGCTCAACTCGCTGTACGCGCTGGACGAATCGCTCAAGGACGACAGGCTCGTCAAGGCGGCTTTCGAGTGGCGCGCGGCATATCTTGAGGGGTACGAGCCGGATCTTTCCGGCTGCGGCTGCTGCGGCAAACAGAGGGACGAGGTCATGTACCTGGACGTCATGGCGGGGACGCTGTGCTGCCCGGAATGCATGCGCAAACGAGGGATCGGCAAGGAAAACGTCCTTCCGGACGGAACGGCGTCCATCCAGTCCGTTCTTTCCGGCACCGTCCTCGAGGCCCTTAGACAGATCGGGTCCGCGGGGGACAGGAACTTTCTGTCTGTGCCGGTGCGTCCCGAGGATCTGGACGACTTAGGACGTGTCTGCGAGACCTATCTGTTGAATCATTTGGAGCGCGGGTTCGACGCGCTTGACGCATGGAAAGACATGCGAAAACTTGTCAACTACCCACCGCTTAGACTCTGAAGAGCCTTGAAGCGGGGGCTTGCGGGAAATACAGTCCAACTGTGTTTCTTGTAAGCCGAAGCTGACTACCCTCAGTCTGCGGAAGCAGGCTACGTTATCCCGGTCATCACACCTGCGGACGTTCGTCCTAATCCGCAGCTCTGTGGTCCTGCATTAAACAGTCCTGACGGGAAAGGGACAGTGTGCAGGA
>JAFSSK010000032.1 GCA_017451045.1 Clostridia bacterium
CATGGCCTCGCGTCTGGCCTCCACCATGACAAACTACACGGGTTTCGCCCTGAAGCCAAAGAGTTCTTCAGCAACCGTCACGAGATTCGAGACCATCTTCATCGACGAGCACAACTTCGTGCTGGTCATGGTCATGTCCGGCAACACGGTCAAGACCAAGAACATCAAGCTCACGGAATCCGTAACCGATGAGACCGTGAGACAGCTGGGAGCGGCTTTGAACAGGCATCTGTGCGGCCTTATGGCCGAGGAGATCACCCTGCCGGCGATCCTCGAGCTCGAGAAGGAGATCGGAGACGCTGCCGGGCTCGTCACGGCGGTCGTCAAGATCATATACAACGTCATGAACGAGTCGGACAGCAGCGAGATGAACCTGTCCGGTATCAACAGACTTCTGCAGTATCCGGAATACAACGACATGTCCCAGCTGAAAGAACTGATGGGCACGATCGAGAACAAAGAGGAGATCATGAACCTCGTCTCCAAGAACGCCACGGACGACATCAACGTCCTGATCGGTTCCGAGACGACCGTCAAGCAGCTGAACAACTCATCACTGGTCTTCATCCCGATCAAACGGGGAGACAAGACCGTCGGAGCCGTCGGCATCATCGGCCCCGTGCGTATGGACTACGCGAAAGTGGTCAACGCGCTGGAGGGGATCAGCAGCAACATCATGGACCTGCTCAACAGCGCGGACGGACCGGGAGAAGGGCAGCCTGCTCTGAACGAACCGAAGGGAGAATTGAAAGATGACGGATAAGGAAAAAGATAAGATCGAGATAGAAGAAGAGCCTGAAAAGGAAGAAAAAGCGCCTGAACCTGAGAAGGAAGGGGCCGAGGCCCCGAAAGAGGAGCAGAAACCTTCCGAGAAGGCCGAAAAGGAAGACAAGGAAGACAAAAAGAAGCGTCTGAAGAAACTTGAGAACGAGATCGAATCGCTGAAAAAGCAGATCGAGGACAAGGACAAGGCACTGGAGGCAGAGAAGGACAAGTACATGCGGATGTACGCCGAGTACGACAACTTCCGCCGCCGCAGCGCGAAGGAACGCGAAGGCGTTTACGCGGACGCCTACACGGACGCGCTCAAAGAACTTCTGCCGATCCTGGACAACCTGGATCGCGCGGCCCAGTACAAGGACGCCGAGGCCGTGTCAAAAGGCCTTGAGATGATCCGTAAGAGCATGAGCGAAGCCCTTTCGAAACTGGGCGTCACCGAGATGGAGTGTCTCGGGAAGACGTTCGATCCCAACTTCCACAATGCCGTGATGCACGAGGAGGACGAGACCAAGGGAGAGGGCGAGATCGTCGAGGTATTCCAGAAGGGATACGTCAAGGGAGACAAAGTGATCAGGTACGCGATGGTCAAAGTCGCGAACTGATCTTTGTAAATAAATATTTAACTTTTTGTAAACAATTAGAGTTATATAGGAGGAAACAATCATGGGAAAAATCATAGGTATTGACCTTGGAACAACAAATTCTTGCGTAGCCGTATACGAAGGATCGGAGCCGATCGTCATTCCGAATCCGGAAGGTGCCAGAACGACGCCGTCCGTCGTGGCTTTCAGCAAGACAGGCGAGAGAATGGTGGGCCAGGTGGCAAAGCGCCAGGCCATCACGAATCCGGACAGGACCGTTATCTCCATCAAGCGTGAGATGGGTACCGGCAACAAAAAGACCATTGACGGCAAAGCATATACACCGCAGGAGATCTCCGCGATGATCCTGCAGAAACTGAAGGCGGACGCCGAAAGCTATCTGGGAACAAAAGTGACCCAGGCTGTCATCACCGTCCCCGCATACTTCTCGGACGCGCAGCGTCAGGCGACCAAGGACGCCGGCAAGATCGCGGGCCTGGAAGTGCTCCGTATCATCAATGAGCCGACAGCCGCTGCGCTTGCGTACGGCATGGACAAGGAAAAGGACCAGACCATCATGGTATTCGACCTCGGCGGCGGTACGTTCGACGTATCGATCCTCGAGATCTCGGACGGCGTGTTCGAAGTGCTCGCCACCAACGGCGACACAAGACTCGGCGGCGACGATTTCGACGCCAGAGTCATCGACTGGATGGCAAACAAGTTCCAGGCCGAGCACGGGATCGACCTGCGTAAGGACAAGATGGTTCTGCAGCGTCTTAAGGACGCGGCCGAGAAAGCCAAGATCGAGCTTTCCGGCATGACATCGTCCAACATAAACCTTCCGTTCATCACGGCAACGTCCGAAGGACCGCTCCACTTCGAAGCGACGCTCACAAGAGCCGAGTTCGACAAGATCACCGCAGACCTCGTCGAGAGGTGCATGGGTCCTGTGCAGAAGGCCTTGAACGACGCAGGCAAGAGCGTACAGCAGATAGACAAAGTCCTGCTCGTCGGCGGTTCCACGAGGATCCCGGCCGTTCAGGAAGCCGTCAAGAAGCTGTTGGGCGGCAAGGAACCCTTCAAGGGCATCAACCCGGACGAATGCGTCGCCATCGGCGCAGCCATCCAGGCGGGCGTTCTCGGCGGGGAAGTGAAAGACCTGCTGCTGCTGGACGTCACACCGCTGTCTCTGGGCATCGAGACCCTTGGCGGCGTGTTCAACCGCATCATCGACCGCAACACGACCATCCCGGTCAAGAAGAGCCAGGTATACAGCACCGCAGCGGACGGCCAGACCTCCGTTGAGATCCACGTGCTGCAGGGCGAGCGCGAGATGGCGGCGGACAACACCACGCTGGGCCGCTTCATCCTCGACGGCATCGCTCCCGCGCCGCGCGGCATCCCGCAGATCGAAGTCACGTTCGATATCGACGCCAACGGCATCGTGAACGTCACCGCGAAGGACAAGGGGACCGGCAAGGAACAGCACATCACCATCACGTCTTCCACCAACATGAGCAAAGAGGATATCGACAAGGCCGTCAAGGAAGCCGAGAAATTTGCCGAGGAAGACAAGAAGAAGAAAGAGGCCGTCGAGACGAAGAACCAGGCTGAAAGCCTGATCAACCAGATCGAAAAGGCCATGAACGACGCGAAAGACAAGTTCACCGACGCGGACAAGGCGCCTGTGAACGAGGCGATCGAGAAGCTCAAGAACACGTTGCAGAACGGTTCCACCGAAGACATCAAGGCAGACACGGAAGCGCTCAGCAAGGCGTTCGAACCGCTTGCCATGAAGATGTACCAGGATGCCCAGGGGGCAAATCCCGGCCAGCAGGGCGGCGGACAGCAGTCCGGACCGCAGAGCGACGGCAACGGCACGTACTACGACGCCAACTTCACGGACGAATCGAACAAATAAGCAAAGATCCCCCGAAAGGGAGGAACGCACACGCGGGAAAGGGCGAAACACCCTTTCCCGCAGGGCGCTTTATCCGTATCTTTCCGAGTGCATAACCGGCAGGTGTTGCGTGTTCGGAAAAATACAGACACAGCGCGAGGAGAAGAACAGGAGACCACTATGGCGGACAAGAGAGATTACTACGAGGTCTTAGGCGTCGACAAGAGCGCCGACGAAGCGACCATCAAAAAAGCATACAGACAGCTGGCCAAGAAGTACCATCCGGACATGAATCCCGGAGACAAGGAGGCCGAGGCAAAGTTCAAGGAAGTGAACGAGGCGTACGACGTTTTGTCCGACCCGGACAAGAAGGCGAAATACGACCAGTTCGGCCATGCCGCTTTCGAGCAGGGCATGGGCGGAGACGGCGGCTTCGGGTTCGGCGGATTCGGCGGATTCGGCGATTTCGGGGACCTTGGCGACATCTTCAGCTCCTTCTTCGGCGGCGGCTCCTCGAGAAAAGGGACCCGCGGGCCTGTCCGCGGAGACGATCTTCTGGTCCGCACGACCATCACGTTCGAGGAGGCAGCGTTCGGCGTCAAGAAAGACATCGCCTACGCGAGAGTGTGCAAATGTCCGTCCTGCGGCGGCACGGGTGCGGCGAAAGGAACGAGCCCCGAGACATGCCCCGGGTGTAAGGGCAGCGGGCAGAAGCGGGTCGTGCAGCGGGTCGGCGGCATGTCCTTCCAGTCCACGCAGGTCTGCGACCAGTGCTCCGGAAGAGGATCCATCATCAAGACCCCGTGCCCGAACTGCCGCGGCACAGGCTTTACCAGAGAAAACAAGAAATTCAACGTCTCGATCCCGGCCGGCATCAACGACGGCGAGCGGATCGCCCTGCGCGGCAATGGCAACGACGGCCGCAACGGCGGACCCGCGGGGGACCTCATCATCGCGATCAGCGTCCGTCCGCACGCATTTTTCGAGCGGGACGGATACAACATTTACTGCGAACTGCCCCTGACTGTTTCGCAGGCGGTGCTCGGCGCCGAGATCGATGTGCCGACGCTGGAAGGGAATATTCCTTATACCATTCCCGCCGGGACGCAGCCTGACGCACGCTTTACGCTGCGCGGCAAAGGCATCCCGTTCGTGAACAGCTCAAGACGCGGCGACCTTATCTTCACCGTCCATCTTGAGATCCCGAAGAACTTAACGGAAAAGCAGAAGGAGAAGATGCGCGAGTTCGCGGAACTCATGGGCGAAGGAACGAGCCAAAAGGGCGGATTCTTCAGAAGAGGTAAGAAGTGATGGGCGTGGACAGTGATTACGTCTGCCAGGATTACGGCACCGAAAAGATCTGGACGCAGGTAAGCGTCCGCGTAAACCTTGCGGATCTGGAACTTGCGAGCGCCATTCTGAGCATGGTGAGCAACCAGCTGCAGATCGAGGACTACAGCGACATCGACCTGTCCAGCTGCTACGGGGATCTGATCGATGAAAAGATCCTGAACGCGGACAAGACACATGCGTCCGTGTCCGTATACCTGCCCGGCGAGGAGAGCGGGCATGACGCTGTCGCGTTCATCCGCTCGCACATGAAAGAAAGCGGCATGGAAGGGGAGATATCCGTCAACGGCGTGAAAGAGGACGACTGGGCCAATGCCTGGAAGCAGTATTACAAACCCGTGAAACCGGGGGAGAAGATCGTGATCGTTCCCGCCTGGGAAACGTACACCTGCGCCCCGGGAGAGATCCCTGTAACGATGGATCCCGGTATGGCTTTCGGCACGGGCACGCACGAGACGACAAGGCTCATGATCCGTCTGCTCGAAAAGTACACAAAACCCGGTTGCCGGATGCTGGACGTAGGGACGGGGAGCGGGATCCTTGCCATCTGCGCCTCGAAACTGGGCGCTAAGACCTGCTCCGCTTACGACATCGATCCCATGTCCGTCCGGGTCGCGCGGGAGAACATCGCGCAGTCCGGCCTTGACAACATCACCTGTGACGAATCGGATCTGCTGCGGGACGTGGACCTTTCAGGAGGCCCGTACGACCTTGTCTGCGCCAATATCGTCGCGGACATCATCATCCGCATGAGCGCGGACGTAGGGAACTATCTTGCCGGCGACGGCGTGCTGCTCCTGTCCGGCATCATCGACAGCCGGTGCGAGGACGTCGAGGGAGCGCTGGCAGAGAAGGGACTTTACGTTTTCGACCGCGTTTACGAAAACGACTGGGTCGCCCTGGCCGTGAAGAAGCGACAGTAAGAAGGATACGAAAACCAAATAGCAGAACCGCGAGACAAGACAGCTTATCCCGCGGTTCTTTTTTGCAAAACAGATCGTGTGAACTTAGAAGAACATGATGTAATAGATGGGCATATAGATCACGTTGTTCTTCTCATACACTTTACGCTCGTTGGAAAGGACGCAGCCTTTCTTCACATGATAGTCTTCGTTGGCAAGGAATTTGTTGAGCGCACTGTGCACAGTGTAATCCTTGCCGGATTTGATCTCCAAAGGCAGCGCGGAAAGGCTGTCGTAATCATCGATCAGATAATCAACTTCGCCGTTGCTTCTGTTGTCATAGTAGAACAGATTCTTGCCGTGCGCTTTGAGCTCGCTTGCAACGACGCTTTCATACACGGATCCCAGATTGATGCTCTGTTCGTCATCCATGATGGCGCGGATATTGTTTTCATAAAGGATGCCTGTCAGGATGCCCACGTCGTTGAGATACAGCTTGAGAAGATTCTTTTCGCTTGATTCTATCAAAGGGAATACAGGCGTGGAGATGGCCTTCACCTCCAGCGCGATGCCTGAATGGATGAGGTAGTCGAACTCGTCCTGGTACTGCGCAAAAGTCTTTCCTTTTTTGCCGTCGATATCTTTGAACACGATCCTTTTCTTCTTGTTTTCGAGCACTGAGGGGATCATGTCATAGATGCGGCGGATCTTCAGATTGTTTTCCTTATCGTATTTTGACGCGTCCGCGGCGTAGAAGTCGCGGACTTCTTTCTGTATGGCTCTTATATTCACAATGTTGTGATCCGCAAGATAGGAATTCACCGCATCAGGCAATCCGCCCACAAGCAGATACTTCTTGAACAGATCAAGGACCGTTCTGTGCGTGGACTCGTCCACCTCTTCCCGCCGCAGAAACTTTTCTCTGAGCGCGGATACGGCAAACGCATTGAAGCCGTTCGCGTAAAGGAATTCTTCAAAATCGAGCGGATACATCTGCATCGTTGTAATGCTTCCCATCGGGATCGAAGACGTTTTCGCAAGCGTTATGCCGAGAAGGGAACCGCTGCAGATATAGGTGAATCTGTCATCCTGCCTAAGGAACTTGAGCAGCGTAAGAAGATGCGGATAGGCCTGGATCTCGTCAAGGAAGATGAGCGTGTTCTGCTTTTCCTTCATCCTGTCGCCGGCGATCATACTGACCTGCAGGTAAAAATCCGTAACGGTCCTGACTTTTTCAAAATTCTTGTTGCCCGATAAGTCTTCCTGCAGGTTGATCTCGATGTAGTTCCGGAACAGTTTGTTCCCGATATGCCGGATGATGTATGACTTGCCGACCTGTCTCGCCCCGTCGACGATCAGGACCTTGTCACTGCCGGACAGAAGATGCGATTCGATCTTTTTTTCGATTTTTCTAAAGAGCATATGATTACCCCCGAATTGACTTTTCAAAGAAATTATAGCACGAATTCTATGACTTTTCAATAACTTTTAGCACAATTTCCAATGACTTTTCAACATAAAATGAAGCGATTTTTGCTGACTTTTCAAACAATTGGACTTTTCAGATCCGAAGAATCGCTTTGTCTATTAATTTGCAAATTATGTAAAAATGAAATTGATTTTTTGCGCGAAAGCGCTTATAATTATAATGTCAAATTATTTTTAGAGGTAAGCGTATGTTGAACATCTTCTTTTTGGGCAGCAGCAGACTGTGGAACGGTGAAAAACCTTCCGCGGGAGTTTTTTCGCGAGCAATAGCACAGAAAGCATCCGGGACAGGAACGGAAGTGGGTCTTTATTACGCTTCCGACCTTCTCCCCAGGGGAGATATCCGACCGGACATCGTCCTTTTCCAGGCGGACGAGGTGCCCGCGGGCGAAGAGGGACAGGCATACGCCAAAAGGATCGCCGCATCTCTTGACGGCATCAAAAAGCAGAACCGGGCGGCCAGGATCTTTGTGGGAGGCCCCGGCAAAGATTGCAAGGAAGCCTACAGGGCTCTGATGGCTGCCGCCGTCATGACAGGCGCAGAATTCGTGGCGCTACCGGACGCAAAAGGGGATATCTCAGACGCGTATTCAGAGAAAGCCGCGGAGCTTTTCATAGCCAGGATGGACGAGAAGGAACTTTTGCGCGACGTAATGCCGGACGACGTTCCGGACGGGGAAACCATCGAACAGCTTTTCGGAAACGAAGATCTTTCGCACGTGATCAGCGCGATCCGCGTGAACGGGAAGAACGTTCGCTGCTTCGGCTGCCGGCTGTCCGCCATTCCGTTCAACCGCGTGTGGCCTGGTTACCAGCGCAAGAGGGATCAGACGGAGATCGGCTCCTTCGCCTCCTTCCGCATGGGCGCCTGCGCAGACGTTGAGATCGATCTGCCCAAAGGTTCGGATACGAAAGATATCGTCATCCGTCCGCTTTCCTGCGGGATCGTTCCTGCAGTCGAGAAAGGAAAACTGAGATTCACGCTGCCGCGCCCCGGCTGCTATTCGGTCGAGATCGGCGGCAGACACAATAACCTTACCATCTTCGCGGATTCGTACAAAAAGGAAATTCCAGGCAAGCCCACATACGAGTTCGGCCCCGGCGTCCACCATGCGGGACGGATCCATCTACACAGCGGGGAATCGCTCTGCATCCGCCGCGGGGCCGTCGTGCACGCGGAAGTCGAGGCAACGGACGCTGACGGCATGAGGATATACGGCGGCGGCATCCTTGACGGATCGGAATTCAAACGGTCCGCCTATGACGGATGCGACATGCAGAGCGAAGGGCTCGTCCATTTCACGCGCTGCAGAAACGTACTCTTTGAGGACGTGGTCCTTCTGGACAGCGCCATGTGGACGATGACGGCCATCAACTGCAAAGGCCTTGAGTTCTCGCACGTGAAAGTCATCGGCATGTGGCGGTACAACTCAGACGGATTCGATTTCGTCAACTCCCAGAACGTGCACGTGCACGACTGCTTCCTGCGCACTTTCGACGACGTGATCGTGCTCAAGGGCTTGGCACTGAGAGACAGCGACGGCGGCAGACGCGTCGAGCGGATGAACATGGCCAACTACCTTGTCGAGAACTGCGTGCTCTGGTGCGACTGGGGCGGATCGATGGAGTTCGGCGCCGAGACCGTCGCCGACAAGTACGACAACATCATCTGGCGCAACTGCGACATCATCCGGCTGGACGACGCCGCCATGCGCATCCACAGCGGGGACAGGGCGCAGATCACGAACGTCCTGTATTCCGATATCCGCATAGAATATTCAAAGCACGACACGATCGGCATATACCAGCAGTCCGAGGAGATGAAGTACGAGCCGGAGCCCGCGCCAAACCACAAGCAGCCTGTGCGCGCGTGGATGTATTGCGGCATGTGGTCCCCGGACGGGATCCCTGGGCAGATCAGACATGTCCGTTATGAGAACATCGCCATTTATGCCGACAAAGAGGTGCCCGAGCCCGAGATCATGTTCTACGGCGCGGACAGCGAGCACAGGATCAGCGACGCTGTCATGTCTGGCATCACGTATAACGGAAAGCCCTGGCGTCCGCACGTGAGTACCAACGGCTTCGCGGACGATATCAGATTCGAAGATTAACCATTTTTCAGAAAGGGAAGACAGTGAGACAGTCGAAGGCTTCGAAAAAACTGAATATTCCGGCCTTCAGCCGCAGCGCGAGCCTTGTGCTGGCGATCGTCATGGCGCTTCTGTCCCTGTCGGCTCTTTCCGCTTTTGCCGCGGACGCGGTCCCCTCGCCGGACGGCCTTTTCGCCACGACCTTGAGCGCTTCCAGCGCACAGCTGCAGAATGCCGAGGAGGGGATCGTCCTTCACTTCACGAAGGCGGATCCGTCCTTAACGGCCCAGATGAGGGAGAAAACGTCCGGGACGTACTGCAACGCGCTGCGCATAGTGCTTCAGAACGAAAGCGCCTGCGCGTCCATGACGGTGAAGATCTCGACGGCCGCGGGCCTTACCGAAGAGGCGACCGTGCAGCTGGAGACATACAGCGCCGCGAGAGACTACTACGCCTACTTTGGGCGCCTGGACGAAGCCGTCACCTATACCGTTACCTTCAAGGGCGTGAGCGAAGGCTCGGCTCGCTTTTACGCGGTAAGTCCCGTTTCGGTCATAAGACCGGACGCGGACAGCGTGAACGGCACGATCGGAAGCTGCTTATACAACCAGGACACGGGGACCGTCACGATCAGCGGCACGGTGAAATCCGGCGTGCTTGCGTCCAACCGCACGGCGCGGCTGGAGTTGTTCATGATCCCGCGGGACGCGGACGTGAACGAGTACCTGGCATCCAATCCCAGCCCCGTTTCCGTCCAGGCCATCGCCAACCATTTCAGTTTCCAGACGCCGCAGCTGTCCACGGAGGAGCTGCTGTGCCGTTTCGCCGTATGCATCAGGGCCACGTCGGGAGAGCGGACGCTGCTCACCAACGCAAGATACGTGTCCTTCAAGGAATCGGGAAGCGCAGGGCAGAAAGATCTGTCCGCCTTCAAGGGCCTTGAGACGACGCAGCAGAGAAGGACCGCCCTTACCAATCCCGAAGCCGTTTACGTGGACGTCTGGCTGAACCGCCTGACGGACGCGGCCGAGACGGACTACGCCTTTTCCGCCATGCAGACGGTATCCTATTTCAGCCGGGACTACGTCTCCAAGCTCGACGAGGAGATCCGTCGGTACGCGGAAGCTGGCGCGGCCGTTTACCTGCGGCTTCTGGTAAGCCCCGGGACGGACGAAGAATACGCGTCCTCCGCCGAATATGAAGGCGCCGAGTACGCGGCACTGCGGGCGGATTCGGTGGAAGCCGTTTCCTCGCTGTACGCCTGCGTTTCCTACCTGTGCGCAAGGTATAAGGGCATGAACCTTTCCGGCCTTGTGATCGGCCGCAGCGCGGATCTTTCCTTGATCAAGAATTGCGCGGGCGTCATCCCGCTGCAGACATACGTGTCGGGGTACGTCAAGGTCATCAACACGGTCGCCTGGGCGGCCGGCACTGCCGCGGACGGCCTGCAGATCATCGTGCCCGTATCGGACAGTTTGCCGAAGAGCCAGTCCGTGACGGACGAGGAACTGGACGGCCTTTACAGGACGGATCTGTTTTTGGAGAGCCTTTCTTCGGAACTGGGGGCCCGCTGCGGGGACAGCGTGAGCGTGTGCCTTATGCTGGAGAACACCCACGTGAGTTACCAGATCGACGCGAGCCACATGCTGCGCGTCTTCACGGACAGCGAGTACAGCCATCCGAACAATCTGTCGCCGCTGCGCACGATGCTGCAGAAAACGGGCGGCAGCATCCAGAAGAATTTCATTTACTGCTACGAGCCGGACGCCTCGCTCCCGGCAGAAGTGCAGGAGACGGCCTATACATATTCCTATTACAAGCTGTTTTACGTAAACGACGTTTTAGGGCACGTCCTGTCCCTGTCCCACAACGAGACTGAAGGGACACAGGGGCAGCTGGACACTTTCGAGCACGTTTTGTCCGTCATCGACACGGCAAGGACGGAGGAGGCCGGGGACAAGCTGCTGAAGCTGATGCAGCTGAAACTGATCCAGTCCGTCACGTCCAATTTCGACGAAAAGAATCTTGCGAACCGGTACGCGGAATACGTGGCGCTCGCCAAAGACGACTTTTCCGAAACGGGCAAATACGCCTACTGGAACTTCTCGACCGCCACCGGCAACATGGGCTGGAGCGCGCAGGGCATGAGCAACATGAGGTTGCTCTTCACGCAGGCGTACGGGCGCGTTTTGTGCGCGACGCTGCCGTTCTCATCCAGCGACAGGCTGGACTATATCGGCATGGACTACTGGTTCACGGAACCGCTGAACGTGTCTTCCGTCGACGGCATCGTGCTGGATATGGCCATCGACTCGGACAACGCCGCGAGCGTATACGAAGTGCTCGTGCAGACGGGGAACGATCAAGTGCTGCTCAACGGCAACTGCATCATAGACGGGACGCTGTGCTATCTGCGGCTGGATCTTTCGGATCTGGACAATTACGACATGCAGTTCCTGCGGGTCTATATAAGACGCCTTGACGGCCTTCGCGCCGACGCGGTCGTGTACATCCGCAACATTTACCTTGTGAGCGACACGGTGTCCAGCGAGCAGCTGCAGGTCTCAGCGCAGGCTACCAGGGACGGAAATACGGGCTTTGAGGGCATGACGATGCCGATGCGTGTGGCGCTGCTGGCCGTTCTGGCCGTTACGGTCCTTGCGGTCGTGCTGGCCTTCAGGATCTATTTCCGCAGCCGGTCCGCTGCGCGGCGGTAAAGCGAAAGGGAACAACATGAGCAATCAAAAAGATAGAATGATCGCCTTCTGCGGGCTGGACTGCTCCGCGTGCGAGGCGTACAAAGCGACCGTTGCGGACGACGACAATCTTCGCGAGAAGGTGGCCAAAGAGTGGTCCGAGCTGAATCATGTGACGATCACGCCGGATATGATCAACTGCGCCGGCTGCCGCGCGGACGGACCGAAAACGGTATTCTGCGCGTCTTTGTGCCAGATCAGACAGTGCGCGCTGAAAAAGGGCTTTTCGACGTGCGGGGACTGCGAAGTCATGGACAGATGCGACAAGGTCGCCATGATACACAAAACGAACAGGCAGGCAAGGGAAAACCTGAAACGGTAAGGACTTACAAAAAGATTGCCGGTACGGGCAAAGAAAACATTTCATTTGAAACAAATCGGTTTTTTTAAGATAGTTACGGGGTCGGGATATGGATTTTTTAGCGATACTTGCGGATAATTTCGTGCTGCTGTACGAACTGGCGGCGCTTCTGATCGTCCTTGGCATCAGCGCGCATATATCGGAGCGGATGAAGCGGCTGACGAGGGCCGTCATCATCCTGATCGTGGCGGAGACCGTCATGTTCTATACGGAACAGTGGACACAGACCTTCGATCACGTGAGCATTTTGCGGCCGCTCATGACGGCTTCCATATACTCCATCTATCCGGTCATCCTGATCGTACTGATGCAGCTCACGTCGACGAAAACGATGTCCAGAAAAAGACTGCTCCTGATCCTTGTCCCGGAGATCGTCAGCGTGCCGCTGTTCTATACGTCCCAGTGGACGCACCTGATCTTCTACTACGTCGAGCCGAACAGCTACCAAGGCGGCGGGAAGGTCCTTGCCAGCTTGCCCTATTTCCTTCTGGGCTTCTACGCGCTGCTCTTCATCATCCATACCTACATCTACTTCCGGCAGAACATGAAGAGAGTCCTGCTTTCCGCCATGTTCATCATGCTCGTGCCCCTGACGGGGATGATCGTTTACCTCATCGCCGAGACGGGCAAGGACTATACGGGGCTTCTGACCTCCGCCGTCGTCCTTTACTACCTGTTCGTGTACATCCACATGGCGAAGATCGACCCGCTCACGAAGCTGTTCAACCGGCAGAGCATCTACAAGGACATCCAGGACGAGAACAAGGCCGTGACGGGCGCCGTTTCCGCGGACATGAACGACCTCAAGTACCTAAACGACACCTTCGGGCATGAGAAGGGGGACGAGGCGCTGATGGCGGTGGCTTCCGTGATGAAGGAAAGATGCGGCAAGAACGGCATCATCTACCGTGTCGGCGGAGACGAGTTCGTCATCCTGTACTTGAATTCCAGCGTGCAGGAGATCGCGGACTCGGTAAAGGCCATGCAGGAAGGCATGGCAAAAACGGATTACGTATGCGCTTTCGGATACGCGATGCGCAAGCCCGGCCAGTCCATCTCGGATACGATCAGGGATTCGGACAGGTTCATGTATGAGAACAAGGCGGTACTCAAGGCCGCGAAAAAGGAATCCGAAGCCGGTGAGCAGGCTGCGGAATAGAATTATGCAGTATTTAGAGACGGAAAGACTCATCCTGCGTCCGTGGGACGAATCGGATGCTGAAGAATGCTTCAGGTACGCGAAAGACCCGCGGGTGGGACCCGCCGCGGGATGGCCTCCGCACAAAGACATAGAGGAGAGCAAAAAGATCATCAAGACCATCCTGTCCGCCCCCGAGACCTATGCCATCGTCTTTAAAGAGACCGGAAAGGCAGTAGGGAGCATCGGTCTTATGGCTGGGACGGAATTGGCCAAACAGGCTAACGAGCGGGAGCTCGGCTACTGGATCGGCGTGCCCTTTTGGGGAAAAGGCCTTGTGCCGGAAGCCGCGAAGGCGCTTTTGCGCCATGCGTTTTTAGATATGGGGCTTGAAAAAGTCTATTGCGGCTATTACGACGGAAACGACCGCTCCCGCCGCGTGCAGGAGAAGTGCGGGTTTAGGTACCTTTGGACCTGCGACGAGGTGGACGTTCCCCAGATGGGGGAAAAGAGAAAGGGGCATGTCTGCTGCCTGACGAGAGCGCAGTGGGAAGACATGCGGAAAGAGAAAAACTGATGCTGGATTTCGAGGGCGAAGTCTTTGCCAAAAAAAGATTTGTCCGGGAACGGCTGGCCGGTTTCGGCTTCGTGAGGGCCGAGGACGGATGGCTGTACGAGGCGGATCTCGGCGGCGGCGATTTCCTGGCGTCCGTCTTAGTCCAACCGGACGGCAGCGTCAAAGGGCGCGTCACGGACAAGATCGACGGGGAAGAGTACGTGCAGCTGCGCGCGGAGGATTTCTGCGGCGCATATACGGGCAGGATCCGGGACGAATACAAGGCCCTGCTTGAAAAGATCGCGGCGGGCTGCTGCGAGGACGTCCTTTTCCGGTCCGATCAGGCCAACAGGATCGTCTCTGCAATTAAGGAAACCTACGGCACGCCGCCCGATTTCCCGTTCAACGACGGAGAAGAGGAAGAGCGGGACTACGCGGTGTTCCGCCACACGGACAACCGCAAATGGTTCGCGCTTTTCATGACGGTCCGCCGCGGCGCCGTTGAGAAAACACGGGACGAAAGCCCCGTGGACATCGTCAATCTCAAAACGAAGCCGAGAAAAGACGGGCAGGGGCCCGGCGTAAAGGGCGTTTATCCCGCCTTTCACATGAATCACGTCCACTGGATATCTGTCCTTCTGGACGGGACGCTGAAGGACGGGGACGTCATGGATCTTATCGGGGAGAGCTTTGCGCTCACTGCCAAGAAGGAGAAGAAATGAAAAAAGCATTGGCAATCACCCTATTGTGCTGCATGCTGCTGGCCGTATGCGCGTCTTGCAGCGCGTACACGTCCACCTACAGCGCGGTCGGATTCGTCCATTCCAACACGAGTAGCAAGGGTGTGATGAACTTCTATACGTTCAAGGGAACGATGGTCTTCAAGCTCAAATGCGACGGCGCGGAGGGAAGGAAACTTGTATACGAAGCGCGGCTTGAGAGCGGGAACATCCGCGTTTCCTGCGACAGCGGCGCGGGAGAAGAGACTCTGTTCAGCGTCGGCGCGGACGGTAACGCGTCCGGCAGTCTGGAACTGCACGCAAAGGGGACCGTTTACGTGATCGTCCGGGCGGACGAGAAATGCACGAACGGTGACCTTTCGTTCACGATCGAGTAAAGACGGAGAAGCCGATATGCTGATCTATGCGATCGTAAGCCTTGCGCTGGCGGCGGTATTCCTGCCGCTCGGGATCATGCTTTCTATGGGGAAAGCGAACCTTGTCCACGACTATCATCTGGAAAACGTCCCCCAAGAGCGGCACGGAGATTACGCGAAAGCCCTGGCGCACGGCGTCTTCACGGTCTGCGCGTCGCTTGCCCTCTCCGGGGGCCTTGCGCTCATAAGCCATATCGGCGGGCAGCAGAAGGCGCTGGCCGTCGCGGCCGTCTGCATCCTGCCGGCGGGGCTTGCAAGCGGCGTCGTCATGCTGATCATAGCGCACAGAAAATACACGAAAAATAAAGATTTTTGAAAAGAGGAAACGATTATGGACTGCAGAGACAGAATTTACAAAACGACGGGCGGATTCGTCAAGGGGATCTGCCATCCCAAGAACCATCTGGGCAAACTGTCCGATCTCGGCTTCGACTGGGTCCGCTCGGACATGCCTTTCCCGGTACGGGCAGACGGCGAGTTCTCTGATTCATATTTGAGATACAGAGCATACTGCATGGAGCTGCTTTCGCAGGGCGTCAGGACGATCGCCATCACGAATTACGGAAGCGACTTCATCGAAAACGGCGTAGACGTGCGGACCGAAAAGGGTCTGGACGAGGCCCGGAAGATCTGCGAGAAGGCCGCAAGGGACCTGGCTCCCTGCGTAGGCGTCTGGCAGATCGCCAACGAGGTGAACCTCACGCACATGCGCGTGCCGCTGACCTCCGAGGAGGGAAAGAATTTCATCATCGCCTGCATGCAGGGTGTGAAGAAGGGCAATCCGGACGCCGTCGTCGGGCACAACAGCTTCGGCGAGGAGTGGCTCAAGGAATGCCTTGAGATCGAGGAGAAGACCGGCGGGTCGGACTATATCGGCCTTGATCTGTACGACTGCACCTGGACCCCGGGTCCCGTTACCAATTACGAAGAAAAAATCGAACATATCTACCAAACGATGGGCAAGCCCGTGATCCTGATGGAATTCGGCTTTTCATCGCTGGGACACACGCTGGACATGGCGAAGGGCGACGTGGACAGATGGCTTGCCGCCCGCGGGATCAAGGATCTCGACGCGGCCTATGCGGACCCCGCAGCCTTCGTGGACACGCTGAAGAAGCCCAGACTCATCAAGCGCGGCAGGGAAGCGGATCCCGGCAACATGAAGAGCATGGTCATCCCGCTTCTGCAGCACGAATCCGAGTCCTGGCTCGTCTTCTCCGAGTTCGAGCACACCGAAAAGGGACAGGCGGATTTTTACGACTACCTGCTGCCGCGGCTGCTTGCGCATCCTCATCTCGCCGGTGCAGTGATCTACTGCATGCGGGACGACGACAGCTGCTATTTCTGCGGCTCGCCTACCTGCTGCTGCGAGATCGCCTGGGGACTTGTCCACCATGACGGCTCGCCGAAGCCTGCCTACGACATCGTGAAAAAGTATTTCAACACAAGGAGTTAACTGCTATGCCGAAAAGGATAGCCAGCATTTTGATTCTTTTGGCCTTTGCTCTGCTGCTGTGCACGTCCTGCGGTCTTTTGTCCCCGATACGCGGCGGCGGAAAAGACAGCCAGACATCGGCCGGAACGGACGGTTCAGAGACGGAACCCGATGCCGAAGAACCCAGTTTGGCGGACGTGAAACTGTACCAAGATGAAAACGTATGGTTCTGCAACTGGCTGTGCAGCGCCGATGATCCTCCTTTTTCCGTGCCGGAAGACTTTCCCGAACCTTCAAGGAAAAGCGGGGCAGCGTACAGGACAGAATGGATGGACTTCAAGCCTGTGTCCCGGCAGGACTTCGACGCATTCCGGGAAGGCATGCGGGAAGACGGTTTTTTGGAGATCGGGGACAACGATTATTACGGGTATTGCTACTACTACCGGCAGGACTGTTTTGTCCGGGTAACCTATATTGAGCAGAGGGAAACGATCCAGCTGTACTGGTATCAGAAAAGTCCGTACGCCCCTGAAGACGGCATGAGCGGTGAAGAGGCCGCAGCCCTTTTCAGTTTCAACGCTGTGGAGAGCGAGACGGCCGGCACGCTTTTGCCGATCGATATCACGCCGAAGGGATTTTCTGAGCGGACAGGCGGGCAGATCTTCGCCGTTCCGTACTATGTGAGAGACGTTTTGAGGGCGCAAGGCAAAGAGGTCAGTCCCAACGGCAGCGTTCCGGAAAAGATGGAGGTGATCGTATGCTACATCAAAGGGGAAGCCGTCGCGGAAACGCTGTGGGAAATGATCGCCGTTTTCGATGCGGACGGGGACGGCGCGGATGAGATCATCCTGTTTTCAGATGATATGACCAGCGGGATCGATCACACGCTTGTCTTCGTGATCTCGAACGGCAGTGTCGACTATGCGAGCAGAATAAGTTTGCCTTTTGCTCCCCTGTCGCACAGGGAAGACGGGGTCGTCATTGCTTTCGAAGGGTATGATCGGGATCTGGAAAAGATGCGCTGTTTTCAATACGATATCTTTCTTGAAACGGAAAACGGGGACAGGTTCATCGGATTTACTTGCCGGGACGAGACGGGCGAGATCGTGAACAGCAGCAGATACATTCTTTCGGATGCAGGCGAGATCCCGGTCCCGTATGACTGGCGGTAAGAAAAAACAGTTTTCGGAGTACATAACAAAACTTTTTTATGGGAATAACTGATTTGCGGGGCGAATGGCTCGCGGCCAAACGCGCCCTGTTCGAAAAATACTACGGCCGGCTGAACGGCAAGCAGCGCGAGGCTGTCTTCACCGTGAACGGCCCCGTCCTGATCCTGGCCGGCGCCGGAAGCGGCAAAACGACCGTGCTCGTGGAGCGCATCGGGTATATCATCCGGTTCGGCAACGCGTACATGAGCGACTACATGCCATCGGACGTAACGGAAGAGGACGTCGCGCGCCTTAAGCGGGCGCTGGACGAGCCGGAGGAGGAGATCGCGAAGATCCTTCCGTCCTTTGCCGTGAATCCCTGTCCGGAATACCGCATGATGGCCTTCACGTTCACCAACAAGGCGGCCTCGGAGATCAAGGCAAGGCTGGGATCGGTCGGCGGCATCGACGCCGGATTCATCTGGGCGGGAACCTTCCATCACATCTGCATGCTGATCCTGCGTGTCCATGCCGAAAAGCTCGGGTACAAAGAAGGGTTCACCGTATACGACGCGGACGACTCCAAGAAGGCGATCAAAGAGGCGATGAAGGCCGTGAACGCAGACGAGAGGATGCTGCCGGACGCCGCCGTGATACGGGCGATCAGCCGTGCCAAGGACAATCTCATGGATCCCGAACTTTACGAGCGGGACATGGCGGGGGATCTCCGCGCGCGCGCCATCGCGCAGGTATACAGGCGTTACCAGGCGGATCTCAAGCGGTCCAACGCGATGGACTTCGACGACATCATCATGCAGACGGTGCTTCTTCTGCGCACTTTCCCGGAAGTGGCGGACTACTACCGCGCCCGCTTCCGCTACCTGTCCGTGGACGAGTTCCAGGACACCAACATCGCGCAGTTCGCCCTGATCCGCGAGCTGACGGGGCCGGCGGACAACCTCATGGTCGTCGGGGACGACGATCAGAGCATCTACCGCTTCCGCGGGGCCACGATCGAGAACATCCTTTCTTTCGACAAAGTTTATAAGGAATCCGCCGTGATACGGCTGGAACAGAACTACCGCTCCACCTCCAACATCCTGGACGCGGCGAACGCCGTGATCGCGAAGAACCGCAACCGGCACGAAAAGTCGCTGTGGACGGAGCGGGAGAGCGGGACGAAGGTGCAGATCCTGCCCCTGCCGAACCAGGACAGGGAAGCGGGATTCATCATGAAGATCATCAAGGACACGGTCGGAAACGGCGGCTGCCGGTACGGCGACTTTGCGATCCTTGTGCGCACGAACGCCTTGTGCAACTACCTGGAGCAGCATCTTATACGGGCAGGCGTGCCCTACAGGATGATCGGCACCGTGCGGTTCAATACCCGCAAGGAGATCCAGGACATCCGGGCCTACCTTTCGCTGCTCGTGAATCCGGACGACGACCAGCGCCTTCTGCGCATCGTCAACGAGCCGTCCCGCAAGATCGGGGCGAAGACCCTGGCCGCGATCATGCAGATCGCCCAGCAGACAGGGCAGAGCTGCTTTGCCGTCATGCAGCGTGCCGACGATTACGAGGCCATCCCGAAAGCGGCCAGGGAAAGCTGCAAGAACTTTACGGCCCTCATTGGAGAGCTGCGACAGGCAGTGGACAGCGGCAAACGCCCGGACGAGATGATCGATCTCGTTGCGGACATGTCAGGCTACCGCGCCATGCTGGAGCAGGATATGGAATCCGGCGAGGACAGGCTGAACAATATCATGGAGCTGAAATCGACGGCGCTTTCCATCATGCAGCGCAGGGATGACAAGTCTCTATCCTGCTTCTTAGAGGAGCTGGCTCTTCAGTCCGACGTGGACAACTATGACAGCGCCGCGGACGCCGTGGTGCTCATGACCGTGCACAGCGCCAAGGGGCTGGAATTCAGGAACGTGTTCCTCCCGGCCATGGAGGACGGTATATTCCCCAACAGTCGCGCACTGCTCGAGGGATCGGAAGGGGAAGAGGAGGAGCGGCGCCTGGCCTACGTGGCCATGACGCGCGCCAAGGACAATCTCGTCATCACCTACGCCCGGGAGCGGATGCTGTACGGACAGACGAGCATCGGGCTTCCGTCCGTCTTCTTAGCGGACGTTCCCGATAAAGTGAAGACGGGACCTGCGGAACTAAGGGAAGACAGGAGAAGGGCAGTCCCCGGACATGCGTTCCCCGCACGGCAAAAAGAGGCGGAAAAGCCCGTCGCAAAGCCCAAGAGCGAGCCGATCCCGAAATGGCGCGAAGGGGACGCCGTCGTGCATCCGGCGTTCGGCAAAGGGGAGATCCTCTCCGTGCGCCCCGCCGGTCCGGATTCGATCCTTGAGGTTGTGTTCGAAACGGCCGGCACCAAAAAGCTGATGGCCAGCGCCGCCCGCCTGCGTCCGGCGTCCGAATGAGCGCGCGGCGGGTTGAAGTAGAATTAAAATGTATGTTATAATGGGTATTCATTAGGAAGGGGTGATATCTTGTTACAGGACTTCATCAACATTTTCAAAACAGGCGGGGGGACCAGCGGATTTCTGCTGTTTCTGAAGAAATATTTCGTCAATCCGTTCGCCTCCATCATGGTCTGGGACATTCTGGACATCCTCGTCATGGCAGCGCTGTTCTACTGGATCTACCGCTTTATCAGGCAGCGTCGCGCCGGCAAACTGGCCATAGGGCTCGTATTGCTGTTCGCACTGTCCCTGATCGGGTCCGTTCTGCAGATGCGGGCGGTCAACTCGCTGCTCGGCAACATCTACCAGGTAGGTATCATCGCCATCGTCATCATCTTCCAGCCTGAGCTGCGCGACGCGCTGGAGAAAATGGGCAACACCCCGTCCAGCATCCGCAACATAGGCTCTGCCCAGAAGGTGCCGGGGCCCGTGGCCAACATGGTCAGCATCCTGTCCGAGGTATGCTCCACCATGTCCAAGGAACTCACGGGGGCACTTATCGTCATCGAACGCGGGACGAAACTGGGAGATTTCATCGACTCCGGCGTGCATCTGGACGCAGATATGTCCGTGGATCTGATCCGCAACATCTTCTTCAACAAGTCCCCCCTGCATGACGGCGCCATCATCATCAGCAACTACCGGATCGCCGCGGCGGGATGCATCCTTCCTTCGTCCCGCAGCGAGGACAACTTCAAGGAGATGGGCACAAGGCACCGCGCGGCCGTCGGCATCAGCGAGGTGAGCGACGCGGTCGTGCTGGTCGTTTCGGAGGAAACGGGGCAGATATCCATCGCCAACAACGGGATCATCAAACGGAACTACAACTCCGGTTCCCTGAAAGAGGACCTGCTTCTGCTGCTGGCCGGCGTGAGCGCCGATGCAGACTACTCGCAGGGTCCTGATATGAGCGGCGTGCCCGCCGAGATGACGGAAGAGGAGGGGAACGACAGTGAAAACGTATAATTTCAAGAAAAACGCCAACGGCGAGATCACCGTCCGTTCCCAGAGAAGGGACCGCAAGATCCATATCGTTCCCATCATCGTCTGCCTGCTCATCGCCGTCCTTGTCTGGCTGTACGTGGCCGGGAACGATCCCGGAACGGCCAGGGACTTCACGGTCGGCATCGGCGTCAGAGGCGAAGAGAAGTTCATGGACGATGCCGGTATGAAAGTCTATCTTCCGGGAGATCTCAGCGTGACCGCCACTATTCGCGGGCGCGAGGACTTCGTCGGCAAACTGAAAGAGGAGCAGGTGCTGGCCTTCGTGGACGTTTCCGAGACGACGATGTCCGGTATCGTGACGCTGCCCGTGCACGTCGAACTGGAAAAAGGTGTCAACCCCTCGCTGGACGTTTCGGACATAAGCATCCAGGAATGCCGCGTGCTGATCGACAGTGAATCCGTCAAGCGCATCCCGGTGGTCGCCAGGAGCGCGGACGGAAGCGTGCTTTACTCCTCAAGACCCGAAGAGATCGTCCTGACGGGACCCGCCACCGTGCTTGCGTCCATCGACAGGGCGGAATGCACCATATACGGCTCGCACAAACCGGGCGAGACCATTTCCAGCCAGAAATACGTCTTCGTGGACATCACGGGCGCCATCGTCACAAGCGAGTTCCTCGACGCCGTGAAGGCGGACGCCACGACCGTGCGCCTGACGGCCTACAGTCCCGAGGAAGACGAGCCTGGCGTAGAATGAGCGGCCGGCTTATCCTTCGCAACATCCCCCTTCCGCTCGACAAGGACGAGGCGGAACTGTACGACATCGCGAAAAGAAAACTGCGCCGGGAGGGGATCTATACCCCCGGCATGCAGTTCCATCTGTATAAAAAATCGATTGACGCAAGGCGCAAAGACCGCATCCGCTTCATCTGCTCCGTGGCTGTCACGGGCGCGGGGACGGAAAACGTCCCGCAAAACGTATGCGAACGGCTCGACGCGACGTACGCGCCGCCGTGCGAGCTGCCTTTCCCTTTGGGGGAGGAGCGCACGAGCCTGCCGCCGCTCGTCGTGGGATCGGGCCCCTGCGGGCTATTCGCGGCCCTGCGGCTGGCCCAGGCGGGCGCTGAACCTGTCCTTGTCGAACGGGGACCTGACGTGGAAGAGCGCGTCTTTGACGTGGAGAAATTTTTCCGCGACGGCGTCCTTGACACGGAATCCAACATCCAGTTCGGCGCGGGCGGAGCCGGCACCTTCTCGGACGGCAAACTGCTGACGAGGATCAAAGACCCCTTTTGCGAATACGTCCTTGAGACGTTCTGCTCTTTCGGGGCGCCAAATGAGATCATGCATATGGCGAAACCGCACGTGGGGACGGACCTGTTGCGTACGGTCGTCTCCCGGATGCTTGCGCGCATCCGCGAACTCGGCGGGAAAACCCTTTTTCGCACGAAATTCCTGTCCTATACTGAAAAGACGGACGGGCTGTCCGTCCGCACGTCGCAAGGGGACATCGCCTGTTCGGCGCTTATTTTGGCCCTGGGCCACAGCGCGCGGGACACCGTGACCTCCCTTGTGAAGGCAAGCTGCCCGATCGTACCCAAACCGATCGCGGTGGGCGTCAGGATCGAGCATCTGCAGTCCCGGATCGACGGGATGCTGTACGGCTCCTTCGCGGGGCATCCAGCGCTGGGACACGCCGAATACGCGCTTTCGGACACGAAGGGGGAACGGGGCGTGTTCACGTTCTGCATGTGCCCGGGCGGGGAAGTCGTGGCGGCCACTTCCGAAGAGGGGGGACTTGTCGTCAACGGCATGAGTCTGCATGCGCGAAACGGGAAAAACGCCAACGCCGCGCTGGCGGTGTCCGTCCCTGTCAGCGACTATATCCTCAAGGACGGCAATGCGGCGCTGGGCGCCATCGAATACCAGCGGATGATCGAACGCGCGGCATTTTCAGCGGGCGGCGGCAGTTATGACGCGCCGGCCCAGTCGGTGGGGACGTTTCTGGACGGCTCTGTGCCGGTCCTTTCAAAAGAAGTGCTTTCCACCTACCGCGGCGGGGGGCACGTACGGGCCGCAAGGATCTGCGAGGTCCTGCCGGCGCCTGTCACTGACGGAATCGCCAGGGGCATCCGCTCCTTCGGCAAAACGCTCCAAGGCTTCGACGACCCGCAAGCGCTTCTGACGGCCGCGGAAACGAGGACATCGTCTCCCGTGCGCATCCAGCGGCAGGAAGACTATACCATGCTGTCCTGCCGGCGAGTCTATCCCGCGGGGGAGGGCGCCGGATACGCCGGCGGCATCACGAGCGCCGCGGTGGACGGCCTGCGCGTGGCGCAGGAAATCCTGAAAAAATACAGATTCGAGTGATTTTTTACTGAAATATACTTTTTTCGGACCGGTCGCGCAGTATGGCGCCGGTCCGGCAAGATCAGCAAAGAGACACAAAGCAAAACAAAAAAGAACTAAAACGAGAAAAAGATTTGTGCGGTGCGGGGCAGACGGCCGGGCCGTATCGGAGTTGAACCATGGAACTGAAAACAAGAGCTAAGCAATGGAACGTTCTGTTCCCGGCCGAGGACGAAGAGGCCCTTAGAAGCGTGGCGCTGATGCGCGAGGAGACAGGCGTCTCGGGGATCTGCGCGAAGCTGTTTTACAACCGAGGCTGCAGAAACGGCCGCGACGTGCATTCCTTTCTGCGCAACGACACGTCCTACCTGTACGATCCCTTCCTCATGAAGGACATGCAGAAGGGGATAGACAGGCTGAACAAGGCGGTAAAGGATCGCGAGAAGATCGTGATCTACGGGGACTACGACGTGGACGGCGTGACGTCGGTCACGCTCCTGTACCTGTTTTTGCGCAAGCAGGGGGCGGACGTCGGCTACTACATCCCCAGCCGGGACGGCGAGGGGTACGGCGTGTCCCGCGCGGCGGTGGAAAAGCTGCGGCGGCAGGGATACGGCCTTATGATCACGGTGGACACCGGCATCACGGCCAACGAGGAGATCGCCTACGCGGCGACTTTGGGCCTTGAAACGGTGGTAACGGACCACCACGAGTGCCAGAACGAGCTGCCGCCTGCGTGCGCCGTCATCAACCCGCACCGCCCGGACTGCCCCTATCCGTTCAAGGAACTGGCGGGTGTGGGCGTGGTGTTCAAGCTGATCTGCGCCTACATCATGGCGGACTGCGACCGCTGCGGACGTCCCGTCATCGACGGCATCCGCGAGTTCTGCATGGAAAACGCGGATCTCGTGGCCATCGGCACCATCGCGGACGTCATGAAGATCGTGGACGAGAACAGGCTCGTGGTAACGCTGGGCCTGAAGCTGCTCGAGGAGAGCAAACGGCCGGGGATCGTTGCGCTCGTGCGCGAGATATCCGAGCCGGGACGGCCGCGTCTGACGGACGTCGCCCGCAAACGCAAGATAACCTCCTCCTTCATAGGATTCGTGCTGGCCCCGAGGCTCAACGCCGCGGGACGGATCTCCCACGCCTCGAAGGCCGTGGAGCTGCTACTCGCGCAGAGCGATGAGAAGGCGACAAGGCTGGCGCGGGAGTTGTGCGAGATCAACCGCGAACGTCAGCTGGAGGAGAACAGGATCGCCGAACAGGCGTCCAGAAAAATAGAGGAGCTGTCTGGGAAGGACAAAACGAGCGTCATCGTGCTCGAGGACGACAACTGGCAGCAGGGGATCATCGGCATCGTGGCCTCCCGCATCACCGAGAAATTCGGGCTGCCTGCCATCCTCATCTCCTTCGACGGCGCCACGCGCGGCTATCCCAGCCCGGACGACGTGGGCAAAGGCTCCGGCCGGTCCGTCAAGGGCATGAACCTGGTGGAGTCGTTAGGCCTTTGCGAGGACCTTCTGGTCCGGTACGGCGGGCACGAGCTTGCCGCGGGGCTCAGCATCAGGCGCGGGGACATCCCTGCGTTCCGCGAGCGCATCAACAGCCTTGGCAGACAGGCTTTCCGGGACGCGGAGCCCGTCCGCTCCATCGAGGCCGAGTGCGAGGTGGGCATGAAGGATCTTGTCATGCCGCTCATGCTGGAGATATCCCGGCTCGAACCGTTCGGGACCGGCAACGCCATCCCCAATTTCATCGTCCGGAACCTGCGCATCCAGCGGATTCTGGATATGGCGGAGGGAAAGCACTGCAAGCTCATCCTCGAGGGCGACGGGATCGGCATCACGGCCGTCTGGTTCAACATGCAGCCGGGGCGCCTGGAGTTCGTGGAAGGCGAATACGTGGACGTGCTGGGCCAGCTCAACATCAACGAATACATGAACATAAGGACGCTGCAGCTGGTGCTCCAGGACATGAAGCTGTCAAAAGAGAGCGTCGACGGCATGGAGCGGATGCGGAAGGAATATGAAGCCGTTGCGGCCGGCGGAGCGTTCGACGCGGGGAAAGACTATATCCCGGACAGGGGAGACCTCGGCGCCTTCTACTTCGTTCTGCGGCGCGAGGCGCATCTGGGACATAAAGTATTCCCGGATCATTCGCTTCTGCAGATGGTCGGGAACAACCCCGTAAGACATATCAACTACGTGAAGCTCCGTTTCATGATGCGGATCCTCGAAGAACTCGGGATCTGCTCCGTGAGCGAGCTTCCGGACAACCATTTTCAGATCGATATCGCCTACAGCCAGGAAAAGACGAGCATCGAGAACTCGAAGATCCTTCAGACGCTGCGCGGGCAGTGCCGGGAGGAGAAGGACAAAGCGTAAGGACGGACCCTATGGAAAAGACTGACACGGAAATGCATGTGAATATCAAGTATCTTTGTGGTATTCTGCAGAATTCCGGCAAAAAATATGATATGGAAAAGATCGAGCGCGCATTCGCCTATGCACAGGAAATGCACGCCGGTCAGTTCCGCGCCAGCGGGGAACCGTACATCTCCCATCCTGTCGCCGTCGCGGAGATCGTGGCGGAGCTCGGCCTTGACACGGACTCGATCTGCGCAGCGCTTCTGCACGACACGGTCGAGGACAGTCCCACCAAGGCGGACATCAAAACGATCGAGAAGAAGTTCGGCCCGGAGGTCGCGCTGCTCGTGGACGGCCTTACCAAGATGGTCATGCTCGAGGTCAAGGACAAGGAAGAGGCCCATATCGAGAACCTGCGCAAGATGCTTCTGGCGATGTCCAAGGACATACGCGTCATCTTTATCAAGCTCTGCGACAGACTGCACAACATGCGGACGCTGGGCGCAAAGCCCGAGGAGAAAAGACGGGCGACGGCCCTGGAGACCATGCACGTCTTCGCGCCGCTGGCCCACCGGCTCGGTATGCAGCGCATCAAGCACGAGCTGGAGAACCTGTCTCTTGCATACCTTGATCCGATCGGGTACGAGGAAGTGAAGCACGCCGTCGAGGAAAAGTACGGCCAGAACTACAACTACATCGAGCAGATCCGGGGAGATATCGACAAGAAGCTGCGAGAGACCATCGGAGACTTCCAGATGGAGGGGCGCATCAAGTCCGTCTACAGCATCTACCGCAAGATGTACAACCAGAACAAGAGTTTCGAC
>JAFSSK010000033.1 GCA_017451045.1 Clostridia bacterium
CTTGAGCGCGACGACCGCCTTTCCCGCTCTTACGGCCTCCGCCGTGATATACGCCGTCTCCGACACGCGGATGCCCGTGCCCCCGATGGTCTCAAGGAGCAGCGCGAGCCGCGGCTTGCCCTGTTTTTTTGCGGCGGCGACGAGGCGCGCGTACTCCGCCTGCGTCAGCTCCTGCGACTGGTCCCGGAACGCCCGGCGCTGCAGTTTTAAAAATTTCACGCGGCAGTCCTCGCGGCCTGCAAAGCGAAGGAAACTGTTGAGCGCCGCCAGCGCGGCGTTCACCGTCGCCGGGGCATAGTGTTCGGCGAGATGGGCCTTCCAGGCCGCCGCAGTCTCCTTCGTGAGTTCCCGGTTTCCGAGCCACAGAGCGAAGCCCCGCACGTCCCGCAGGTACTTTTCGACCGTGCTTTTCTCGCGTTCCTCGGCCTGCAGCCGCGCGCGGAACGCTTCCAGCGTCTCTTTTGTGATGGTCATGCCAAAACCTCCCGTCTGGTTTTGGCGTTATTTTATACTCTTTTTGGCCGCGCTATGCAATCAGGAACCAACAATTGAGCATCCTTGGAAAAAGTGCAAGTTTACAATGATGAAGAACGCCTGTAAAATGAGCTTGTATTTCAGGGTGGAGCATTTTAGGGCGGAGCATTTCAGGGTGGAGCAAAGGGCTATAGGGGCGTAATGCGCCTATTCGCCTTCCGCAACGGACCGTGAGATACCCAAAAACGATACAGGACCACGTAAGACCGTAATTGCCTTTTAAGAAGAGGCTGTTACGGTTTTTTGTGTTCTGTAAGAAAAAGAAAGGAGCAAATACCATGGACGAACTGAGCAAATCATTTGGAATCCCCGACTTGGAAGATGAGGACGGAGATCTGGATTTTGCAGCCATTTTCAGCGGCGGTGATGCATCGACCGATCCGCTGCCTACCATCGGGGAAGCAGATCCAAGGAACGAACCGGCAGGAAGCACCGGCGCCGACGGTGAAAAAATGAAAGATGAGCACCGCATTGATCAGGCTGCAAATGAAACCTCACAGTACGCGCCAAGCGCGGGAACAAACCGGAGATCAAAGGTTACCGCCACAGTTGAGCAGGCGGAGCAGGACATCTTCTCCGCATTTAACAGTGACAGCGCTACACCTCCTATGCCGAAAGCACTGCTCGGACAGACCCCTGAGCAAATATCCATCTTTGACAGGCCGCCCGTGTTTTCTTACGGCGGTCACAAGGATAAAATCGAGGATGCTTCTCAGACCTTTGAGGAGCTTCGCATCGCCAAAGCGGACGATTTTCCCGAACTGGAGGATGGCAAGAGCGTTTCTTGGCGTGTGAAGTACGGCGATGTCACCAAGTCCATTTCCGACCCCAAGGGGACGTCTATCGCCAAGATGAAAGAGGAGATTGAAAAGTCAAAGGCGTTCCTGGACGCGCTCAATAAGGGCAAGGTCAAGGAGCAGGACTGCCTCGTGATCCCGTCCGTCGTTGCTAAGAACAAAGGGACGCTCCCCGACTACAAAGGCGTGTTCCCTACCGTGGAGGCAGCGCGGGATTCCGACAAGTTGATCTGCCTGATGCCCGCGAAAGACGGTCGCATCTACGAGATGCGGAAAACGGAGATGGGTGAGTTCATCGCCCCCAAAAACAAAGTGGCGGACTTTACGAGCATCAGAGCCGGGTTTACCCCGGCTCTGCCCCTCATCCCGCAGGAACTTATGGGCCAGATCATCTCTTTCTTTCGCTGCTTCATGAATGAACGCGCGGAATACGAGGCATTGGTCTATGTCTATTGGGACCGTCAGGAAGAGGCGTTCGTCGTGTTTGTGCCGAAGCAGATCGCAACGAAGGCCAGCGTACACACGACCACGACGAATAACATGCTCCCGGAGGACCGCTATCTTCTTTACGCTGACGTCCACTCCCATAACAGCATGCCGGCAAAATTTTCCTCGATCGACGATTCGGATGAAAAAGCTACGCGGCTATACGTCGTCATCGGCAATCTGGATCGCTTCTATCCATCCGTCACTGCACGGGTCTCGTGCGGTGGGTCGTATATTGAGATCGACCCGAACCTCGTCATGGAGAGCGCCGGGGCGGAATTTCCCGTGGAGTGGCTGGATCAGGTAGAGCAGGAAGACGCGTATCCAGAAAACAAAACACCGTCTTTTTGTGACACGCGCGACGGGAAGGTGCTCATATGAGATTCTCAAAGGAGCGCCCTGTGAAAGTCGTGATGCTGGGCGCAGGAGGTACCGGCGGGCATATCGCACCGCATCTGTACCGGCTGCTCTACGCGTTGGACCGGCCTGTCCGTTTTATCATTTGTGATGGTGACATTGTAGAGGAAAAAAACCTTGTCCGGCAAAACTTTATCCCTGCAGACTTAGGGGAGAACAAGGCTCGCGTGCTGGCAGAACGGTATTCTGCCGTGTTCGGTATGGAGACCGAATATATCCCGGCCTTTGTAGAAAAC
>JAFSSK010000034.1 GCA_017451045.1 Clostridia bacterium
GGCCAGTTTGTCCGCCTTGGCGAACCCCAGCGCGGCGGACAGCGACGTGGAGCCGTGTCCCGTGCCGAAACTGTCGTAGGGGCTTTCGTCCCGCCTCGGGAAACCCGAGATCCCGCCCGGCTGCCGCAGCGTGCAGAAGCGATCGAACCGGCCGCTCAAGAGCTTGTGGACGTATGACTGGTGGCCGACGTCATAGATCACGTGGTCCCTGTCCAGGTCGAAGACGCGGTCGATTGCCATGCTCAGCTCGACCACGCCGAGATTGGAGGCAAGATGCCCGCCGTTCTCGCTGACGCGCTCCACAAGGCATCTGCGTATCTCTTCGCCCAGTTCTGTCATCTGCTCCTGCGACAGCTTCTTGACGTCGTTCGGGTTCCGGATGGAAGACAGGATCGGATATTCGGTTTGCGTTTCCATATGCTGTCCTCCTTCTCCTCTTCCCGGGCCTTCGAAACCGGGCATAATCTAACATTGCAATGATAACATAAAAATATAGTTTTTACAACTGCCCGAAAGCAGTTTTCAAAGAAAAAGGAGCCCCTCTTTTCGAAAGGCTCCTCCGGCTTTGCATTGTTTGTATCAATAATTCTCCGCGTTGATCTCGAAATAGCTCTGCGGATGGGCGCAGACCGGGCAGACGTCGGGCGCGTTCGTGCCGACCACGATATGTCCGCAGTTGCGGCATTCCCACACCTTGACCTCGCTCTTGGCGAAGACTTCCTGCGCCTCTACGTTGCGCAGCAGCGCGCGGTAGCGCTCTTCATGGTGCTTCTCGATCGCCGCGACGCCGCGGAACTTTGCGGCCAGCTCTTTAAAACCTTCGGCCTCCGCCGTCTTGGCGAACTCCTCGTACATGTCCGTCCACTCGAAGTTCTCCCCGTCCGCTGCGGCTTCGAGGTTCTCCGCCGTGGTGCCGATGCCGTTCAGTTCCTTGAACCACATCTTGGCATGCTCCTTCTCGTTTTCAGCGGTCTTCAAGAAAAGCGCGCTGATCTGCTCGTAGCCCTCTTTCTTGGCAGTCGATGCGAAATAGGTATATTTGTTTCTTGCCTGAGACTCCCCCGCGAAGGCGGCCTGAAGGTTCTTTTCCGTCTGCGTTCCCGCATAAATGTTCTTTTTCATGTCCTTTTTCCTCCAAAATGATGTTTTTTTGTCCGGGACGATCCTTGCTAGTACAAAACCCCGGACATAAGATCCGGGGCTTTGTGGAGCTGCTAATCAGAATCGAACTGATGACCTCGTCATTACCAATGACGTGCTCTACCGACTGAGCCATAGCAGCGCTTTCGGATACATATTATAGCAACTGGAGCTTCGTTTGTCAAGACTCATTTTGCGCAGTTTTTGCCGTCAGAAGGCAAAGAAAGCGGACTTCGCGGAACAAAAGCGTGCAGGCTTCCCTCTTTTCTCAAAAAACATCTTGATTTTCAACAGAAATAAAAGTAGAATTTCCTTGGAAGCGTTACCGTTTCAATAGGAGGTTGCCCTATGCATCTGAAGATCATGACATACAACATCGCCGGCTGCAGGGATTACGCATCCGACAGGCGCGTATGTCCCGAAAAGACGGCGGAGGTCATCAAACGCGTCGCGCCGGCCGTCTGCGGACTGAACGAGGTGGATTACAAGCTGCCGCGCTCAGGCTGCATCAAAATGGCGCAAACGCTGGGCCGGCTCACAGGATATGAAAGCCTGTTCGCCCCTGCCATCACCATGCTCCCCGGCAGCTACGGCAACGGCCTTCTGTCAGGGTATCCCGTAAAGGAGTTCGAGATCTTCCCGATCCCGGATCCGACGGACAGATCTGAAAAAGCCTACTACGAGACGCGCTGCATCCTCCATGCGACGATCGATTTCGACGCGCATCCGGCCGATGTCTATGTTTCCCATTTCGGGCTTGCCACGGAGGAGAAAAAGAACGCCGTCAGAACGCTGTGCGGGCTGATCCCCGCGGCAGAGCATCCCGTGATCCTTTTGGGAGACTTCAATCTGCTCCCGGAAGATCCGATCCTTGACCCGATCCGGGAGATGCTCAAAGACACTTTCGACAGCTTCCCCGGGGACAGGAAGAACGCTGTCACGTTCCCCTCGGACCCGACACTCGACTCTTTTTCCGGAAAGATCGACTATATCTTCGTCAGCCGCGACATAGGCGTTGAATCCGCCGAGATCGTGGAAACATGCGTATCGGATCACAAGCCGTACGTGGCGAACATCGTCCTGCCCTGAAAGGGCAAAAATGCAAAGAAACAGAGAGGTTCAGACCATGCCAATCAAAGTGAACTGCCATCAGGATCAGTCCATCCTTCATATCGGTTGCGAACAGCCGCACGCCTATTTCATCCCCTTTTCCGCAAACGAGCCGGCGGACAACGTGAAGCGCGGGCTTTCCTCCCGCTTTTTGTCGCTCTGCGGCGAATGGGACTTCAAATACTACGAAAGCGTACAGGATGTGCCAGACTTCACCGTTCCGGGCTTCTGTTGCGACGGGATGGAGAAGATCGAGGTCCCGCGCAGCTGGCAGACCCTGCTCGGGCGCGGATACGACAAGCCGCAGTACACGAACGTGAACTATCCCATCCCCGTCGATCCCCCGTTCGTGCCGGACAAAAACCCCTGCGGGCTGTACCAGCGCACGGTCTTTGCGGACGAGAGGATGCTTTCGTACGACGTTTACCTTGATTTCGAGGGCGTGGACTCCTGCTTCTACCTGTATGTGAACGGCGCTTTCGCCGCGTACAGCCAGGTCAGCCACAGCACGCACGAGATCAATATCACGAAATACCTCATGCCCGGGGAGAACAGGCTCCAGGTACTGGTCCTGAAATGGTGCGACGGCACTTACCTTGAGGACCAGGACAAATTCCGTCTGTCCGGTATCTTCCGCGAAGTCTACCTGCTTCTGCGGGACAAGGTCCATATCCGGGACATATACGTCCGTCCGACGCTGTCGCCAGACTTTTCAAGCGCCGAGATCCGCGTGGAACTGGAAGCGACCGCTGACGCGGAAGCCACGCTGATCCTTGCCGGCCCGGACGGCCGCGAGATCGGGAAAAAGAAGACGTCCGTTGCGAAATCCCCCGTTTTCACACTTAAGGATCCGGTCCTTTGGAGCGACGAGTCTCCTTCCCTCTATTCCCTGACGGTCCTTTGCGGTTCCGAAAAGATTTCCATCCCTGTCGGCCTGCGGGAGATCCGGATCAGGGACAAGGTCGTGTACATCAACGGCAAGAAGGAAAAGGTCAAGGGCGTGAACCGCCACGACAGCCATCCGATCCTCGGCGCGGCCACCCCGCTCGACCATATGCTAAGAGATCTTTACATCATCAAGCGGCACAACCTCAACATGATCAGGACCAGCCACTATCCCAACGATCCCAGGCTCCCGGAGATGTGCGACAGGCTGGGCATCTACCTTTGCGACGAAGCCGATCTTGAAACGCACGGCATCCACTACACGGGCTCGATGGACTATCTCACCGACAACCCGGACTGGAAGGAAGCCTATCTCGACCGCGCGCACAGGCTCATGGAGCAGGACAAGAACCATCCCTGCGTCATCATGTGGTCCGTCGGCAACGAAAGCGGCTGCGGCAGCAACCATCAGGCGATGGCGGACTACTTCCACGGCCGTATGCCCGGCTGCATCGTGCACGACGAGGCGGGATCCAGGGTCACGAGAGAAAAGATCGACACCTCGAAGCGGCAGGATCCGTCCGAATACAATTTCGCCGGCGCTGACATCGAAAGCCGCATGTATCCGTCCGTCGAGCATATCGACGCCGAATACAACCAGAAATACAAGCTGGACAAGCCGTTCTTCCTGTGCGAATACGCCCACGCCATGGGCAACGGGCCCGGCGACCTCAAGGCCTACTGGGACTATATCTACAAGCACGACTTCTTCTTCGGCGGCTGCGTATGGGAGTTCACGGACCATTCCGTCGCCACGGGAGACAGCATCTATACCGATCCGCACTACACCTACGGCGGCGATTTCGGCGACTTCCCCAACGACGCGGAATTCTGCGTGGACGGTCTCGTCTATCCGGACAGACGCCCCCACACGGGCCTTGCGGAATACAAGCAGGTCGTCAAGCCCTTCGAGGCTTCCTACGACGCAGGCACCCTGCGGCTAAGGAACCTGCGCTACTTCAAGGACCTTTTCGACATCGATTTCTACTATGCGTTCGAGCGCAACGGAAAGACCGTTTCGGACGGTTGGCTCAGGAATGTGACCGTTTTGCCGCAGAAGACGAAATCTTTCAATCTTTCCGCCCCGAATGCCGCTGACGCATACCTTACGCTGACGGTCCGGGCATTCCAGGCGAGTTCGACGGAATGGGCGGAAGCCGGATACTGCATCGGATTCGAGCAGTTCGTGCTGAACAGCCCCGTCCCTGCCGGCGAGCGTCTTAGCCCCTTGGCGCGCAAAGTGCCTGTCCGCGCGGTAGCGCACGAAAAGGAATTCACGGTGACAGCCAACGAAACGGTCTATACCGTGGACCGGGCGACGGGACTCATCTCACAGATCAATGACCGCGGATCAAAGCTGCTCGATAGCGCCGTGAGACCCACGGTCTGGCGCGCCCCGACCGATAACGACAGGAACGTGAAACGGTCCTGGGAGGAGCGCGGATACAGACATCCGCTCACAAGATGCGTCAGATGCGAACTGACGTCATCCGGGCCCGACCGGGCACAGATCCTGACAGAGTTCTCCATGGGCCAGGCGCCCTATACGCCGTTCCTTTGGGGAAAGATCATTTACACGTTCCTGCAGGACGGTTCCGTCATCGTAAAGAGCGAATGCGAAAGACCGGAAAAGACGCCCATGCTCCCGCGCTTCGGATTTGAGTTCAGCCTCTGCGAAGGCCACGAGAACATCACCTATTTCGGCCGCGGCGAGAACGAGAACTACATCGACAAGAACAACAGTTCGAAACTGGGGCTGTACGCAACGACTGCGTCCCGGAACTTCGAGCACTACGTCCGCCCGCAGGAGAACAGCGCGCACGCAAAGACTTATTGGGCGCAGATCTCCGCCTTGTACGGGCACGGCGTCACGCTGCTTGCCGTCGGCAGTCCCTTCAGCTTCAACTGCTGCCATTACTCGCCCGAACAGTTGACGCAGACGATGCACGACTACGAGCTTGTCCCGCTGCGAAACACAGTCGTCAATATCGACTACCGCCAGAACGGCATCGGATCGAATTCGTGCGGACCCGAACTGAACAAGTCTCTCCGTTTCGACGAGCGCGAATTCTCGTGGGCCTTCCGGCTGATCCCGGGCCAGGTCAACGACACGGATCCGTTCGCCCTTCTGGCAGACAAGGAGCAGTGAGTGATGCCTGAACCGATCTTAAAATGCACGGATCTGTGCAAGACGTACGGCCGCAACGCGCCGCCCGTCCTCGACCATCTGAATATTGAACTCTACCCCGGCAGGATCACCGGTCTCCTCGGTCCCAACGGATGCGGCAAAAGCACGCTGATCAAACTGATCGCGGGCATCCTGACGCCTCAGTCCGGCAGCATCGAGATCTGCGGAAGCCCAAGGACGGAAGCGTCCTGCGCCCAGGTCGCCTACCTGCCGGAGCGGACCTACTTCGGCGGTGCCATGACCGTTGACACGGCCATCCGGTATTTCTGCGATTTCTACGCGGACTTCGACGAAAAGTCCGCAAGAGAAATCCTCTCCTCCCTTTCCATCCCGACGGACAAGTCCATGCGCCATCTTTCCAAAGGCACGCAGGAAAAAGTCCAGCTGGCGCTCGTCATGTCCCGCAAGGCGTCTTTGTATCTTCTGGACGAGCCGATCGCCGGTGTTGACCCCGCGGCCAGGGACTTCGTGCTGGACACGATCCTTTCCCAGTACAGACCTGACGCCTGCGTCCTCATCTCCACGCATCTTTTGCAGGACATTGAAAGCAGGCTGAACGACTTCTTTTTCCTGGCCCCGGGCGGACGCATCGTCCTCAGCGGGAACGCGAAAGAGGTGGCAGAGGCGCAGCAGAAGAGTCTGAACGACATCTTCCGGGAGGTGTTCAGATGCTGAAGAAACTGTTTCGCTATGATTTTCTGGCCGTGGCGCGGCTCTGGTGGATCGGAGCCGTCTGCGCGCTGGCCCTGTCAGTCTTTTCCGGCCTTGCCACCCGGCTGATCGTTTTACCCGAAAGCCTCGGCATCCTGTCTTTCATCGTCGGGATGGCCAGCCAGGGGGCGTTCTCCCTGTCCATCGCCGCCTTCTCCATACTCGGCGTGTTCCTGCCCTTCTTCCGCTTTTACAAGAATCTCTATACCGACGAAGGGTATCTGACGTTCACGCTTCCCGTCAGGAGAAGTTCCATCTACTGGTCCAAGACGCTGAACAGCATGCTGTGGATCGTCCTGACCATCCTCACTGTCCTTGTCTGCTCGGCGGCAAACCAGCTGATAGGCGGTTCCGGTTCCGCGATCGAAGAGTACCGCGCCCTGTTCGACTACGCAAAAGCGGAGACAGGCGTGTGGTTCCCGGTGCTGATCGCGGAAGGCGTCCTTCTTCTGGCCGCCCTTCTCGCGGAAAGCGTTGCAAAAGTCCAGTTTTCCGTAACGGTCGGCTCCATGCTGGCGCAGAAGCACAAAGTGATCGCCTCGATCGGCATCTACTGTGGGCTGAACCTCGTTCTCAACTTCCTGTCTCAGGCATTTTACGGGGTCGTTGCGCTCGTGATCTTCTTTAACAGCTCAGACGAATCTTCCGCGATCATCATCCCCGCCGTCGCAGTTCTTGCTGCCGTTTACCTGCTCATGGTGGGAGCTATCGCTTTCGTCCTGCACCTGATCACGTTCCGCAGCATCAGGAACAGACTGAATCTGTAAAGACAAGACAAAAGAAAAGCTGCATACCTGCGGACATTTTCGGGGGTATGTAGCTTCTTTCATTATTTTCTTTTTTTACAATTACTCGATTGTAAAGGCAATAATTACTCGGTTCATATTTCAATTCTTACTCGATCCGTATTGCATTTTTTACTCGATTATGAATAATTTGAGTCGAAAAAACCAGGGAACTGTTGTAAAAGTCAGATTTTGCAACAGTTCCCTCTCATATAAGACCATCCTATTCAGCAGTCGTTACCGGCGTCATTTCTGCGCGGAAGCCCTGGCCCTGCACAGATCGGACCATTTGGGGGCCTTTTCATATACAGCCTGCAACTCTTTCATGGCTTCAGGGATATTTATCTTCTGCGGGCAGATGCGTGCGCAAAGCCCGCATGAAAGACATGCAGACGGTCTTTTGTCTTCCGGAAGCGCTTCCATCTGCATCATGGGCGTCATCGTCGCGTCAGGTCCTGCGTGCAACTCGTTCAGCAACTTGATCAGCATGGGGATGTCCAGTCCGGCCGGGCAGCCGTCCGTGCAGTACCGGCATCCGGTGCAAGGCAGTGAGTCCTTCATTTTCTCCGCCAGACTGAAAAGGAATACCTTTTCGGAATCAGCCAGCGGCGTTCCGGATGAGAACGTCCTCAGATTGTCCGAAAGCTGCCGCCTGTCCGACATGCCACTCAGGATGACGGCGACGTTGTCGAACTGTTCCAGCCACCGGAAGGCCCACGCGGCGCAGGAGTCGTTCGGCCGCATCTGCTTCATCAGTTCCCTGTCCTCTCCCCGTATGTCTGCCAGTTTCCCGCCCCGCAGCGGCTCCATCACGAACACGGGAATGCCGGCGGCCGTCAGCATCTCGTACTTGGCGCGCGCGTCCTGCAGCGTCCAGTCCAGATAATTCATCTGGATCTGACAGAATTCCATTTCCTGCCCGTACCTGCGGATGAATCCCCGCAGCGTGTCCGGCCGCGCGTGCGTGGAGAAACCCAGGTGGCGGATGCGGCCTTTTCTCCGCTGCTCGAAGAAGTAATCCATGATCTTCCACTGCCCGTCCGTATAAACGTCGATGGATTTCTCGTAAACGTTGTGCAGAAGATAGAAATCGAAATAGGACAGTCCCGTCTTTTCCAGCTGGCGTTCGAATATCCTGTCCGGCTCGTACCGTTCGGCGATCTGATGCCCGGGATACTTGTCCGCCACGAAAAACGTTTTCCTGTCATGCTTCGCCAGCGCGCGTCCCAGCACCGTCTCGGACATGCCCTGGTGATACGGCCAGGCCGTATCGAAATAGTTCACGCCGCCGGCCAGCGCCTCATCCACCATCGTAAAGACGGTCTCCTCGTCGACGCTGCCGTCAGCCCGGAGCGGTAGGCGCATCGTCCCGAATCCTAGCTTCGAGATCTTCAGATCCTTAAACTGCGAATATCTCATATTTTTCGTCAAAAAATCTCCCGTTTTTAGCTTATTTTGTCTCCGTGCCGGTCCGGCAGGCTGAAGAACAGGTCGATGTATTCCGGCATATAATCGATGAACTCACCGCTTTTAATCATGCAAAGAATCTCCTCTTTTGTCGCCCATTTCGCCTGCTGGACTTCCTCTTTCTGCAGCTTCAGCGAGGCAATGTCCGCTTCATTCCGCAGCACGAAAATATCGTCGAACCCGCATCCGTCGTTGACAGACAGCTGCGGGACATATTCTCTTTCGGGCAGGACGATGCCCAGTTCCTCGGACAGCTCGCGCCTGAGCGCCTGTGAACTGTTTTCCCCCGCGACGACGGATCCGCCGACGGTGATGTCCCAGAGCCCCGGATAGCAGTCCTTGCTGTCGGTCCGCTGCTGGATCAGCATCTGTCCCTTTCCGTTGATCAGGCAGGCGTGGATGATGAGATGATACTCGTCCGGTTTGCGTCTTTCTCCCCGCTTCATGAAGCGGCCCGTCAGCTGCCGCTGCCTGTCGTATGCGTCCCACAGTTCCATTTTGTCTGCCCTGCTTTCCTGTTTTTTCTATCTTTTTAATAGCACAAGAAAATCGGTTTTGTCAAGGTCTTCTCCCAACAAAACGTCCCTTGAAAACCCATAATTATTTTATGTAGTAGATTACATAATATTTGTTGCAACGTCAGGCGTTTTTTGGTACAATAAACTTGGCCGTTGATGACGGCGGACAAACGATCGGTTTTACTGTCGTAAGACCGTATTTTGGAGGATTGATATGTCACTTGCGCAACGTTTGAGCGATCTGAAGAAAAAAATCGGCGGATGCCGGGAACTTCAGCATTATGAAGAGTCGTTCGGGCTGACCGTGCAGGAGGAACACGGGATCTCCGGTATTCCTGCATACCTGAACCGGATACTGTCCGAAACGGAATTCGCCATCCATCTTACCGACGAGACGGACCACCATTTCGACAGCGAAGTCTCAGAGGCGCTGACCTTTCTGGAGAAAGCTGTCGCCGAGCACGGCTCTGTCACGACAGACGACGCCGCAAAAGCCGAGCAGCTGCTGATGCCGATCGCAGAAACGGCTAAATCATACAAACTGATCCTGGCCGGACACGCCCACATCGACATGAACTGGATGTGGTCATTTACGGAAACGGTCGCGTCTGCTGTCTCCACGTTCCAGACGATGCTCCGCATCATGGACGAATACCCCGATTTCTGCTTCAGCCAGTCCCAGACGTCCGTTTACAAGATCGTGGACCAGTACGCGCCTTCCCTTCATGACGCCATCAAGAAGCGGATCGACGAAGGCCGCTGGGAAGTCAACGCGTGCGAGTGGGTCGAGTCAGACCACAATATGCCCAATACGGAGTCCCTTCTCCGCCACATCACCTGCTCCCGCAAGTATCTCAAAAAGAACTGGGGGCTTACGGATTCCCAGTTTGAAGTCGGGTTCTCCCCGGATACCTTCGGGCATCCCGCGAACCTTTCGGAGATCTGGCGCTACGGCAACGTAAAATACATGTATCACTGCAGAGGCTACGACGGCGGGAACGCGCTTTACCGCTGGCGCGGCCAGTCCGGCAAGGAACTGCTGGTATACCGCGAACAGTACTGGTATAACAGCGGCATCACCCCGCGCATCGCCATGGGCGTTTTCGATGTCGCCAAACGAAGCGGCGGCCTCAAGACCGGCCTTATCGTATACGGCGTGGGCGACCACGGCGGCGGACCGACGAGACGTGACGTGGAACACGGCCTGGAAATGATGAAATGGCCCGTCTTCCCCACCATCAAGTTCGGCACGTTCCGCGAATACTTCCTGGAAGCCGAAAGCGTCCGGGAGAAACTGGAAGTCGTCGACGAGGAACTGAACTTCAACCATATGGGCTGCTATACCACGCAGTCCCGCATCAAGCGCGGGAACAGACGCTGCGAAGCGGCTCTGTCCGAGGCGGAAAACGCCGGAACCTTCTCAAAGCTCGCTGCCGGCGGACCGGATATCAGCGCAAGGCTTGAAGAAGCCTGGGAGAAAGTCCTGTTCAACCAGTTCCACGACATTCTGACCGGCTCCTGCGTGCAGGACACGCGCGAATACGCAATGGGACTCTACCAGAAGGCCCTGGCGACAGCCAACACCGAAACGGATCTTGCGCTGCGCCGTATCTCCGACAGGGTCGACACGTCCATGATCAAAACACAGATCAGCACCGAGTCCATGTCCGAAGGCGGAGGCGTAGGCTTTGCGATCGACGAGAAATTCGCCGGCCGCTCCGTCGCGGAGAACGGCACGGGTCCGACCAGGATCTGGCAGGTCTTCAACAACACGTTCATCGACAAGGAAGAGCCCGTGGAGATCGTCTGCTGGGACTATCCGGGCGAGACGAACCGCCTGAAAGTCACGGACGTAAGCGGCAATCCGCTGCCGTTCCAGGTCCTTGACAAAAAGAAGCAGCATTACTGGACGCATTACTACTTCCGCTTCCTGGTTTACGTGAAGATCCCGGCTCTCTCCTACAAGACGGTCGTCCTGTCCCTTGAGGACATGCAGTCCTACCCGCTGTTCTTCCAGACCAACGTCAACCGGGAGGATTCCCACGACTATATCCTGGACAACGGCCTCGTCCGCACCGTCATCGATTACGAGGACGGGTCCCTTACCTCGTTCAAGGACCTTGCCACCGGCCGCGAATACATCCCGCAGGGGCAGTCCGCCACGCTCGAATACATCAGCACGGACAGGCATACGTCCAGCGCCTGGTATATCGGCAAACACTTCGCAAAGGAACAGATCTCGCGCCTGACCAACATCCACGACACGTCCCGGGGTGAACTGCGCTGCGGCGTCGCGTTCGAGGCGGATCTTGCGCATTCCAAATTCACCGTCGAGTACACGCTGGACAAAGGATCCAGATGCCTTGCCGTCCATGTCCACGCAGACTGGCATGAGATCGGGGGCGATACCATTCCCGTCCTGGCTTACGAGTGGCCTCTGTCCTACGATACGGACAGCATCCGCTACGACATAGCCGCCGGTTCCATCGTCCGCAGGCCCGCCGAAGAGGAAAGGCCAGGTCATTCCTACGTCAGCGCCCTGGCTGAAGGCATCCCCTCCGCGACCGTCATCGCGGCGACGAAGTACGGCTTCCGCGCCATCAAACGCGACGGGAACGTCCGCCTGATCTCCACGCTGATCAACTCTTCCGTCAACCCGGATCCCTATCCGGAACGCGGCATCCATGACTTCACCCTGTATTTAGGCCTTCTGCCGGATAACGCCGCTGCAATCAAGAACGTTGCGACGTCCGTCATACGGCCTGCGACAGCCGTCAGTTCCATGCCCCACAAGGGCGACCTTGCGCCGGAAGGGACACTGCTGTCCTGGGAGGGCAAGAACATCGTTCTCAGCGCCCTGTTCTCGGACGAGAAGTACCTGTATGTACGCGCATATTCCCTGTCCGACAAACCCGAAAAACTGATCATCCGCAAGGAGGGCGTCAGCCGCGCCTGCACCGTCGATCTTTCGGGAGCCCGCATCGGAAGCGCGAGCGTATCTGCCGGCGGGACCGTCAGCGCGACAGTTGCACCGAGGTCTCTTATAACCGTCCGGATGACGATCGGCTGACCAATTTGTACCGAATCCAAAAGGGGGCTGTTGCAAAACCTGCAACGGCCCCAAGCAATTAAATAATGATTTTTCACATGTTTGTGTAAACGCAAACATTAGTTCCACTATCCGCTTGACCAAGAATCTCAGTCGATATGATTCAACACAATCACTATAGTAGTGTAGTACTCCGGTCCTGCCTGCTTTTCACGAGAAGATATCACACCGACCTTTCATATTGATGCGATTTTCGCACAAAAATACAAACTCGCAAGTATACAAAGAATTGCAAAGTGGCTCTATTACCTATCGGGAAAGCCTAACTTGAACGAGATCAAGAAACGCCTGGAAGTCTACCGCCCCGTCTTTTGATTCAAGTACCAATTCATAGGTTGCTGTCTGGTCGATTGAATTCCACAATGCTTTTGTAATAAAGATTTTTCCTGTTTGTAAAACAAACACCCGATAATACATATCATCGCTACAGGAAATTGTAATATAAACTGTTTCTTGGCTATCAAATACTGCCTTGTTTAGTATTGCAACTTGAGTCTCGTGAGTATTATCAAGTTCTACAAGATCGTTCGGTATTTTTCCCAGTGTCTTGAACAAACCATTCGGAGGTGTTTGACTCATCCATTCTTCAATTTCCGGATGAATTTTGGAGGAAAGCGTGGCCGATTGAAAATCATGATACTCTGCTACAGTGAAACTAACTGCTGTTTTCTCAACGTGATTCCAATTGATCGGTCCCGTGTTCGTTTCGCACCCTATGGAAACCAAGCCTACCACTATGATCAGCAATAATACTAACCGGTTTACTCTTTTTCTCATTAGATTATCTCCTCTTCCGGCACTACGCTTTCTGCAATTACAGGAATATATGAAGAGAACACCCCGCATTTTGAGCATCTATAACCATCCAAATATGTCTGCCAGTCATGCTCTTCTATTTCAAACAGATTACATTTTGAGCAAGTTACTCTATGTCCACTTGACAAATCAATATTAACATATGAATATGTGTGAGGTTTTACGTCTTGGTGGCCGCACAAAGTACATGTACATTGATGACCAGAATATAATCCGGTATTTGAATAATTGAATGTGGAAAGCCTATAATACCTTACATATTCCGCAATCTGATCGTCTGGATCCAACGGGCAAAATTCCGTATAAGGGCAATGATAACCGTTGTGAGAATACCGTGCTTGACCGCCCCACTTTGATGTAACGGTTACAAGATCTGATGTCCCGCACAATCCATTACTGGTTCCGGATAATACTCCTGTAACAATTCCAGAATGAATAATCTCATCATCGGTATAAATAAATGGAGTATCCATATCATCACAATAAATAATGATATCTCCAACTTGCAGTGTCGCTACACAACAATAACTATGGTCGCTGATATAATTTGAAGGATCAGGAATCCAAACATTGTTAGTTGATGTATTTGTACTGTGCCAAGCATATGAATGACAATTATATCTATTAGTTGCAGTGCTTAAATAAATAGCACCGTATATTTGGAAATAATAATCGGCTTGGTAAGTATTACAATAGTTAATTTGTTGTGAGTTATAATCATAGTAATATATAATCCCTAAAACACTATTTGGCGTTCTTGGAGTACTGACATAAACATACTCGTCCAAACCATCTCGCAGTTCTGAATCAGAAAGCATTGATGATATATCAGGATCAGCCCCCCCGTCCGTATCACAACATTCCTTAGGGGAAGACTCGTTCATTGCAATGTCTGTTTGTGTTTCTTCATTTTTTTCATCACTCGCAGACGCCCCAAAAGATGTTGAACAAAAGACAAATAGCAGGCACAAAACCAAGAAAAACAAAGA
>JAFSSK010000035.1 GCA_017451045.1 Clostridia bacterium
CGGGAACTTCTCATCCCTCAATCCGGCTTCCTTCAGATTCCGCCTCGCGACGGACACCCTTGCCTTCGGCTAACGCTTCCTGCTACCGAGCGCGTAGTGGACTTTCACCACCAAGTTATTGCCCATGGCGGGCACACATGCAAAAGAGACACGGTCCGCCACGGATCGTGTCTCCTTATCAGTTTTGCGCGCAGACGGCAAGCTGCTCTTTAAGGCCTGTATAGCGCAGCACCTGTCTGTTGTTGTCTACCATCGTGCGGATCGTAGCGATCTTCCCGACGAGGATGACCATCGACTGCGCACGGGTCACTGCCGTATATAAAAGATTCCTTGTCTGCAGCATCGGGGGCGAATTGCCGACGGGGATGATCACGTAAGGGTACTCGCTCCCCTGGCTCTTGTGGACCGTGATGGCCCATGCGTGCTCCAGGTCTTCCAGATCCGTGAACCGGTAGTCTACGATGCGGTCGTCGAAGCAGATCTTCATAAGCCCCTCTTCCAGATCGATGGACCTGATCTCGCCGATGTCCCCGTTGAAAAGGCCGAGGCCGACGCACAGGTCCTCCCTGCGCCATTCGATGTTGTAGTTGTTCCTGATCTGCATGACCCTGTCCCCCTCGCGGTACACAAGGTCCCGCCAGCGGTACTCGTTCTTTCCTTCCTCAGCCGGGTTGACCAGTTCCTGGATCACCCGGTTGATGGAATCCGTTCCGCAAGCGCCTCTCCGGCTCGGGCAGATGATCTGCATGCGCCCTTTCGTATCTTCTCCGTACGCGTCCGGAAGACGTCTGCTGTAAAGGTCCGATACCAGCCCGACGATCCTTTCGTCGTTCTCTTCCCGGATGAAGAAGAAATCGCTGTCCCTTCTGTCCAGGACCGGCATCTGCCCGTCGTTGATGGCGTGGGCGTTGGTGATGATCAGGCTTTCGCTGGCCTGGCGGAAGATCTGCGTGAGCTTGACGGTCGCGAACAGTTCGGATTCGATCAGGTCCCGCAGCACGTTCCCCGGTCCTACCGAGGGGAGCTGGTCCGAGTCGCCGATAAGGATCAGGCGCGAGCCGGGTCTTATCGCCTCTGTCAGCGATTCCATCAGAAGGCAGTCGACCATGGACGTCTCGTCCACGATGATCACCGATTCGTCAAGGTAATTGTTCTTGTCCCGCTGGAATCTGGCGCGGGTGCCGGCCAGATCATCCTCATCGTCCGGAACGTACTGCATTTCGAGCTGCCTGTGGATCGTGCTCGCCTCGAAATGCGTCGCTTCGCCAAGCCGTTTGGCCGCACGCCCCGTGGGCGCGATGAGGGCGGTCTTCATCCTCATGTTGCGGAAGATCTCGAGCATGGCCCGGACGACAGTCGTCTTTCCGGTGCCGGGGCCTCCCGTGAGGATCATGACGCCGCTGCTCATTGCCAGTGAGATGGCATTGCGCTGCATATCACCGTATCTGATCCCGGCGCGCGTTTCTTCGCGCCCGATCATCGCATTGATGTTTTTCGTGTCGACGGGCATGCAGCACCTGTCGAGCAGCAGCAGTTTTTTCGCGATACTCCTCTCGGCCTCGTACAGCTCCCTGCTGTATACGATCGGACGGCCGCCGTGGTCGACTTCCACGACCTGTTCCGACTCGATGAGCCCGGCCAGCGCCGTCTTCGTCATCTCTTCGCTGACGCCCAGCATCTCGGCCGCCGCCGATTCGCACTTGTCCCTCGGCAGGCAGACATGCCCGTTCTTGAGCGCATTGTGGCGCAGCAAAAAAAGGATCCCGCTGTTGACCCGAAAGGGAGAGTCGTGAGGCATGCCCAGATTCGCGGCCATGAGATCGGCCTTCTCGAACGTCACGCCTTCCACCTGATCGCAAAGGGCGTATGGGTTCTCCTTGGCCCTGGCGACTGCCTGGGAGCCGAACCGCTTGTATATCCGTACCGTCAGCGTGTTGCCGAAATAGTTCCCGAAAAACAGGTATGCGGTCCTGATGCCGGCTTTTTCGCGGTAGTCCCGTCCGATCTCGCGGGCTCTCTCGAGCGAGATGCCCGGGATACGCGCCAGCCATTCGGGATGATCGTCCAGAACGGTAAAAGTATCCTCGCCGAACATCTCGACGATGCGTTCTGCCGTTTTGGGGCCGATCCCCTTCACCGCGTTGCCCTTCAGGTATTTCAGCATGGCGGTCTCGTCGCTCGGCGCGATGCGCTCGTAGGTCTCCACCTTGATCTGCCTTCCGTATTGCGGGTGATAGACCCACCTGCCGTAAAGGCTCAGCGTCTCCCCCCGGACGGGATACGGGATCGTACCGGTGACCGTGATGACCTCGTTGGTCGTGTCCGCGACAACGTCTGCGATCGTGAACCCGCTGTCCTCGTTGCTGTATATAACGCGCTCAAGGGAGCCGGTGATGTGCACCAGCCCCCGTTCATCCACCGGGTAGTCCGTTTCCGTCCTGACTTCCCTGTCCTGACGGGACGGCGTTATCCGTCTTACTTTTTTCCCGCCTTTAGCGGCAGATCTTTTTGAGCTCATCCGTGATATCGCAGATTTCCCACGGGGCGTTCACGTCCTCGCGCCCCATATGACCGTAGGCCGCCACCTGCCTGTAGATAGGCCGGCGCAGCTTGAATTTCTCGATGATGGCGTCCGGACGCAGATCGACCAGTTTCGAAACGGCATCGGCGATCTTTTCCTCGTCCGCGCGGGCTGTGCCGAACGTGTCGATCCGCAGTGAAACGGGTTCCGCCACGCCGATGGCATAGGCCACCTGCACCTCGCACCTGTCCGCCAGTCCGGCTTTCACGATATTCTTCGCGACGTATCTTGCCGCGTAGCAGGCGGACCTGTCCACTTTGGTCGGATCCTTGCCGGAGAAAGCGCCGCCGCCGTGACGGGCGTACCCGCCGTACGTGTCGACGATGATCTTCCTGCCGGTAAGCCCGGTGTCTCCCGCGGGACCGCCGATCACGAACCGGTCCGTCGGGTTGATGTAGATCTTCGTATTCCCGTCCATCAGTTTTTCGGGGATGACCTTCCCGATCACGTGTTTCCTGATGTCTTTGCGCAGCTGCTCCACGTCCGCGTCCTCGCTGTGCTGGGACGATACGACGACAGCCTCGATCCTGTTCGGCCGACCGTCCAGGTACTCGACCGTCACCTGCGTCTTTCCGTCCGGACGGAGGTACGGCAGAAGGCCCGATTTGCGGACCGCCGCAAGACGTTTGGAAAGCCCGTGCGCCAGCGAGATCGGCAGCGGCATGAGTTCCGGCGTCTCGTTGCAGGCGTACCCGAACATCAGTCCCTGGTCCCCGGCGCCCGTTTCCTTTTTCTCTTCCCCGGTCCTGCTTTCCAGCGCGCAGTCCACGCCGCGCGCGATATCCGGAGACTGCTCGTGCAAAGACGTGATGACGGCGCACGAATCAGCGTCGAAACCGGCGCCGGATTCCGTGTAGCCGATGTCCCTGATCACGTCCCGGACAATCCCTTGTATATTGACCTGCGCTTTGGTCGATACCTCTCCCATCACGCACACCAGTCCCGTCGTGCAGAAGGTTTCGCACGCCACGCGGGACATTTCATCCTGCTTCAGTATTTCGTCCAGGATGGTATCCGAGATCAGATCGCATATCTTGTCCGGATGCCCTTCCGTAACCGATTCGGATGTGAACAGCTGTTTTCTTGCCATAGGTGATAAATTGCTCCTTTTTCCAAAAGAAAACCGCCTGGCAGACAGGCGGTTCGGTTTCTCATCTGTCTGGAATTGGCACCTTGCATCTGCAGGTTGCCGGGCTTCAAAGGGCCAGTCCCTCCGCCACTCTTGATAAGATGTTTTGTTTTCGTATTTAAGTATATCATATTTCGGCCCGGAACGCAAGCGTTTTCGGACGGTTCTGCGCAGAATCTTTACGTCGCGCTCGCGACGATGGCCGCCACGCCGTAGCTGATGCCGAGGATCAGAACGCCTGCGATCAGCACGCCGAGCACGATGGACAAAAGCGATTTCCAGTATTTCATGTTCAGAACGGCAGCCACCAAAGACCCGGTCCACGCGCCGGTGCCCGGCAGGGGGATCGCGACGAGGGCCAGAAGTCCCCAGAATTCGGCCTTTTCCACTTTTTCACGGTTCTTTTCCGCTTTCCTCTCCAGCCATTCGGCGAAACGCCGCATGAAAGGGATCTTTTTCATCAGCGAGATGATGAACCTGATGAGAAGGAGGATGAACGGGACCGGGAAAAGGTTGCCTGCTAGCGCCAGAAGGAATGTCTCCCATATGGGGAGCCCCAGCGCAGTTCCGAGGGGGATGGCGCCCCTCAGTTCGATCACGGGAAGCATCGCGCAGAAAAAGACACAGAGTTCTTTCCCGACAATATTCAAAAAGAAATTGGAAATTGCTTCCGTCATGCCGAATGCTTCCTTTTTCGAAATTATTCTCTACCTGCCGTCCGGACCGTCAGCGCTGTTTTCATCCGGCGCACTGCTTTCGTCCGTCTTTACCTTCTTTTCCGGCTTCCTGCCGTGAAGGACGGGAGACAGATGCTTGTAGATGATGAAGGTGATTGCCGAACTGACAAGTCCCTTGACGAGCGTGAAGGGCAGATTGACCATCAGAAGGGCCTTTGGCAGCGTGTTCGCCGCCGGGATGATCGCCGTATACAGATCGAGGATGACCTGCAGCGGCATGAAATTCTGGTAAAACGGATAGGTGATGAAATAGTTGACCGGGAAGGAGACGAGCGAAGCGAAAATGCTGCCGGCAAGACAGCCGATGAGTGCGCCTTTACGGTCCTTTTTGTATTTGTAGATCAGTCCGGCAGGGAGGACGAAGCATGCCCCGACAAGGAAGTTCGCAAGTTCGCCTACGCCCGACGTGCCCGTCATCGGCAGATGGAGCAGGTTCTTGATCAGTTCGACAAGAACACCGCAGAGCGGGCCGTACGCGAAAGAGGCGATGAACGCCGGAAGATCGGAAAAATCGTATTTTAAAAAAGACGGGGTGATCGGAGTGGAAAACTCCAGCAGCATTAAAACAAACGCTACTGCAGATAATATGCCTGTAACGGCAATATATCTTACACTTATTGAATTATTTGATTTCATATTTCCTCCGCAAATATATATCCTGTTCACTATTTGCGGGAAAAGAAAATACCCCTTCCATGGGGTATAAAAAGCATACTGCCATCTTTTCCCTTCCGGACTCTGACCGTCGGCACAAGGATTTTCACCTGTTCAGCTCATGTTTTCATGAGGTCGTGGGCTATAACCACCGGTATGGAATTTCACCAATCCCCAAAGATATATCCTTTGATGTTTCAGGAAGCGGCCCGAAAGCCGCTTCCTGAAAATGTTTTTGAATCGAATTACTCGCTGATGCTGGAAACAACGCCGGATCCGACTGTTCTGCCGCCTTCACGAATAGCGAAACGAAGTCCCTGTTCGCAAGCGATCGGCTTGATCAGATCAACAGTCATATCAACGTTATCACCGGGACGGCACATCTCAACGCCCTCAGGCAGTTCGATGTTACCGGTAACGTCGGTTGTTCTGAAGTAGAACTGAGGACGGTAGCCGGCGAAGAACGGCTTCGAACGGCCGCCTTCTTTTTCGGTCAGAACGTAAACGTGACCGACGAACTTGGTGTGCGGATGAATGGTGCCGGGTTTAGCAAGAACCTGTCCACGCTCGATACCGTCTTTGTCGATACCGCGGAGCAGAGCGCCGATGTTGTCGCCTGCTTCAGCCTGCGGCAGCAGTTTGTGGAACATTTCAACTCCGGTTACGACTGTCGGGATCTTTTCATCGATCAGACCGACGATCTCAACGGTGTCACCGACCTTCAGTGTGCCACGCTCAACACGACCGGTAGCAACTGTACCACGGCCGGAGATGGAGAACACGTCCTCAACGGGCATCAGGAACGGTTTGTCAGCCTGACGCTCAGGTGTCGGGATGTAGCTGTCGACAGCATCCATCAGTTCCCAGATGCAAGCATACTCGGGAGCTGCGGGATCTGTGCTGGTGCTTTCAAGGGCGTCACGTGCAGAGCCGCGGATAACAGGCAGATCATCGCCCGGGAAGTCGTATGTGCTCAGCAGATCGCGAACTTCCATCTCAACGAGATCGAGCAGTTCGGGGTCGTCAACAAGGTCTGTCTTGTTCAGGAACACAACGATTGCGGGAACACCGACCTGACGGGCGAGCAGCACGTGCTCACGTGTCTGCTGCAGAGGGCCGTCTGTACC
>JAFSSK010000036.1 GCA_017451045.1 Clostridia bacterium
AGGTGGAGAACGTAAACTTCTTCACGGGAGGCTGAATGGAACAGATATATACCATCCCCATCAATGAGACATTCGAGCTCTGTATAGACGATCCGTCCTGCGGGTGTCCCTTGTGCAGGCTGCACAGGCAGCTGGAGGAGAACGAGCTGGACAGAATCCTGGGGGCGGCTCTGATGGAGCCGGACGTCAGGATCGAAACGAACAGGCAGGGTTTCTGCAGAACGCACTACGATATGATGTTCCAGCGCAAGAACAGGCTCGGCATGGCCTTGACGCTGGAAAGCCATCTGCACGAGCTGCAGGACCAGATCTCGGACACGCTTCTTTCTTCCGGCGGCAAGCGGGCCGTCAAACGCATCGGAGAACTTGAGCAGAACTGCTATGTCTGTAACAGGATCAGCAGGCACTGGAACAATATGATGGAGACCGTCGTCCTTTTGTGGGACAGGGATGAGAATTTCCCCGAAAAACTGAAAAAGCAGCCGTATTTCTGTCTGCCCCACTACAAAGCGCTTCTGGAATACGCCCAGCGCAGACTCGGCAAGAAGCTTTCCGCTTTCGTCAAGGACTGCGAATCCGTTGAAAAGCCATATCTTGACAAGCTGTGCGAGGACATCAGCTGGTTCTGCAAGAAATTCGACTACCGCTACGCAGACGAGCCTTGGAACGACGCGAAGGATGCGATCGAGCGTTCGATCAGGTTCCTCCGCTCGGATCTTCACGCCAAACCCGGCGAATTCAAGCCGGGAGACAGCGGCGGACTTCGGTAAGGAGTACAGACATGCTGGATCTTTTGGATCTTCATAAAAAATTCATCCTGACGCACCTTCACCCGGGCGATACTGCCGTGGACTACACCATGGGAAACGGACACGACACCGAATTCCTTTCGAAGACGGTAGGCCCGGACGGACACGTGTACGCTTTCGATATCCAGGAGCAGGCGCTCTCCTCCACGGCAGAGCATCTGAAAAACACCGGATGCTGTGAGAACTATACGCTGATACACGCGTCTCACCATCTGGTAAAAGACTACGTCCACGAGCCTGTCAAGGCCGGCATGTTCAATCTCGGCTGGCTTCCCGGCGGAGACAAGTCCATCACGACGATGCGGCAGACAACGCTTCCCGCCATCGAGGCAGCGATCGATCTGATGGACAGGGACGCGATCGTCAACATCGCCGTCTACCCGGGCCACGCGGAAGGCGACGCGGAGGGGAAACTCATCTGCGAGTTCCTTTCCTCGCTGTCCAGATACCGCGTATGCTGCACGAAAGTGCAGATCCTGAATTCCCCGACGTCCCCCTATTTCATCGCCGTTGAAACAAAACCTTGATATGAGAACAAAACAACCGAATTCCATATTGCGCAGAAGCGCTTTGCTCTGTCTTGCATGCCTTGTCCTTATCCCTGCCCTGCTTGCCTGCCAGGGACTTGTACCGGACCCTGACACGCAGACAGAGACAGAGACGAAGCAGGACGAAGAAAAGTATACCTACCTGATCAATATAGAGCCCTACCTGCCCTTTATCGATCCCGAGGATCAAAGCCAATACCTTCTGCTTGTAAACAAAGAGCATCCGCTGGGAGAGTCCTATACGCCAAAGGATCTTGCGGAACTGGAATGCCGCACGAACGGCGGAAAGACCTTGGAGCTCAATGAAACGGCCGCAAAGGCCCTTTATGCCATGCTTGCGGAAATGAATGCCGACGGCATAACGGACGTAAGCGTCACCAGCGCCTACAGGACGTATGCCTACCAGAGCTGGCTTTTCAATTACTATACCGAGCAGGAGACCGCCTCCCACCCCGACTGGACGCAGCAGCAGGTGAAGGACTATGTCCTTACATACAGCGCGTATCCCGGCACCAGCGAACACCAGAGCGGCCTGTGCGTCGATCTGTGGGTGGACGGGATGACGGATCTTGTCAACTACGGTGCTGAGACCTCTTCCCCGCAGGACCCAGGATTCGCGGAAACATTCGCTTATACCTGGCTCAAGGAGAACGCCTACCGTTTCGGATTCATCCTGCGATATCCCGAGGACAAGGAGTCCGTGACGGGTTATTCGTACGAATCGTGGCATTACAGGTTCGTCGGAAGGAAAGCGGCTGCGCAGATCTATCAAAACGGCCTTACGCTTGAAGAATATCTTGCAGAGCCACAATGATCAAGGAGAATAGAAATATGCAATCGTTACAGAAATTCAAAGGGATCTTCCCGGCGCTTGTCACGCCCTTCACGGCCGGGGACGAGCTGAATCTGAAATCCCTGCGGGACATCATCGAAATGAATCTGGCCGCTGGCGTCAACGGTTTTTACGTCTGCGGGAGCACAGGCGAGGCTTTCCTTCTTACGGACGAGGAACGGAAAGCGGTTTATGAAACGGCTGCAGAAGCTGTTAACGGACGCGCGACGCTGATCGCCCACGTCGGCTGCGTTTCCACCGCTCAGACCGTTTCTTTCGCGAAATACGCGGAAAAACTGGGGTACGACGCCGTGTCGGCCGTCGCCCCCTTTTACTACAAATTCAACTTCGAGGAGATCAAGGCGCATTACTTCGCGGTGGCGGACGCGGTCAGCCTGCCGGTTGTCATATACAACGTTCCCGTGTATACGGGCGTCAGCCTGTCCGTCAGCCAGGCCTCCGCGTTCCTGAAAGACGAAAGGTTCATCGGCATCAAGCATACATCCGGCGATTATTTCGCGCTTGAGAGATTCAAGCAGGCCTTCCCGGACAAGATCATATACAACGGGTACGACGAGATGTGCCTGGCAGGCCTTTCCATGGGCGCGGACGGCGCGATCGGCTCCACGTACAATTTCATGGCGGACAAGTTCTTAAAAATCCGCAGTCTTTTTCAGGCGGGTAAGAGCGATGAGGCGCTGAAAATCCAGCATGAAGCCAACCGCATCATCAGCATCGTTTGCGAACTCGGCGTGATCCCCTCCGTCAAGGAGATCCTGACGCAGATGGGTTACCCGTGCGGCGACTGCCGCAGGCCGTTCGCTCTGCTCGATCCCTCCCAGAAGGAACGTCTGAAAAAGGAAATAACCAATAAGCTATGAGACTCATAGATACCAAATGCGTCTGGTCCCCGGATGCCACCTACCAAAAACACCGGATCCCCGGCATGATCGTGACCGACAAAGGAACGCTGCTTGCCTACACGGAAGCCAGAACAGAAGACAGCGACTGGGCCAGGATGGATATCCTTCTGTACCGCTCGACGGATCACGGCGAATCGTTCGGGGCGCCGATCGTTCTGGCGCACGGAACAGACGCTCACAAGACCGTCAATAACCCTGTCATGATGCAGGACAAGGAAGGCAATATCCATTTCCTTCATGCCGAAGACTACGGCATCAACGGGGGCAGGATCCTTCACTATACCAGTTCCGATGACGGTCTGACCTGGTCTTTGCCCCAGGACATCACCTACGCGACGTTCCCTAGCATGAGAAACGCGTTCGCACTGGGTCCGGGACACGGCATCTGCACGCATGACGGCATTCTGCTGGTCCCCGTCTGGATGGTACCAAAGGAATTCGGTCAGCCGGTCGATTCGCACGTGCCTTCCATCATAAGCACCTTATATTCTCTTGACAGCGGAAAGACATGGGACATGGGCGAAATGCTAGGCGACACGGAGGAAATCGTTAGCCCGAACGAAACGGTCGCGGCAGAGCTGCCGGACGGGCAGATCTACTTAAACATCCGCAATATGACCAATTACAGAGCCAGGGCTTACAGCGTTACCGGAATCGACGAATGGACGGAATACGGACGCGACAAAGATCTTCCAGATCCCGTCTGTTTCGGATCCGTGATCAGATTCCAGGCCGATCTGTACTTTGTAAACTGCAACAGCACCGAAAGACGCGCCAACGTCTGCCTGCGGAAGAGTTCTGACGGGGGCAGAACGTGGCCGGCCCTTTTGCCCATAGATAAGGACAGAGGCGGTTACGCTGAGATTGCCGCCGACGAAACCGTTCCACTTATCTATGTACTGTATGAAGAAGACGGCGGGACATGCTGCCATCTGGCAAGGATCGACCCCACATAAGACAGAAACCGGGATGCGTCCGACATGGTCGCATTCCGGTTTCAATATCTTGGCGTGAACGAGCCGTCTCCGGGGTTGTCGAATTCCGGATCTTCACTTCCCGTCCCGCTTTCTGTCTGGGTATCGTTTGTTTCAATCGTTTGTGAATCGTCTTTTGACTCTTCGGTCTGCTTCTCAATCTCCGTATCATCGTCTGCCTGATAAACGCTTTCTTGCGTATCATGCTTTTTGCTTTCCGATCCCTGCCCGTCCGGCATAAGTGCTGTGCAGCCGATACAGAAAAAGAGCAAAACAGCCAAAGAAACAGCGATGCCCGCGTGTCTTATATGACGCATCAGGTTGCTCCTTCAAATGCTTTTTCTCTTTAAACAATACCCACGGGTTTCCCCGTGGGTATGTTTTGTAACTAGATTATTGTTTCAATTGACGATGAAATCTTTCGTCAGCAGCTTACAATTTATTCGTTACACACCAACATTTGCAGCAACGATAGCTGTTACAGTAAGCTGAACGAGGTCAGCTCTCTGCGTAGCATTAGCCATCGTACCGAAGATGGTGTTCAGAGCAGCTTTCTGGTTGTTGATAATGACCTTCAGGCCAAGAGCGCCGGCTTCCTGATCATTGTTCTCATAAAGCTTCTGAGCGTCTTTGTCTGTGGGCATTTCAGCAGCGAATGCTTTTACAGCATCCTCGAATGCTTTGAGCTGGAGCGCATATTCAGAACCCTCAACATAGTAGTTCTTGTAAGCGCCCTGAGCACCGGTAACGAGAGCAGCCTGAGCTTCGCTCAAACCGTTCGCGTTGATCGTAGCAGCGGCCTGGATGCCGGCAAGTGCGCTGGCACGTGCGTTCTCGTAGGCTTCAACATAGGCGTTGTAAGCGTTTGCTTTAGCCAAAACAGCAGCCACAATGTTGTTCTGAGCAGTTGTTGTAGCTGTCAGAAGAGCCGTGAAGGCTGTCTTGAATGTTGTCACATCCGCAAAGTTGTTGACGTATTGAGTGAACGATACAGCCTGTTCGTCAATCTTGTAAGCAGGAACAGCAACAGCTGCAAGCGCTGTGGTTGCATCTGCATAGTATGCGGCAATAGCAGCATTGCGATGGACATACTCGGGATGATTCTCATCAGCAGCCCAAGGAGCGATCTTGGCAGCCTTGTCGTTAACAAGTGCCGTTCCGTTGGCATCGAGTGCCACGCAGTAGTTCGCGTAAGCAAGCAGTGCCTCTTCGCAGCTGTCAACATATGCCGTCATTGCAGCTCCGCCTGCATTGAGGAAGTTATTCATTTCCGCCATCAGCACAGTAACATCATTGGCAATAGCGTCACCAACTGTGGTTTCAGTCTGAGCTGTGAAACCGTTGGCAGCATATTCTTCGAACGTTGCGCTCGCGTAAATGATCTTGTTGTTGGAATCTTTTGCGATGACATCGTTGTTGTTGGCATCCTTGGTCCAAGTCGGAACCTTGAATGTCAGCGCGAAGTCGAGCAGATTCTTATAACCCTTGTTGTAAATGACCTGAGCAACTGTCTCACGGTCTGCAGTTCCATGGATATGATACTGATCATCAGCAACAATACCGGTGTTTGCATCGGAGTAGTATGTGGTCAGGGCTGTGATCTTGCCGGATCTTGAAACAGTGACGATTGCGTTGTAGGTGTCTTTCAGCATCGCAATCTTGCCTTCCGCTACGAGATCATCGAATGCGCCGGAAGCGGCATATTCGTTGGCAGCGATGTAGTCAGCAATGTCTGCGGCGGGAGCATATGCAAGAGCATGAGCAAGATCGTTGGTCCCCAGGAAGCTGAGGTAAGGATATTCATCATTAGGATTGATCGCGATTCCATCAACCAAGTTCTTATACTTGTTGAGGATGGTCTGGATCGCAGCTTCGCTTCCCAGCGCGCCGTTGGCTTCCAGCAGGTTGTGAACCTGGTTTGTAAAGAAGGCATCAAGTGCATTCTTGGCGGCAGTCACATTAGCTGCTGTGCTTGCATCAGCCACGATAACTTCCAGGTACTTGTCGGATGTCTCATAGTAAGCTTTCTTCAAAGCGTCTTCCATAGCAGCATATTTAGCTGTATAGGTTGCGTCCGAATCCTTGAGACCGTTGATGACAGCTTTCTGTGCAGTTGCGAGAGCTGTGAGAACTTCTGTCAGATGTGCCCGGTTGGTAACGGCAGGAGTCTTTGTCTTCTGCTCATCAGTCAGCGCATCAAATTCGCCCTGAGTAAGATTCGTGCTATGCGCTGTATTATACTCAGCAAGAGTATAGAACACAGCATCGGAATAGTTACCAGCTACGTCTGCGTTTTCATTTCTGTAATAAAGAGCAGCATATGCATCGATCTTTGTCGTATAGTAGGTAACATCCGGATAAAGCGTATCCTTGAACCAGGATTCAACACAGTCACCCGTGCAAAGAGCAGTGTACGTTTTCTCAATGTAAGCATTGAGTTTAGCTGTGAAGGTGGCTTGACCCATCAGGTTGTATCCGTTGTCGGCTGTATTGCCTACAGCGTTCTTGGCAAGGCCTGTAATAGCAGCCATTGCATCGTCAGGCTCCACTTCGCATGCCTGCAGATAGTAATTGGAAACTCTCTGGTTTGCATATTCGATCGTGGTCATAGATGCCTGCACATTGTATTTACCCTGCAGGGTCGCAAACTGTGCCTGGTAAGCAGCTGTCAGTTCTGCAACGAGGTTAGAGATCCTTGTTACATACTGCTGTCTGTATGTGTCATAGTTGTCAGAAGCAGCCTGAGCATTGGCAGCGGCAGCGGCAGCAGCGGCGGCAGCGGCCTGCTGATCGGCAGCACTTCTCAGATCTGCTACGAACTGAGTTGCTTTTGCGATCGTTGCAGTTTCCTGAGCCATGAATACTTTGCCGACATTGTTGATGCCTGCTTCGATTGCATTAGCATGGGCCTTGTAAGCATTTGCATCATTTGCATTAGCAGGAACAATGATAGCGCCCTGGGCGTTATAGTATTGTCCGCCAGCCTGGGTTTCGTTTTTAATCAGGTTGGCATATGCTTCAACGATTGCGATGTAGAACTCAACAAAGTCGATCTTGACACCTGCTTCAGCATTGACGTCTTCGATCAGTGCATTGAGGTTATTGTTGTTTTCAGCCCACTTCAGCGAGCCTTCGCCCTTCGCCACAGTGAACATCTCGGTAATTGTCCCGGCAAGGACGTAATCCTGGTTGCCATAGTGGAGAACCGCAGTCGCGTTGGCTGTGAGTTCTGTCTGTGCTTCGAGGTACTGAGCGATTGCCAGTTTGGCAGTCTTGACAGCTTCGTAAGCTTCGACGTCTGCGCCAGTTGCGGTAACGACCTTAACAACATCATATTTCGGTGTCCCGTTAGCTGTAAATGCTTCGGTCAGTTTGCCGAGTGTGGCAGAAGCCAGAACGTCATTCTGGTTTGCATCCTTTGTATAGGTTGTGAACCAGAACACTTCGTTGGCAGCATGAGCAACGGTCTTGTCGAACTCGTATGCTGAGATCTTCCAATGGTCAACATCCCACACATACACACCATTGTTTGCACCAAATGTATAGTATGCGGAAGGAGTTACATTGATAGGAGCAAGGAACGCACCGACATAAACCTCGTCGTTCAAAGTGATTACATTGTTATTCTTATTCAGGTAAACAGCGGCGATGTCTTTCAGTTCAAGCGTCGATGTCAGACCCTTTGCAAGCGTAACAGCCTCGTCGACCTTGTCGGAAATGGTCACAACAGCTGCAGCATTTTCCAGAAGCTGGAGAACACTGTCAAGTTCTTCTGTGGACAGAGCGCGCTGAAGAACCAGTTCATAGGTTGCGGTGAAATGAAGCGTTCCGGGAACGGAAGCAGGAGGATCCCCAGCCATATTGGTTTCGAAATAATCCTGTTCGCCGATTGCTTCAAGGACTTTGCCCCAGTCATTACCTGTGTAAACTTTACCGTTGATCTTCTGAATCAGCGCGTTTGCTTTACCGGCAAATGTCTGGATCTCTTCTGTAGCGGCATTCCATTCAAGGTCATGTTCTGCCAGATACTGTTTGACGACTGCTTCGTCAACACCAGTAGAGGTGGTAAGAGCCGCGATGGCAGCATCGGTATAAGCCTTTGCCTGAGCAACAGCTTCAGCGATCGCAGCGGAAGAGTCACCGCCGGAAACGGCAGCGATCATCGCGTCGACCTGTGCCTTCGTGTAGACGTCTGCGCCCTTCACGTAAGCGGCAAGAGCGTTCGTCAGTTCTGTCTTGGTCGCAAAGCCGGCCAGGTCAGTGGTGGGGATATCACTCTTTTTCGCATAATCAGCAAGGGCTTTTGCAATCTCGTCCAGAGCCTGAGCCTGTGTGAATGCGTCAGCTGTCTTGACATAATCTGCAAGAGCGTCAGCGAGCAAGCCCTGAACAGTTGCGGTTGTTACTGCACTTGCAGCTGCGGCTTTAGCTTCATTAGCTGTCTGCTGAGCAGCTTCTGCAGTTGCCTGAGCGGTTTCTGCAGCTTTCTGTGCAGTCGCATCCGAGCATGCTACGAGCGCTACTGAAGCGACCATGATTACGGCCAGGATCAGTGCAAGACCACGCAGAATGCTTGTCTTGGATTTGATCTTTGTAAGCATAATTTGCCTCCATTAATAAGATTTGTGCCTTAATTTTACACCAATGATATGTTTTTTGCATTCATCCCGTATAAACGGTGCATATTTCGTACCAACGGGCATAGTTATCCCATTAGTACATAGAAATGCCACTGTAAATATGACGCTTTCGGGACTGATTTTTCCGGTTTTGCCTTTCGGTAAAGCCTCCATGACAGGTTTTCAGGCGTCAGCGTAGGTCCGGAACACCGTTTTTGCCTCGGCGTAGCGGTTCTTGGCTATTGCCACCCTGTCTCCGTTGCACATCGTAAACTGATATCTGTCAATGCGCGTGGCAAATTTCAGGTTTACAATGAAACTGCGGTGTGAACGGTAGAACTGCCGCGGCGAAAGCTTGTTGTAAGTGTCGACCAGCGAACCGTACCCCACGAACACATGATTCATCGTGTGAACGTCGAGTTCCGTTCTGAACACCTCCACGTAGAGAATGTCCTCAACACTGATCGAGATCTTACCGCCTTCAGTCCCTTTGAGCACAATCGAGGGCTTCTGGCGATGCTTTTTGGCCACGTAGCGGAAAGAATCACGCAGCTTCTTTTTGTTCAGATCCGTCGTCGGCAAGTATCCGGCTGGGAAAACGTCATATGCCTCGAGTGCTCGGGTCATATCCTCCGTGCAAAACACCACATCGAACTCATACCCTTCGTTCCGAAGCCCTCTGGCGAAATCAATACCGTCACTATCTCCGATTCTGGTACCCAAATAAAGGAGCTGGATCTGATGCTCGTCCATCGCTCTGCGCAAGGAGCCCAGATCGGGAAAAACCTCAATGCCGGTGTCCAGGACGATCTCTTCAGACAGAACCTGGATCTGCGCTTGCAATTCTTCCGTCAACTGCCGGCTCTCAAAGCATATTGCAATGTTGAACATCGTCTCCTCGCAAAAAACCTTTTTTGGTATTTACCGCATTATAACATAAAAATCAAGGGAACGCAAGAAAATTAAGAATAAATTTACAATTTCGGCAAAACCATGCTTTTTAGAGGCTGTTTGCGCGCATTTCGGGTCGCAGACCGGGGTGGTGAGGGAGTTTTTCGCGTGCAAATCCGTACACCCGGCCGTTTTGCCGTCGTTTCAGCGTTTTGTCCGCAACCGGTTCCCTTATTATAAATGTAACCGTTTCCGCCAATTTCCTGCGTACACGCCGACAACCCCGTGATGACTGCCGTTCCAAAGGCAGATCTCACGGCCGCCGCGCATATGGACGCAGATTGTTTCCAGAACAGCGCCTTATGGCCTTTCCAGCTTTGCTTTTTTCATCAAAGCACTTGACACTTTTCTTTAGCCGTGGTATACTTTCTTACGTTTCGGGGTGTTGCACAGCTTGGTAGTGCGCTTGGTTCGGGACCAAGAGGCCGCTGGTTCGAGTCCAGTCACTCCGACCATTCAATCAACGAAAACCGCCGCAATCTGGGTTGCGGCGGTTTTTCTTTTTTAGCTTGTTGTTTCAAGCGCTTTTTAGATCAGAGCATCAGATCGCAGATCATATCCCCGACTTCCGAAGGATTCTCCAGCTTCAAGCCGCTGATCAGTCTTGCGTTTGCGTACAGTATCTTGCTGTATTTGGCAAGTTTATCTTTATCTTCTGAATAGAGTTCTTTTAATTTTGCCGTTATCGGATGGTTTGCATTGATTTCAAGGACCAATTCCGCTTTTACCTGATTCTCCTCGCCCGGCATCTTGTTCAGTGCCTTCTCCATGCCTACCGAGATGGCGCCCTCGCCGGACAGGCAGACGGGATGATTCTTCAAAGTATTCGTGAACTTCACGGAGCGCACGGCGTCCCCGATGCTTTCCTGCATGAACTTCAGCATATCGGCGGACGACTCGTTTTCCTCCTTGAGAGACTGTTTTTCCTCCTCCGTCGTGATATCCAGATCGTCCTGGCAGACGTTGGAGAATTCCTTCTCGCCGTACGTGCGCATCATCTGCAGTGCGAACTCGTCTATGTCCTCTGTCAGATACAGGACTTCATATCCGTGGCTGATTACGGATTCTACCTGCGGGAGCAGTTTGATCTGATCCACCGTGTCGCCCGGCGCATAGTAGATCTTCTTCTGATCCTCCTTCATGCGTCCGACGTATTCCTTTAAGGTCACGAGTTTGTCTTCCGCGGAGGACTTGAACATGATGAAGTCCTGAAGCGTTTCCTTGTGCATGCCGTAATCCGTGTAGATGCCGTATTTCAGCTGCGTTCCGAAGGCCGCAAAGAACTTCTCGTAATTCTCCCTGTCGTTTTCCAGCATCTTCGAGAGCTCCGAGGAAATCTTCTTTTCCACGGACTTGGCGATGGCTTTCAGCTGCCTGTCGTGCTGGAGCATCTCGCGGGAGATGTTGAGAGACAGATCGGAACTGTCCACAAGACCATGCACGAAACTGAAGTAATCCGGCAAAAGATCCTTGCACTTTTCCATGATCAGTACGCCGGAGGAGTACAGCTGCAGACCTTTTTCATATTCTTTCGTGTAGTAGTTGTACGGCGCGTGGGACGGGATGAACAGAAGCGCCGTGAATTCCGTTGCGCCTTCCGCTTTCTGGTGGATCACTTTCAGCGGTTCCTGGTAGTCGTAAAACTTTTCCTGGTAGAACCGGTTGAATTCCTCGTCCTTGACCTCTCCCGCCGGTTTCTTCCACAGCGGGACCATGCTGTTCAGCGTCTCGTCTTCCAGATACGTCTCGTATTCCGGTTTGTCGTCCGGCGTTCCTTCCTTCTTGCGGGATCTCTCCATCATCATGCGGATGGGATACCGGATATAGTCGCTGTATTTCTTGACCAGGCCCTGGATCCTGTACGGTTCAAGGTATTCGCTGTATTTCTCGTCGTCCGTATCGTCCTTCAGATGGAGCGTGACGACAGTTCCTACATCGTCCTTTTCGCAAGGAGCGATCGTATAGCCGTCCGCCCCGCTGGATTCCCACTTGCAGCCCTCTTCGGCCCCGATGGCGCGGCTGACGACTTCCACTCTGTCGCTCACCATGAAGGAAGAATAGAACCCGACGCCGAACTGGCCGATGATGTCCACCGGCGCCTTCGCGCTGTCTCCGCCCTCCTGGCTTGCTTTGAAATCGAAAGACCCGCTGCGGGCGATCGTCCCGAGGTTGTTTTCAAGCTCCTCCATGCTCATGCCGCAGCCGTTGTCCGTGATCTTTATCGTCTTCGCGTCTTTGTTGAGTTCGATCCTGATCTCGTACTGATCGTTCGCAAGACCGATATTTGTGTCGGTCAGCGAAGCGAAATACCGCTTGTCGATCGCGTCGCTCGCGTTGGAGATCAGCTCGCGCAGAAAGATCTCCTTATGCGTGTAGATGGAGTTGATCATCATATCCAGCAGTTTTTTGGACTCTGTTTTGAATTGTTTCTTAGCCATTTTAGATCCGCCTCTTTTTTTCATTCGTCTGGCGCAGTCTGTCACTTGGAATGGTCAGGCTGCGCCGTTTGTTCTTGCTATTATTATACCACTGATTCGTTCTCTTTTTACCTGCCGCCGCCAACTTTTCCGCATTTTCAGATTTTTACGGGGAACGAAGTCTTGCAGCAGGGGCAGGCGACCGTGTGGTCTCCCTTCTGCCTCGGCAGCCTTAGGACCTGCTTGCAGTGCGGGCATTTTTTGTATACGTGCGTTTTTCGGTCTTTCCACTTGTGCCGCTGCAGTCTGAACGCGTTGCCTATCCTGCGGAAAAACGAAACGACGACTCGGTTCTCCTGCTGCCTTCTCGGGCTTCTGGAGAAGAATCTGTAAAAGATCAGGAACAGAAGCAGGACCTCGCATCCCATCAGGATCCACTTGACTGTCCCCTGGAGGAAAATGCTGACGACGAACACGATCACGTACAGCACCCATAAGACCATGTTCAGTGCGTCGTTTCCGTTCCGTCCGCTCATGAACATCGCCACCCGTTCCCGGAACGGCGGTTTATAGTTGTTTGCCATTTTCAAATCCTCCGTCAGGCATCCAGATTACTGTCTGTGTAGTATTGCGGCTCCGTCGAGGGTTCTTCCTGCGTCTGCTGCTCCTGCCGCTGCTGCGGGCGGTCCGTCCCGCCCGCGGCTCTGCTGCCGCCCAGGATATAACCGATGAAAGAGCATGCGTTCAGCGCGAAGACCATCAGCGCATGGAGAACGATGATACCGATGATGATGCGGAACAGCGACACGGGGCGTCTGACGCGCACGCGTCTGTACCCGCTGTAATAGGCGCCTGTACCGTATCCGTTCTGATACGGGCCGTTCTGATACTGACCGTTCGGATCCGTATAGCCGCCGTACCCGTACGTGCCGGACGATGAATAGCCGGTCCCGCCGTAACCGCTTTGCTCTTTTCCCTGCCGGATCCGCTTGACGGTCTCATAGGCTGCGTTGATCTCTTTCATTCGCTGCTCAGCGACCTTGTCTCCGGGGTTGCGGTCGGGATGGTATTTTCTTGCGAGCTGCTTGTACGCTCTCGCGATCTCCTCGTCGCTGGCGTCCGGGCTGACGCCGAGCACTGCATAGGGGTTTTCCGCCATGAAGATCCCTGCTCCTTCCTTCGGTTTTCCTTACAGATTTGCCTTTATTCCGCCTGCGGCTGCGGCACCTCGTACGCGTCGAAGTCACGCCAGAACTTCACCATGGCCGCCTGGTACCGTTCCCGGTCCACCATGTAGCTCATGCCGTGTTCCGCGCCGGGCACGACGAGAAGCCTTTTCGGCGCCGCGCACGCCTTGTAGTTGTCGTATGTCATGGATATCGGGACGAAATGGTCGTCCGTCCCGTGGATGAACAGCACGGGCGTCAGGTTCTTTCTGAGCGCGTCCGTCGTCGTGCAGTCCCTGGGATTCATCTGGATCTTGCGCCTGCATATCTCCGCGACAAGATCGCCCCGAAGGCCGTACAGAAGATGCAGATTGTTCTGCATCACGTGTTTCCAGATCATATGGGCGGACGTATACCCGCAGTCCGCCATGATGCCGTGTACCTGCGGCGGCAGCGTAAGACCGGACGCCATGAGCACGGTCGCAGCGCCCATCGACACGCCGGCAAGATATACCGGCAGGTCCCCGGCTTTTTCGCTGATCGCGTAATTGACCCAGTCGAGCGCGTCGAACCGCTCGATCATGCCGAATCCCATGTAGTCTCCGCCGCTTGCGCTGTCGCTCTGGCCCCGCTGCTCCACGAGCAGCAGTGAGCAGTTCTTCTCGTGCAGGAAGGTTGAAATGATCCCGAAATCGAAATTCCAGCTGGAGCGCCAGCCGTGCATGGCAACGATGACGCGTTCGGGCTTTTCTGCCGGATACCAGTGTCCGACGAGCGTGATGCCGTCGTATCCCGCGGTGATCTGTACCGTTTCTTCGCATTTCTGCTTCAGTTCTTCCGCCGCGGCGCTCGCCTGCTCCAGTATCTCCCGGCCCACCGCCTCGCCGGCGATCTTTTTCTTGGCCTTCCTGATCACGGCCGGCTCCTTGCGATCCAGCGCCTCTTTGAGCAGAAAGTTCGTAAGGGAGAAGGACAGAAGCGCGCAGGCCCCTGCCGCGGCCGTCACGCCAGCGGCGATGAGCAGACCTTTTTTGACGTTTTCCGATCTGTTTTCCTTACGTTCCATTTGCGTTCCCTCCCTTTCGTTTTTTACAGTATACACCGGTTACATTAACTGAATATTAACTTTTTGCAAAACAGGAAAAACCGGCCGCGGCATCCTTTTCGTCGGATGTCCGTGACCGGTTCCTCGTATGATAAGAAGTTTTACCTGACGTCGATCAAATGCTCGATCTGATCCGCGTAATAATCCGTCTCATGCGCCGCGACCACGTAGGCGTGCGGGCCGTTCGGGTCTTTGACGAAACTGTTCGTCCCGTCCGAAGGATCCACAGACGCGTATCCCCGGACCTCTCCGTACCCGGCTGCAAGCGCAGATCCGGAAAGCGCGAGTTCCGCCGTCAGGGGATCCCAGGAGCATCTGCCCTCGGGCGTCCCGTACAAGCAAAGGACCCGCTTGAGCATATCGTCTTTCGGGAGCTGCTTTCCCGTGATCACGCGCTCGCCGATCTCAAAGCCCAAAAACGTGATCGGGACAGGACAGGTCTTGCACAGGATGCTTGCGCCTTCGCGGCCGCGCGCCGTGTGGCAGAAATTGTATTCGGTACCTTTTTCCTCGTCCCATCTGCCGGCCATCACCCAGAACCCGGCGACCTTCTCCTTCACCAGTTCAAGCCCGGAGAGCGGGGAGATGTCATCCCCTTCGCTCGAAAGGAGGTCTCCGACGATCTGCAGGAAGCCGATCTCGACGATGTCCACCTTGCCTTTCGCACCGGCCAGGAGCCGCCTGTACAGCCTGACGCCGTCCTCGGCGTCCTCATTGTGCCGGCCCTTGCCCTGCAGGAGTAGGTCGTTCTGGTATTTTCCTGCATTACCGAGCCCCTCGGTGGCAGATCTGTCCAAGCCGATCGGCAGGTTCTCGATGCCCTCGTTCTGAAGGAAGATGTCGAGAGACTCGACAGATGATTCGATGCAGGCGTTAACGGCGATGCCGAGAAGCTTTATGTCGCCGTTCACATGCGCCCTTGCCAGCACCCGCACGGCGATGGCGTCATCGCAGTCCTCGCCCCAGTCCGTTCCCAGAATGAATTCTCTCATCGCACACCTCCTGCAATCGTTTTGCTGCGCGCCCGTTCAGTTCCTGACGCGGCGCTCGATCTTGTCCTTCAGTTCCGCGACGAACTCGTCCAGCGGCAGCGTCCTTGTCTGGTCCGTGTCTCTGTCGCGGACGGAGATCACGCCGTTGTCTATCTCGTTCTGACCTATGATGATCATGTTGGGCACGCGGTTGACCTGTCTTGCCTCGCGGATCTTGTATCCGATCTTTTCGTTCCTGTCGTCAAGTTCCGCCCTGATCTTCTGATTCATGAGCGTCTGGTAGACCTCTCTCGCATAGGCGGGATCCGTGCCCGGCAGCGTCATGACGGTTGCCTGGACCGGCGCGAGCCAGACCGGGAACTTGCCTTTCGTCTCTTCGATGATGTAGGCCATGAACCGGTCAAGGGATCCTAAGATCGCGCGGTGGATGACCACCGGCGTCTGGTCCGCCGATTCGGAATCCTTGTACTTGAGTTCGAATTTGGCGGGGAGACAGAAGTCCAGCTGACAGGTGGACAGCGTGTATTCCGCGCCGACGGCTGGCCGCACGTTGACGTCCAGCTTCGGGCCGTAGAAAGCGGCCTCGCCGATCTCTTCCGTGAAATCGATATGCAGATCCTTCAGTACCTGCCGCAGAGCGTCCTCGGCCTTGTTCCACATCTCGTCGTCCGGATGGTATTTCTTCTTGTCCGCCGGATCGCGCAGCGACAGCACGCACCTGTAGTCCGTGATGCCGAAATCCTTGTACGCGTCGAAGATCAGGTCCACGACCCGTCCGACTTCCGCCTCGATCTGATCGGGCGTGACGAACAGATGCGCGTCGTTCTGGCAGAAATGCCTGCCGCGTTCGATCCCCTTCAGCGTGCCGGAGGACTCGAAACGGAAATCGTGCGCGATCTCGCCGATGCGGATCGGCAGTTCGCGGTAGCTGTGCGGACGGCTGGCATAGATCATCATGTGGTGCGGGCAGTTCATCGGGCGGAGAACGAAATTCTCCCCCTCGACTTCCATCGGCGGGAACATGTTCTCCTTGTAATGATCCCAGTGACCCGAGGTCTTGTACAGCTGCACGGTGCCCACGCAAGGCGTCAGGACGTGCATGTATCCGCCCAGTCTCTCTTTTTCCTTGATGTAGTTCTCAAGCTCCTGCCAGACGGCGTATCCTTTCGGCAGGAACATGGGAAGTCCCTTGCCGACCAGGTCGTCCGTCATGAAGAGCTGCATTTCCTTGCCGATCTTGCGGTGGTCTCTCGACCTTGCCTCTTCCTGCTGCCGTTCGTACTCGTCCAGTTCCTCCTGGGTGCGGAAAGCGACGCCGTTGATCCTGACGAGCATCTTGTTCGCGCTGTCGTTTTTCCAGTACGCGCCGGACTGCTGGGTAAGCTTGAACGCCTTCAGCGCTTTCGTGTAGCACAGATGGGGTCCTGTGCACATGTCGATATAGTCCCCCTGCTGGTAGAAGCTGATGACGGCGTCCGGAGCCAAGTCTCCGATATGCTCCACTTTGTATTTGGCGCCCCGTTCCTCCATCAGTTTAATGGCGGCCGCTCTGTCCAGGATGAACGGCTTTATCGGCAGGTTCTCCTTGACGATCTTGCGCATCTCGGCCTCGATGGCGGCCAGGTCCTCGTCCGTCAGTTTTGTGTCGCCCAGGTCGATATCATAGTAAAAGCCTTTTTCCGTCGCAGGACCGTATCCGAAATCCGCGTACGGATACAGGCGCTTTACGGCCTGCGCCATGATGTGAGCCGCGGTGTGTCTCAGTACCTGCTCCTCCTGTTCGGCCGGGCATTCCGCGACGGTCCCGTCGCTGTAGATGATCTTCATGTTACTTCCTCCTTGTTTTTCCTTCTTCCCGGAAAGGAAAACACCCCTGACACAGAGTATTCTCCCGCTGTGTCAAGGGTGCATAATATACACGGTTCCACCTTGATCTTTCTCTCATTGCGTCTTTTACGCAGACATACGGTAATGCATTTGACATTACGGCTCCGGACTGGTTTTCGCCCCGCTTTCCCACAAGGAATTCTCAGCTGCCTTCCTCTCTCTGTCTGTTCCGCCGGGGGTACTCGTTCCTTCATAGCCTTTGTACGTCCCTATTATATGCTCCGGGACCGGAAAAGTCAAGGCTCTGTTTCCCGCCGGAACAGCTTTTCGGCCGAATGCAGTTGACAGACCGTCCGAATCGTGTCATAATGAGAATGCAAATTCGTTTATGGAGGCCGTTATGAAACTGCAGGAATCGGGGGAAATGTATCTGGAGACCATCCTTGTCCTTTCGGAGAAGAGCAGGTACGTCCGGTCGATCGACATCGCCGAGCATATGAACTATTCCAAGCCCTCCGTCAGCCGGGCCATGAAGACCCTTCGTGAGAACGGGTATCTCGAAGTGGACGGGAACGGCTTCATCACCCTGACCGAAACGGGGCTTTCCGTCGCGGAAAAGATCTATGAACGCCACCACATCCTCTCGCAGGCGCTGGTCACGCTGGGCGTGCCGGCGGATGTGGCCGTCGAGGACGCGTGCCGCATCGAGCACGTCATCAGCGACGAATCCTTCCAGGCCATCAAAAAGAAAATATCCGGCTGAGCGCCAAGCTCCCGCCGGAACGAAACTGCGGAACAGGCCGCCGGAGATCCGGCGGCCTGTCGTTCTTTTTTGTATCGGTCTGCGGCTTTTTTGCCGGCAGGCTTTTACTGTTTTGCGTTGTCCTGCTGCGCTTTCAGAAGATCGCGGATCTCCGTCAGCAGCTTGCCTGTGTTCTCGGAGACCTCCACCTGTGCGCGCCATGCTTCCATTTCCGCTTTTCTGGCCTCCTCTTCGCGGGCTGCCTTCTCAGCGGCTGCGGCTTCTGCGGCGGCCTTTTCGGCGGCGGCAGCTTCCTCGGCGGCCTTCGCTGCGGCTGCGGCTGCGGCTTTATCTTCGGAAGACTTCAGGTTTTCTTTCAGATCGTTCTGTTTCTCTCTTGCTTTCGCTCTGATTTTGGTCACGATCCGCAGGATCAGGAAGAACACCAGAGCGATGATCAGAAAGTCGATCACTTTCTGCACGAAGTTGCCCCAGAGCAGTGCGACTTCCGCAACATCCACGACTGTCTCGCCCGCTTCATCCAGATGCGTCACTTCCGGGCGGAGAATGATCTTCATTTCGCTCAGGTTGGCATCATTTGTCAGAAGGGCCAGGATCGGAGATACGAAACCTTGTGTAAATGCACCCACGATTGCGGTGAATGCGCCGGCCACGGCAACGCCGACAGCCATGTCAATCACGTTCCCGCGGCTGATAAACGCTTTAAAATCGGCCCAGAACGTTGATTTCTTCTTTTCTTTTTTAGCCATCTCGTTGAATCCTTTCTTAGATTGTTCGCAAAGTCTTCCGGATGCTGTCCCCCAGGCTTTACTTTACTGAAATTATACCATTGATGAAAAAAGCTTGTCAAGGCAAAACATAATGTTGCGTCACATTTTTGGAGAAAAACACCGCCCCGCGCTCAATGCGGATCTCAGCCCTGCGGGAAGATCAGGCACTGCCCGGCTTTGCCGCGGTATATGTCTTTCGCGGCCTTTATCTCGCCGTCCCGGACGAACGCGGCCATGACCGTCCCGTCGGAAAGCTGGATTGCCTGGCATTCGCCGTCGTTGCGCAGGATGCGTTTGAATGCGCTTTTCCCGCCGGTGAAGTACACTTCGTACGCATACTTGCCGTCACGAAGCGGCACGGTGGCGGTGAAAGTCTTGAGCCCGTCTGGGCCGTCTGAAATCGGAGTCAAATTGTATTCCGCCTTTACGCCGTCCAGCAGTGATTTGTATCTGAACGAGTCACATGTAGCAGTTGCGCCGTCCTTACTGAATTTCACGAGTTCAGTTGCACGCTCTTCGATCACGGCATTCAGGTTCCCCGATCCGTCACATGCGCCGAGGACGACCAGCCCTTTATCCGATAAGAAGCAGGACACTGTCGCATCGATTCCGTCGCAGGCGGATCTTGAACAGAGGATCCCGTAACTGCCGAGCGCCTGGCCGAAAGAAATCGCCCTGGACATGCTCTTCTTTTCCGTGTTTTTCCTGCCTTGCGGTCTAATCACGGTCCCGGGTTTCCGGAAACTGTTCGAAGAGATGTATCCTTCCTTCTGATGCATGAAACTCGTGAAAACACCCGCGTACGGTGACTGTGACAGGCAGTGGACTCCGATATACCGGCCGTCCGCACGGCAGGTGAGTGAACCTGCTTTTGGGAAATACCGCAGAGAGGCCCGTCTTTCGTCCGTGCAGTTGCTCAGTTCATAGAAAAAGGCCTTTAATTCTTCTGTCCGGTATGTGTGTTCCGTCTGCTCCCCGAGCAAGAATATGGTCGGAATATACATGGTCCATTCGAGCAAAAATTGCTCCTTCCCCATTTCTTCCATCCAGAACGGATCGAAGTCCCTGCCGGCGATCATACTGCGCTGTCCGTCAAGGATATGCCGTGTCAGGAAGAACCAGTCGTGTTCGGAGAACTTCCAGCAAGTGCCCCCGAGAATGAATGCCAGTTCTCCCATATAGATCGTGAAGTCCACGCCGTCTGAGCCGGATTGCCTTTTGCCTTTCAGGAGGTAGGACGCGTCGGTCTGTATCCCGTCCGGCGTTTTTTCATCTGTCAGTGACCCTAACGCCTTGCGCGCCGCGTCCATAATGTCCGGGTCGTTGACAAGTGCCGCGTAAAGGACCGTCCGCAGCACAAGCCCTGCCCCGGCAGAACCAACGACCTTCATATTGCCGTTGCCCGGCGTTACGAGCGTATACCGACTGAGCAGTTTTATACACAGATCCGATACGTCAGGGTCGATGAATTTTTTGCATAGGCAACACAGTTTTGCGGCATACAAGGCCGATTTTGCATCGGTACGCAGGCGCTTTTTATTAAGGTAGTACCGCAGGGCACCGTTGAGTTTCGAAACCGTTCCTTTATTATCAAAATCCACATCCGACGGGGCGGCCATGTACAGCCTTTCAAGGTAAGGAGCCAACTCTGATCCGTCCGCTTCGTCCCAGTGCCAGGTGTTTTCCGTTTCTCCGCGTACAAGTTCGTCCAGTCCCGTTTCCTTTCCGCTGACCGCGACGGTCAGGAAGCTGCACTTGATCTCGCCTGCCACCACATGCACGAGGTCCACTATGCGCTGATCATATACTCTGAACCCGGGTCTTGCCTCCAAAGACAGCTTGTTCTCGCCGGGCTCAAGCCGGACTTCCTGCCCCTGCCAGAGCAACATGGCTTCCGTTTTCGGCGGGATGCTGATATCGAAGTTTACCGTTTCCTCATCCCTTTGGTAGGAAACTGCTACCTTCCCGCACGGCAGTTTCAGGTTGCCGGAAACCTTGTGGACCTGAGAAACGCATACGGGCGCTATGACCAGTTTCTGATACTTTGTAACGCCGTCAGGCTGCCTGATCCCCAGGATCCTGCTGAACAGGTTCTCCACGACCGCGCCGAACATGGGGTGGTTGTGCGAGCGGGAGACCAGCCAGTATTCCCAGAAGGTCGTCGCGCCGATATCGCGCCAACGGCCGAATCCGTGCGGTTTTCCGGCGCACAGCATGCGCACTGCCGTTTCCGCCTCGCCGTATTCGAACAGAAGCCTTGTGACGATCTCCGTCCCGAAGATGCCTGTGTCGTACCACGGCTCTTTGCGGTAGTGCTCAAGGAAGTGCTCACGCGTCCTTTCGTCCCCGAGCCCGATGTCCAGCGCGAATCCGTTAGCGCCCTGCCGGTTTCCTAAAAAGTCTCCCTGGAGAGAATCGAAATAGGCGGCCGTGATGGCATCTTTCCGCTTTTCGATCTGAACCTGAAGAGAAAGCGCGGCTTTGCTATCCACCAGGATCTCCGTGATCTCCTGAAGCAGTTCGAGGCATTTGATATAGAAATAGTTGTTCACGAAAGGAGGCGGCAGGAGCACGTCGTCCGGCGTACACCATTCGCCCAGACACCACTCGCCGCTCTTGTCGCTGCTGACCAGCATGTTTTTCGTGTGCTCTTCCAGATACTCGATGTATTGCAGCATCTGGGGGTACATATCCCGGAGCAGTTCCTTGTCCCCGTACATCCTGTAGTACACGTACGGGACGATGATGATGGCGCCGCCCCATCCGCCGGGGCCTCCGCCGCTCCTGATGTAAGGCGCCGTATACTGCACGTGCCCCGTCTTTCTGTCCTGGCAGTCCGCTATGTCGCCCAGCCATTTTTTGTAAAACGCCTTGGCATCCATCGTCATCATGACCGTCTTGCAGGTCAGCTGTCCGTCCCCTGTATACCCGCGTCTTTCCAGGTGCGGACAGTCGGACGGGATACCCCTGTGCATGTTGGACAGCATGGTGTTCTGGAAGGTCTTCCAGATCCAGTCCAGCATGGGCTCGTCGCTTTCGAACTGCGCGGTGACGGGCACGTCTGCGTGGATCTTGATAACTTCCTCCACGACGCCGCCCGTGATCTTGATATACCGGAACGCTAGCCAGGTGAACATGGGCTCCGCCACGCGGCCTTTACCGTCCGAGACGCAGACGAACCGCTGCCCGTGCCCGTGCGCGGGCTCTCCGTCCTCCAGTTCCTCGCCGAGAATGACCGTGACCGTTTCGCCGGCCGCCGCCGTGAGTCTTACGCGAACGATGGCCGACGTGTTCTCATACGCGTCGTATACGATCGTTCCGTTGCTGTTTGACAGTTCCTTCGGACGGACCCGGCTGATCTCCCGGTCCGCCGGGCAGCCTGTCATAAGATAGTCGGACACGACGGGCAGGCTCAGCCTGACGCCCTGCCATCCTTCCGTGCAGGACGGATCGAGGCAGCTGTCGTCCCAGTCCGAGAAGTCATGTTTTTCCCCTTCGAGCAGATTGCTTTCCGCCACGAAGGACTTATGCCACTCGACATCCGTATCGGAGTCGACGGTCACTGCTTTTTTGCCTGCCGTTATCTCCAGATGCCACAAGGCCTTCATGCATCCGAAGGACCTTTCGGGGTCCGTCGGGAAGCTGTACCAGCCGTTTCCCAGAAAGACGGTCAGCGTGTTGAGGCCTTTCTGCAGAAGTTTCCTGACGTTGTACTGCGGGACATAGATCCTGTGGGCCGTCTCCTCGCCCGCAGGCGAGAGCTCGCGCGGCTCATAGTCGCTGGAAAGCGGAAGGAAATAGTCCTCGCCGATCCTTTTGCCGTTGAGGTAGGCGACGAACGTGCCGAGGCCGAGAATGCGCAGTTCGGCCTTGTCGGGCTTTTCATCCAGCTCGAACGTCTGCCTTAGGACCGGACAGACGTTTTCATCGTCCGCCGAGATCCATTTCGCCTGTCCGAATAGTTCTTTCTGTGTCATGCGCTTTTTGCGGCGATCCCGTACGGGACGGTCCGCCTTCTCCCTTCCGTGTTTTCAGTGGGTTGGTATCTGCCTGTTTTTCAACAAAAGTATACCACATAGAACCTGCTGTTTCAAGCCATGAAGGACTGTTGACATTTTAATTTATTAATGCTATAATACGAAACACCATTAAGAAAAGCGTGACACAAGCCACGGGAGGGTACGATGAGAATTACGGTTGCAGGGTGCGGAAAAGTAGGTTCTGCGCTGGCCAAACAGCTGACGAACGACAATCATGACGTGACGCTGATCGACACGGATCCCGCCGTTCTGAACTCCTTGCAGGAGCGCACGGACGTCATGACGGCCGTGGGAAACTGCGCCTCCATGTCCGTTTTGCGCGAAGCCCGCATCGAGAACTGCGAAACGCTCGTTGCCGCCACAGGCTCGGACGTCATCAATCTTCTGTGCTGCGCGACGGCCCGTCACCTCAATCCTGGTATCCATACCATCGCGAGGATCCGGGACCCCGACTACGCCGCCCAGGCAAGGGCCATGCGGCAGTCTTTCGGACTGTCTCTCGTTGTCACGCCGGAACGTCTCGCGGCTGAAGAGATCCACAACCTGATCAAATACCCGGGCTTTTTGAAACGGCAGACGCTGATCAAGAGCAATCTGAAGATCGTTGAGCTGCAGGTCGACGCGAAAAGCCCGCTGCGTGACGTGCCCCTGAATTCGCTGTACAGCACCGTGAAATGCCAGGTCCTCGTGTGCGCCGTCCTCCGCGACGGTCAGGCGACGGTCCCCGACGGCAATTTCATCCTGAAGACAGGCGACAGGCTCTTCGTCACCGCCCAGTCCGAAAACCTTTCGATGCTGCTCAAGAACCTCGGCGTGATCACGCACAAGGCCAAAAAGGTCATCCTGGCGGGCGGCGGAAGGATCGCCTTCTACCTTGCGGAAAAACTGCACGCGTCGGGCATCTCCGTCACCATCATCGAGACCAATCCCGAGACATGCACAACGCTGGCGTCTCTCCTGCCGCCGGACGTTAATATCGTATGCGGAGACGCCAGCGACATGGATCTTCTGGAAAACGAAGGGCTTCCGGACAGCGATACGCTGGTGACCCTGACTGGCTTTGACGAACAGAACATGGTCATCTCCCTTTACGGCAACAACTGCGGCATCCCGCAGATCATCACGAAGATCTCCCGCGAGGAGAACTCAAGGCTGATGTCCACCCTGCCGATCGGAAGCGTCATCGTGCCGCGCAGCCTCTGCTGCAACGACATCATCACCTACATCCACGACATGGACAACCGCAGCGGCGACGCGAAAGCGGTCCACACCATCGCGGACGGTCAGGCGGACGCTTATGAATTCTCCGTCGGGCCGGAACTGCAGCACCGCTGCAAGATCCCCCTGAAAAACCTGAAACTCAAGCCGAACATCAGGATCGCGGCACTGTCCCGCGGCAGCTCCTATGCCGTCATCCCGTACGGCGACACCGAGCTGGAGGTTGGAGACACGCTTGTCATCGTGTCCATCCACAATCCGGACGACTCGAACTTAAAACAGTTGAACGATATTTTTGCTTAAAGCAGGTTTTATATGAACTACAAGATTATTGCTAGATTCATTTCCATGATCCTGGCAATCGAGGCCGGCTTTCTGTGCCTGCCCATCGTCTGGGCGATCATCGACAAAGAACTGCAGGTCATCGTCAGTTTCCTGATCTCAGCCGCTGCGGCGGGTCTTCTGGCATTCGTTCTCTGGCTGGTTTCCCGAAACGCCAGCCGTACGTATTTTGCCAAAGAAGGCATGGTCTGCGTCGGCCTTTCCTGGATCGCGATCAGTCTTTGCGGCGCCCTTCCCTTTGTCCTGTCCGGACAGATCCCGAATTTTCTGAACGCACTGTTCGAGATCGTGTCGGGATTTACGACGACAGGCGCCTCCATTCTGACAGCCGTTGAGGGAATGTCCCGCGCCATCCTGTTCTGGCGTTCGTTCAGCCACTGGCTGGGCGGTATGGGCGTTCTGGTATTCCTTCTGGCCATCATCCCGAACAACAGCCGCGACTCCGGCCTTTCCATGCACCTGATGCGGGCGGAAAGCCCTGGGCCCTCCGTTTCAAAGCTCGTTCCGAAGATGCGCCAGTCCGCCATGATCCTGTACCTGATCTACATGGCGCTGACGGTTCTTGACATCATTTTCCTGGTCTTCGACATGAGTTTCTTCGAAGCGGTCTGCACCGCGTTCGGCACCGCCGGAACGGGAGGTTTCGGCATACGAAACGACAGTCTTGCATCCCACAGCCCCTATGTCCAGATCGTGACGACCGTTTTCATGACGCTTTTCGGCATCAACTTTGCCTGCTACTACCTGCTTCTCATGCGCAAGATCAAGAACGTCCTCAAGGACGAGGAACTGCGCTTCTACATTCTGTTCATCTTGATTTCCGCCGGCGTTATCGCCGTCAACATCCATTCCCTGTACGACAGCTGGGGGGAAGCCATCAGGCATTCTTCCTTCCAGGTTGCCTCCGTTATGACGACGACGGGATTCGCGACGGCCGATTTCAACCTCTGGCCTACACTGTCCAAATGCATCCTGCTCGCCCTGATGGTCATCGGGTCCTGCGCAGGATCGACGGGCGGCGGATTCAAATGCTTCCGTATCCTGCTCATCGCCAAGACAGCCAAACGGAACCTTCAGCAGATCCTGCACCCGCAGCGGATCAAGCTGATCCGCATCAACGGTCAGGTCGTCGACGAGAAGATCATCGCAGGAACGGGCGCATACCTCGGCATCTACTGCTTCATTTTGCTGATCAGCACGGTCCTTGTGGGGATCGACGGCGGGCAGTCGGTGCTGACGTCGTTCACCTCCGTCATCGCTTGCCTGAACAACATCGGCCCCGGCCTTGACGCGGTAGGACCTACCGGCAACTACGCCGCTCTTGCGCCGCTGTCCAAGGTCGTCCTGATCTTCGACATGCTGGCGGGACGTCTGGAGATCTATCCGGTCCTTCTTCTGTTCTCGATCAACACCTGGCGCAGAAAGTCATAATTTGTTTAAACATAAACACGCGGTCCGCAAACGGGCCGCGTGTCTGTTTTTTTTCTCTTTGTTTCAGTTACTCCTCCGCCGCGGCGAGCCAGACGGCCATGCTGTCCTCTCCCCGGTTGGCGAAAGCAAAATACGGGATCATCCGAAGCATCCTTTCCCTGCTTTCGGGTCTTGTGCCGCTGTAAAGCGGCCCGCTGCACTCAAGTTCCCTGCCCCTTATGACAAGATCGGGAAGGCCCGCGATGCCGGGCTGCTCCGCCGCCTCCAGCGGCAGCTTTACGCGAAGCTGATACGGCAGTTTTTTGCCGTTGTCCCCGCTCTCAAGGCAGTACACGACAGGCCCTTTCTGGACGGCCACGCACCCTTTCAGCGCGCGGACGGCCGGATTCGGGAAGACGGCCTGCGCGTCCATCGCCAGCGTAAGATTAATCTTTTCTGCGGGAGAGTCGATGACGGCGTATCCGTTTTCCATACGGTACGGGCAGTCCAGCGTAAAGGACCGGCACCAGCCGGGAATCCGCAGACGCAGCCTTGACGCACCCGTCTGGGTGACGCGGACAGAGCCGCTGACGGGATAGTCCGTCTCGACTTTGACCTTTACGTTCCCGCTTTCCATCTCGGCGCCCGTATACTGATGGACGCAGATATCGGTTCCGTCCTGTCCGAAGATATATTCTCCCAGCTGCGCCAGGATCCTGTTCAGGTTCGGCGGGCAGCAGGAACAGCCGAACAGGCTGACGCGCTGCGTTTCGGTCAAGTGTTCCTGGCCGATACCTGCAAGTCTTTTTCTGTCCGGAAGGCTGATCTCCAGCGGATTCTCGTAGAAGAACGCGCCGCCGTCCAGCGAAAGCCCCGACAGCATCCCGTTGTAAAGTTCGCGTTCGATCGTATCCGCGTAGTCGGACTTTCCGTCCGCCTGGAGCATCCGGTGGCTGAAAAACACCATGCCGATCGCGGCGCACGTTTCGGCATAGGCCTTCTGCGGTTCAAGGTCGTAGGGGATCGTGAACGACTCGTTCTGATGGGTGGAGCCCGTCCCGCCGGTGATATACATTTTCCCGTTGACGATATCTTCGTAAATGGCCCTGCAGGCGTCCAGAAGACGTTCGTCCTTTTCGGCTATCCCGACGTCCGCCATGGCGGAATAGAGGTAAGCGGCGCGGACCGCGTGACCCGTTGCCGTGCGCTGTTCTGCGACAGGCGCGTCCTGGGCCGCTGCCATCGGCGCGTCTTTGCCGTTTCGCCCGCGCATGTCCAAGAAGAACCTCGCCAGGCGCAGATACCTGTCGCACCCCGTGCATTTCCACAGCTTGACAAGCGCCAGTTCGATCTCTTCGTGCCCGGGCGTTACGAATGCGGCGCTGTTTTCCTTCATGAAAACTTTTTCTATCAGATCCGCGTACCGGCGCATGATGGAAAGGAATCTGTCCCTGCCCGTCGCCTCGTAGTAAGCAATCGCAGCTTCGATCAGATGACCGCAGCAGTACAGTTCGTGATTGCCGCGCTCCGTGAACCGCCTGTCCGGCTCGACGGCCGTATAGTAGCTGTTGACGTACCCGTCCGGCCACTGGCTCTTCTCGATGTCGTCGATGATCTTCTCGATCTTCTCTTCAAGATCGGGCCTGTCTTCCTTCGCCAGGATGTAGGATGCGCCCTCCATCCATTTCGCAACGTCGGAATCCCAGAATATGTGAGGCTTCGGGATGCCTTTCGAGTCCGGCGTCCAGCGGCACGCGAAGGCGCCGACGCGTCCCGTCTCGTAAAATCTGTCGTATACGGCGTTGATCGTGACGCGGCTGTTCAGGTCCTGCTTTTCCTTCAGAAAACCGCCCGTCAGCTTTACGTTCCGGTATGAAACTGCCTGCATTTTTCCTCCCGTCCAACCCTGTAAGAGTGCGAAAAACAAGGTTGACTACATAAAAGATTTTCAATATAATTATATATGATGTTTCATCGCAATTCAATCATATCAGGAGGTTTTCATGACTTTTACAGCTAAATCCTATCACGGTTTCAAATACCTCTCCTCGTCTCCGGTCAAATCGATCAAGGCGGTGATCCACCAGTTCGTGCACGAAAAATCCGGCGCGAAACTGGCGTGGCTCGACCGCGAGGAGGAAAACAAATCCTTCGCCATCACGTTCAAGACCGTCCCGCAGGACAGCACCGGCATCTTCCATATCCTGGAGCACTCGGTCCTGTGCGGCTCAGACAAGTATCCGGTCAAGGAGCCCTTCGTGGAACTGATGAAGGGGTCGCTGAACACGTTCCTCAACGCCCTGACGTTCCCGGACAAGACCATGTACCCGGTCGCCAGCTGCAACGACAAGGATTTTCTGAACCTCGTCAGCGTCTACATGGACGCCGTCCTGCACCCCATGATCTACTCCACGCCCGAGATCTTCTACCAGGAGGGCTGGCATTACGATATCGAGGGCAAGGACAGCGAGGCGACGTACAAAGGCGTCGTGTTCAACGAGATGAAAGGCGCGTACGCGTCCGCGGAACGCCTGCTCGGCATCAGGATGAGCGAAATACTATTCCCGGACAACTGCTACGGCTTCTCCTCCGGCGGCGATCCCGAGCACATCCCGGATCTTACCTACGAGCAGTTCATAGCCGCCCACAAGCGCTTCTATCACCCGAGCAACGCCATGATCTTCCTGGACGGATCCATCAATTTCGACGGCACGTTCGAACTGCTTGACTCCTTCCTTGCCCCGTACGACGTGGCCGAGCCTAATACGGATATCCCCATGCAGAAGCCAGTCCCCGCCGCCACCGTCCGGATGGAATACGAGGTCGGGAAGAGCGATCCGCTGGAAAACAAAACCCTCATTTCGTTCGGCTCCGTTGCAGGGACGTTCCGCGACCGCGAGGAGAATAACGCCTTGCGAATCCTTGCGACCGCCCTGGCCGGTTCGAACGACTCGCCGCTGACGAAAGCGGTACTTGGCGCAGGCCTTGCGGAAGATCTGACCATTTCGATCGACGACGACGGCGCACAGCAGACGGCCTTCCAGATCCTTGTCCGCAATACAGAAGAATCCAAACTCGACGAGATCAGAAAAGTCATCAGGACGACCCTGGAGTCCCTTTGCGACGGCAAGCTGGACCACGAGGACATCCTGGCCTCTCTCAACCGGATGGAATTCTCCGTCAAGGAACATGATTTCGGCAACTTCCCCTCCGGCATCGTCTTCGCCATCGCGGTCATGTCCACGTGGCTCTACGGCGGCGACCCGAAAGACGCGCTGGAGACAGACGAGGTGTTCTCGTTCCTGCGCAGCAAGATCGACTCGGGCTACTTTGAGGATCTGATCCGCAAGTATTTCTTGAACGACGCCCGCATCGTCACCGTCATCGCCTGCCCGTCCCATACCGTCGGAGACGAGAACGCGCAGCGCGAGCGCGAGCGGCTGAGCAAGGCGAAAGCCTCCTGGTCCGACGAGGAAACGGAACTTTATATCGCCCGCAACAAGGATCTCGTGACGCGCCAGGGCACGCCCGATTCTCCGGAAGCGCTTGCGACTGTCCCGCAGCTGACGCTCGGGGATCTGCCGGCCTCGCTTCCCGTATCATTCCCGAAGGAGGAAACCGTCGGCGGCGTCACCCTTCTCCGCCATTCGAAAACGAACGAGGGCATCGTCTACCTGTCCCTGTATTTCGACGCGTCGGACATCCCGCTTGAGGAACTGAGTCCCATGTCGTTCGCGACAGACCTTTTCACCCAGCTGGACACCGAAGACCGGTCCGCGCTCGAGTTGCAGAAAGCCATCCGTTCCGATCTCGGCAAACTGAGCGTTTCCCTGACCCATCACCGCGGCGGTCTTGACATCTCCAAGGCACGGGTATATCTCGCCGTCCGCTGCAGCGCGCTGGAGCAGAAGGCCGAAACGGCCGTCAGCCTGATCCTCGAAACGGTCAAAAAGACTCTTCTGGACGAATCCCAGAACGAAAAGATCCGCGCCATCCTCCAGCAGGAAAAGACTTCCAACGAACGGTACTTCGTCATGAGCGGACACGCCGCGGCACGCACGCGTCTTTTCGCCTACACGTCCGCGTCCGGCGTGGCTTCCGAATATATGGACGGTTATGAATACCTGCAGTGGCTCAAGGAAACGGAAAAGAAGGGCGAGGAGGGCATCAACGCTTTCCGCGCCGTCGTTAAAAAGAACCTGGACAGGATCCTTGACCGCTCTAGGCTTCTTCTGTCCGTCAGCGGCGGCATGGCTCCGTCACTGATTGAATCGCTGACGAAGAGCTTCGGCATGACGGGCAAAGCGCCCGCGCCGGCTTCATACAAACCGCTCGGCATCCGCCGGGAAGGCATCCAGATCCCGGCTCCCATCGCTTTCACGTGCGTTGGAAGCAATCTGTACACATCCGGCATCCCGTATTCGGGCGGTCTGCGGGTGGCGGCGAAACTGCTGTCTCTGAACTACCTGTGGCTGACCGTCCGCGTCAAGGGCGGCGCGTACGGTTCCGGCCTGTCGGCCGAGAGGAACGGCGCCGTCAGTTGGTGGTCATACCGCGATCCCAACCCAGCCAATACGGTCAGGACCGACCGGGAGAGCCCCGCTTTCCTGCGTGAATTCGCGGGTTCGGGCGAGCCGCTCGATCAGATCATCATCGGCTCTGTCGCAGATCTTTTGCCTTACGAAACGGCCATGTCAGCGGTAGGATCTGAATGTACCAGATACTTCAACCACGTCACGGCCGAGGAAATGCAGAAGGTCTACGGCGAAATGCTGGCAGTCCGTTCGGCCGATCTTAAGACCGTCGCGGACGAGATGGAGAAGGTCCTTTCCGACGGTGCTGCCGTCGTCATCTCCTCCCAGGAGAAACTGGAGGAATGCAAAAAAGCAGGCCTCATCGACACGATCCTGCAACTGTAATAAACCAAAAGGCATAATAAACCGGGCAGCCCCTCCCGTCGGGAAGGTCTGCCCGGTCCTTTTGTTTCGGCTGACGCCGGATTCTGTATCCTGATCAGTATGTACCGCTCAGATCGACAGGTCCTTTGGCGTCGACGACTTTTTTATAGGTGGAGTTCTTGATCTTTTCCTGCAGCTTTTCGTAGAAGAGGTCTTCGTCAAGCGGAAGAACGATCTCCTTGTCAAGCCAGGAGGACAGGAACGCTGCGTTGGAGATCGTCAAGCCATTGATGCCTTCCTTTCCCTCTGCCACCAGCGGTTCTCCATGAAGGATGTGCGCGGCGAAAGCGTTCAGCACGCCAACGTGCTGCTCGTTCTTTCCGTCCGTCGGAACGTCTTCCCAGTGGCCCTTTCCCTTTGCGAAGCCTTCCTTGCTTTCCACAAGGACTTTGGATGTCGGCTCCTCCTGGATGAAGATCCTGATCTTGGCGCTGTCGTCGCATACGATCTTGGCCTGATCCAGCGTGATCTCCAGGCGGTTGGTGCCCGGCCAGTCTCCGGTGCTGGTGATGAACGTCCCTGTCGCGCCGTTGGGGTATTCCACATAGATGCTGACGTCGTCTTCCACTTCGATGTCATGCCATTTGCCCTCGTGGCAGACGGCTCTGACTTTCGAAGGCATCCCGCAGATCCACTGCCACAGATCGAGCTGGTGCGGGCACTGGTTCAGCATGACGCCGCCGCCTTCGCCTGCCCATGTGGCACGCCATCCGCCGGAATTATAGTAAGCCTGGGTGCGGAACCAGTCCGTAATGATCCAGGATACCCTTTTGATGGGACCGTACTGGCCGCTCTGGACCAGTTCCCTGACCTTGCGGTACACGCAGTTTGTACGCTGGTTGAACATGATCGCGTACGTCTTGTCGCTGTGGGACGCGACTTCGATCATTTCGCGGACCTGTTTGGTATAAACGCCTGCCGGTTTTTCGCTCATCACGTGGAGCCCGGCTTTCATAGCCTCGATACCGATCGTGGGATGGAAATAGTGGGGCGTCGCGATGAGGACCGCCTCGCACAGCCCGCTGTTGATCATTTCGGTTGCCGAATTGAAGCAGGCGATGCCCGGGATCAGTTTTTTGGCGACTTCCAGTTTGCTGCTGTCGATGTCGGCAGCGCAGGTCATTTCGATCTCAGGCAGCACGCCTTCGCTGGCGCTTCTCAGATGGGACGAGCCCATGTTACCGATACCGATAACACCTAATTTAAGCTTTCTGTCCATTTGCAGTCTCCTCCTGTGGCACGTTTTTTGGCCGTGCCTGGTTTTCATTATCATTATACTCTATCATATTTCTTTTTGCAATCTATTTCGGGATAAGAAAAGCGCCTTCCGCCCGAACGTAAAACGGCCCGGAAATCCGGCCCGCTTCTGTAAAAGTAGCAATCAGTAGGACACGATGTTCTCTTCGGTAATGGTCATATTAAGATCCATCTCCTCGCCGTTCCGTCTCACGCGGAGCGTAACGGTGTCGCCGGGTCTTGCGTCCAGCAGCGAATCCACCAGGTGATACTGCCTTGTGATCATCGTCGTCGTGCCGCGGACCGTCAGGCTGATCAGCACGTCTCCGCTCTGCAGGACACCTTCGGCCAGTCCGCCAGCCGTGACGGAATCGATGGCGATGGTCTCTTCGATGCTGACCGTGCCCGTTTCGGTATTGACGACGGCACGCGAGTCAGTCTTGGCGACCGTCACGCCGAGATATCCGCGCTGGACGGTCTTGACGTTCTCGCCGTCGCAGTAGTAAAGGACGTTTTCGGCAATGGCGCGCACGACGGACGTCGGGATCGCGTAGGCGATGTTCTCGACGGACGAGCTTGCCGTTTTGGCGTTGACGATGCCGATCAGCTCACCCTTGTCGTTGTAAAGGCCGCCGCCGCTGTTGCCGGAATTGACTGCCGTGTCGATACGGATGACGCGGAAAGCCACGGTGGTGCTTCCGTCCGCGCCGGTCATGGAAATGTATTCGGACGGAACGCTGACGACGCCGCTCGTTACGGAAATGCCCGCAGCCTCGGGGTTGCCGACGGCGATCGCGGTCTGTCCGGCTACGATCTTGTTGGAGTCTCCGATAGTCGCCGGGACGGCTGCAGATGATCTGAGTATCTCGCTGTTCGAGATCTTCAGCACTGCGATATCGTAGTACATGGAGCCGCCGACATATGTGGCTTTGATCCCCTTGCCGTTCATTTCGGACCCGTACAGGTACACGGTGATCGAGTCGCTGATATGGTCCTGTGTGTTCGAATTGTTGTCATAGACGACGTGATAGTTGGTAAGGATGTAGGCCTCCCCCGCCTCCTTGTCCAGTTTGTAGATCACGCCGGACCCTGCAGACTGATAAGTCTGATCCTGCGTCTGCGTCGTTCCGCCGCCGAAGAAAAATCCGAAGCCGCCCGTGGTGTACGTGACGGTGCGCGTGAACGTGCAGTAGACGCTGACGGCGCTGAGCAGCGCCTTGGAGGAGGCATAGACGACGTCCGTCATCCCTTCCGCGCCCTCGATGGTGATGCTTGTGTTGTTGACTGTCTTGTCGCCTTCCGAAATATAGTCCGACGAACTCATTCTGACGTTCGACCCGTCGTCCAGCGTCAGGATGACGTTGCCCGATCCGTCCACGGAAACGCTCTTGACGGTATGCTCGCCGGCCGTACCGCTCTGTCCGCCGCCGACCTGAAAAGAGCACCCGCTGATCAGAAGCGACAGTGTCAGCGCCATAATGATCAGAATGCAGAATATCTTGTTTGTTTTTGTTTTCATAATGCAGAACCCCCTGTTCTTCTTGGTAGCGGCTTGATTATACAACCGCTTTGTAAACTGTTTGTAAAGTTTTCCGCACTTTTCAAAAAGTGGGGCGCCGCTGCGGACGCCCCCGAACATATCTGTTATGATGCGAATTTAAACTGGCCGCCGCCGGCGTCTGCCAGCGTCGTCCTTGATCCGTTCAGGTAGAACGATATCTTGCTGTTGTCCCCGCCGTCCAGCGTATACAGCGTCCCGCCGTACTGACCGGGGCCGATGTAGGAGGATTCCAGCTGGATCTGGACGGATGTCGTCGAAACACTCAGTTTAAGAGCCGGATAGCTTTCCAGGCTCCTGATCCGCAGGCCTAAAAGGAGCGTGCTCGTGCCGCCGCTTCCTTCAACGCCGCCGATCGTGGCCGACCCGGCCTCTGTTCCCTCGCCCAGAACGATAAGGCTCTTGATCCCGCTCACCTGGATCGTGCCCGCCTTCAGCTTGAAGGCGCCTTCCAGCACGACCGGGTTGTCGCCTTTGGTGTTGATGGCAAGTACGGAGACATCGACGGAGGACCCGTCAAGTGAGGTGTAGCCGCGTACGTCCAGCGTTCCCGCCTTGATGTTGCCCGTCGCGAACAGCTGGGTCAGCGTGTAAACGGAGGAACCGGCGTTGCCGTTGATATTGAAGTCCATATGCTGCAGCGTGCCGCTGAGCAGAAGTTCGTAGTTACCGAGCGTCAGGTTCGTTTTGGACATCTCTACGCAGTCCAGAACGAGAGAGGACCGCAGGATCACCGCGTTGGGCACCGTCAGCGGCAGCACCGTGACGAGCGTGTTTTCATAAACGATCTCTTTTCCTTTGAAAACGATCCCTGCAACGTTCGGCCAGGTATAGGAGTCGATCCGGTAGTCCCAGACGAACGCCTTGCTGCCGTACTCCTCGGACCACACGGATCCGTCAAGCACGATCGTATAGTTTGCGGTCGCGTCCGTCATGGCGTCGAAGGCGGCGTCGGGAGACTGGCAGACGATGCTTTCCGTGTCGTTTTTGATCAGCGTGACGGGCATGACGTACTCCTGCGCGGTCTGCGGCAGGTCGTACAGCCACCCAAGGCCCTCCCCTTCGGACGTCTCCTCGCGGTGATTCCCCGCGAACTCGTTATCCGGCAGGCAGAAGTAGTACATCCTGTAGTATTTCCCTGAAACGTCGTCGTACGTGACGTCCACGTCGAACCATTTCCCGCCCAGCTGGATCATGTTCCAGGCGTGGTTGACCTCGCCGGAAAGTCCCGAGACGAACAGACACGGGATCCCCGCGCGGTTCATGAGTATCTGCAACACCTGCGCATACCCTTCGCAGACCATTTCCCCGCTGTTCACCATGCCGACGATGCTGTGCGCGTCGCTCGTGTCCATCGGCGTGACGCCGTCCGCCTTGTACGCGTAGTCCACCCGTTTCATCAGCGCCTGGTACAGCGTGACGGCCTTTTCATAGTCTTTCTGTCCGGGGGACAGTTGAGCCATCATCTCGCCAATAGCCGTCTCCAGCTTTTCGTTCAGCTCGCGGCGGTAGGCTTCCTGGTAGTATTCGTCGTCTACGATCAGCCTGATCTTGGACGGCGGCTGGGAGACGATACCGGTCGTCACGATCATATCCAGCCAGTAGTAGGTCGCGCCGTCGCAGCTGAATGCCTTGTAGGCGACCTGCGCCTCACTGGCGTCCAGGCCCATCGAAGCGAAATTGATCTCGGGCAGCGAATGGAGAGACTTGCCGTTCAGGTTGTAAACCGCCGCCTGCTCGTTCGACCCGGCGCCGAACACCTCAGCCTGCTTGACCCATTCGATGTACAGCTTGCGCATCGTGTCGTTCGCCAGCGAATCGTATCCGTATACGGAATTGCCCGCGGGCACCGGAACGGCGCCGTCCACGTGGCCTTCGCCGCACGCGGCGCACACGCGCACGGAATGCCCGCCGTCGGCGGGAAGTTCATAAATATACGTATGTCCCGTGGCTTCCACCGTACGGGTCCTTCTGTCGTGACATCTGTCGCAGACGGATTCTTCCTCTCCGTCCTCCGTACAGCCGGGAGTGACCGATATGGTCCATTCCCCGTAGTGGTGGCCGAGAGCCGCGACCGGTTCGGTCACGGTCTCCCCGCACCGCTGGCAGACGGCTTCCCGCTCGCCGGCCTCTTCGCAGGAAGGCTCATGGGTCACCGTCCAGGAAGTCAGGATATGTCCCGCGGAAGCGGAATCCCTGTCCTCCTTGGTTTCCCCGCAGCGCGAGCACCGGTAAATGGTATATCCGCCTTCGGCGGAACAACTGGGAGAGGTCTCGACGATCTCGTCCCACAAATGTCCCAGCGGATCGGTATAGTCCCGTTTCTGCGTGTCTTCGCAAAGTTCGCAGACATATACGGAATATCCCTCCTCGTCGCACGTAGGTGCTACGGTCTCTTTCAGGACGTACGAGTGGGGGCATTCCGTTTCTGCCGGTTCCGTCTCCGTTTCCGTTTCGGTCTGCGTATCTTCGGGCCGGCTTTCCTTCCCCGGTTTTGTTTCGGTCGCTGTCTGTTTCCCGGATCCGCCAAAACTGCCCAGCAGGGCGGAAAGATCGCAAGACGTCAGCGCTGCCAGAAGCAGACACGCAAGACAGATGCTTATGATTTTTACGATGATTCTTCTCATGAAATTATCTCCAAATCTATATTGCGGACCCTGTGCCGCCGCCTTCTTTTTCGTCTTCAGCCGGAGCGTCGCTCTTCTGCGGCGCTTTCTGCTTCTGTGGCTTCTTGATCCCGAACGACAGAAGGATCAGCACCTGCAGCGGGATCCCCGTCAGATACAGCTGCCACCAGAATCCCGGAATCGTCAGAAACAGAGCGGTCAGGAGTGTCCAGAGCAGTCCCGAAAGGATCGGCTTCAGAAATCTCCGCCCGTACCAGATGCAGGTCAGCACCAGCGTGGTGATCAGAGCCACCGGCACAGCGCATATGACCAGCCGCCAGGCCCATGCGATCGTAGGCGGGACCGCAATCCAGAGGATGATCATCGTCAAAAACGCGGCGGTAAGGATTCCGATCGCGCAAAGCAGGATCACGACCGAAGGCCGGAACACACTGACGGGTTCTGCCGGCGGCGGGGCTACCTCTCCGTCATGCGTTTCAAGCAGCCAGTCGACCGTCACGCCGAACATGTCGGCTATCTGTTTGAGCACGAAAACGTCGGGGATCGATTCCCCGCGTTCCCATTTGGAGACGGATTTGTCTGAGTAGTTCAGCCGTTCTCCGAGCTGCGCCTGCGTCATTTCCTGCCCGGTCCTGAGCAGGACGATATTCTGCGCAACGATCATCTTCAAGTCTTCCATGTCTCCCCCAAAAACAGTCATGGCACCGGACTGCCCCGGCGCCACGATCTACCCGAACACAGCCGCAGATCATTCGCAGGCCAGTTTCGTATTCATCAGTTCTTCCATGCTCTCGAAAGTCTCGCCGAGAACGATGCTCAGCTCGCAGCAAAGGCAGTGCCTGGCCCGGCTTTCGTACTCGTTGTCCATGTCCGGCAGCCGCTTGTGCGCCGCGATGCAGTCAGACCGGCGCTTTGCCACGGTTTTCAGCAAACTGATATACTCTTCCGGGATCTGGCTGGCCAGAACGGCCCTGTACCTGTCCCGTCTCTCTTTTTCCGCGTCCACGCGAAGGATAGAAATGTCGTCGAGACGCTTCAGGAGCTTCGCCGCCTCTTTTGCGCTGATCAGCGGCCGCATCGCCACCTGCGCGTTGTCCACGGGCGTAAAGATAGTCGAGTCGCCGATCTCGTGTACCGGTTTCAGCACATAGTAGAGCCTTTCGTCCTGCGGCCCGAACGGCGACGGGATAACGGAATCAACCAGACATACGCCGCTTGTTCCGTATACGATATAATCCTGTACCGAAAACATGATTCCGTCTTCCCCCTCTTCGCAAAAATACACTATCTCACATAGATATTATAACGTGAACTACTCATGACTGAAGTCACGAGCTTCGTGTTGAGTTAACAAACACGGGGTGGACACACACCCACTACTCCCTGTTACGGGAAATACTTTATGGCTTTGAGTCTTTGCCTTGGCAACAATTCTTTTTCTGCGTTTTGCAGATCGGTTCAAATCCGTGAATTTGCAAACGGATACGAACTTTGTTAAGTAAGAGAAGTCCAGAATATTGTCAAATATCTTTTCGTTGGCTTTTCTCCCAATATTCACTGCTCCGTTTACATCAGCGTTGATGAGAGTTCCTTGACCCGAGCGATACAATCCGCGCCGGATTCGCTTGCCGGAGAACACGACTTCGTCAGAATTCTTCAACGTTTCCGGCATGGTATCCTTGTCCAAGAAACTGGCTTTGGAGGTGTAGCTTTCTTCCTGCTCAAATAACTGAATCGAATACTGACTTGAAACAGACTGCAGTATGGAAAAGAACATGGCATGGGGTATACTCACAAACTCCTGGTTATTCTTATGTCCCATGTCAACATTTTGTTTCCAGTCACTGTTTTTTCCTATGATCAGGTAGCTGATGTTTCGCTCACTCAGTTTTCTGAAGATGAAATGTGCTATCTTGTAGAATGTATCGGTCAGCAATGCGTCCCGTTTTCTTGACAGGGCGTTCATCCGCCTTGTCGTTTTCGGATGATAGGTTTTGGGATTATGTCCCTTCATCTGCATGCTGCGGAGTGCGGACATTTGCTTATTGTACCATTGGTTTCTGGATATCAATACTTCGCCCTTGACGATAATGGGTGTATTCCCCTTATTGTCTACGATGGTTGCAAAGTTTCGAATACCCGGATCCAGCATGGCCACGCCAGCTTCGGAAGGTATGTCTTTCACACTTGTACATACAGACACTTTTTCTGTCTTGATTCCGTCGTCCGTGATGATATGAATCTGGTAGATCCCACAATACGGAACCACGCGGACTTCGATCAGTTTATCAGCAAAATGGGGCAGCTTGGATACGTCGAGTTTTTCCCTGCACTTAGGAAACCTGAGAAGACCGTTCTGTATTCTACATGCTATGTTGCTGAGCGTTGCCGTCTTGTGATCGGAATGAATGTAATTGGGAATCTTTGGCTTTCCGTTCAGCAAATTCTCTTTCTTGATCAGCTCAAAATACGAATTCCATGCCTGTACACATTCCCGGATGGCAGCCTGTATCAAATGTGCATGATGCGATCTGTAATCCACATTGTCCGATTCCTTGAATACGGCATCGAGAACGTAATAGTTCAAAAACCATTGCTCTTGAGTAGGCGGATCGAACAGCACCGCTTTCTTCCCGCCGGCCTGTTTCTTTAAAGCCTTCTCATTATGGGCATGTATGCCACCCTGAACAATCTGGAGCACTTCGTTTTCGTTACTTGTCCTTTTGCAGGTTTCTTTAGCCAATCCGGTCATTGTGTTCCGGATGTAGAAGTTTGCAACGTTGTACATGTTCTTGGCCATCTGAGTGGCGGTTTCGCAGAATTCAAACAGCGGATGCTTAGGCTTGATGTTGATCTTTTCAACGTGATACATATACGTAATTCCTCCTTTCCTCAAGATTATTCTGCTGCTTATATTCTACCAAACAGACTAACTGGGGTCAACAGATTACCATTAGGAAAAGAGTGAATTGTCTTACAAAAAGAGTTGCCTTTCATCCCACGACTAAAGTCACGGGTGTTCCCGGCAATCATAAATTTATGAAAAGCGGTATTGCTTAATGCCACAAAAACTTGCCGAAACTCAGTCCGGATTCTCCCCGCCTCTGTCCGTATCGTCCTCGCCGGCGTGGATCTTGGCCAGTTCCTTGTCCTTGTTCCACAGGTAACTGAACCTGAGTTCCTTCCCCTGGATCATCTTTTTTATATTGACGATATGTTTGCAGACGATGGCGACTGCGGCCGGACACAGGCAAAGCGCCGCTATGGCGTCGCCTTGCAGGATCCCCCAGGTGACGGGAAACGCAATGGCGGCCGTCAGCGGGACGAGATACAGGTAGTTGGAAACGAAGAGGATGACCGTTTCCGCGCCGAGGAAGATCAAAAACAGCTTCCAGTCCAGCGCCAGGATCATTCCGCCGAGACACGCAAGTCCCTTGCCGCCCCGAAAACGCATATAGAATGGGAACATGTGGCCGAGGATACAGGCGCTGCCTGCCGCTTCGGCGATATACGGCCAGTCCTGCAGGACGGCTGCGGCTACCATAACGCATCCGAACGCCTTCATGAAATCGAAGATCATGCTGAAGACCCCCTCGAGGACACCTATCGAAATGATCGCGTTGGAGGCTCCGGCGTTTTTCGACCCGCGTTCACGGATATCGAATCCGCGGATCCTGCCGATGATATAGGACGGGTTGACGCTCCCGACCGCATAGCAGATCAGGACCGTCAGGCAATAGACGGCAAACGGGGGCATGGCTGTTGCGTTCTTCCCTCAGTTCGTCAGATGCCGAGTGCATTTTTCAGTTCGGCTTTCGGCTTGAAGCCGATACTGACGGCTGCTATTTCGCCTTTTTTGAAAAGCACGACGTACGGAATGGACTGGATGCCGTACTGCCCCGCGATCTGCGGTGCTTCGTCCACGTTCAGCTTGCCGAACGAAACGGACGGATTTTCCGCCTCCAGTTCCGCCAACAGCGGTGCCAGCATCCGGCACGGGCCGCACCAGTCTGCGAAAAAGTCAACAACGTAAAGATCCTTGCTGCGGATTTCCTCCGTGAAATTGCCGGCGTTCAGTGTTTTCATTTCCTTAATCTCCTTGAATATCATTCTAATAGAATTTTATCATTATGGTGCTGCTTTGTCAAGAACGCGGCACTCAGATGAACACGTTCACCAGGCCGATCACGAACCCGATCAAAGCACCCAGATTCACGATAGCGCTCAACTCTTTCTTCATGACGGACAGGATCAGTTTTTCCAGATCCTCCATCGGCATCGCGTCGATCTTTTCCTCGATGATCTTGGATACGTTCAGCCTGTCCAGCATGAACCCGGCGGCGCCTTCGAGGACTTTGTCGATCGTCCTGTCCCAGGCTTTGCGTACCTGCAGTTGGCTGTCGCCCGGTTCCGGGGCATCTGCCTGCTCTTCCCTCAGCAAGAGCGAATTCAGGTCCTTGTCCGCCAGCTGCTCCAGGGTGTTCCGGATGTACTGCCTTACCAGGTTGACGCGGATGGTCCCGTCGGCCGTCACGGCCTCCGTCTCGGTCAGCGTGACGGTCAGCTGCCCCTTCATCATGTTGTGGACCATGTTCTCGTTGATGAAGACACGCAGCGGGTTGTTTCCCATCCGTTTCTTGATCGCCTGGTGGACTTTCTCTTCCAGAAAGTCGTTCAGCTCCTGGTTGTATGAGGCCTGCACAAGCTTGTCGAAGATCAGTCCCTCCAGCGCGTCCAGCAGCACCTTCCGGTCTTTTTCCTCCATCATATCTCCTACCGTTATGCCGGACATCCATTCCCGCAATCTGATGCCGCCCTTGTCGATGAATTCGCTTCTAAGGTCCTCCTGCGTCAGCAACGTTCCCTGGACCGCGTCGCCAATCGCGCGCGCCAAATGGTGGCGCCGCTTGGGGATGATGCCGGGCGTCAGCGGGATCTTCAGTTTGCCGATATGCCACGGTTTATAGGGGTGAAAAAGCATCTTTACCGCCAGGTAGTTGGTCAGCCACCCGATGGCTGCACCGATCAGCGGCCCAGAAATATAGTGAAGAATCGTAAGAAAAACTTCCATGTCTGTCCTTTCAATCATCTTCGGCCGCCTGCAGCGGCAGCTCTGTCAGTATTGCGGCGATCAGTTCGTGGCCTTCTTTGTTCGGATGGGGGTCGAACAGAAGCGGATTGCTTGCGTCATAGGTGCCGTTCACCGGCGCCGTCTTTTGAGACGCGAAGGCCGCGTATACGTCCGCCACCAGAAATCCGTTTTTCTCGGCGCACTGCAGGATCCGCTCGTTCAGCCGGCGGACCAGCGAGTCGGCCAGCGTTGCCACTTTCCAGTTCACCCCTCCGATCCTGAGCGATGCGTCGGAGTCCGCATACGGATTGTATACCGTCAGCAACACGACTGGCGCGTCCGGATTGGCCTTCCTTATGGCGGAAACGATCCCTGTCATATCCTCCGTGTACCGGTCTATCCCCGCCTGCGCGTCCGCGTTGAACTGCTGAAAGTCCGACACGAGTTCGTCCCCGCCCAGCGTCAGGTACCGGACCAGAAAGGGCGTATAGACCTGCAGGATGTTGTTGGCGCCGATGCAGACGACGACAAGATCCGCGTCCGTAAGTCCTTTCGCAAAGCCTTCGTTCCCGAGCCGTCTTAAAAGATCAGACGTGTCGTCACCGGACATGCCGAAGTTGCGATCCGCCCATGTTTTCTGCCCGCTTTGCGAAAGGTCTTCGCACAAAAGCGCCGAGAACCGGCCGTCCGCCGGTCTTTCCAACCCGAATCCCGCCGCGATGGAGTCCCCGAGCGTCACGCAGGTGCAGCCGGTCTTAGGAAGATCTGTATCTGTCCCCGTCTCTTCGGCAGTCCCGCTGCAGGCGGAGAAAAGAGCGGCGGCCAGCATGCCCGCAAGGAGTATCGCTATCATCCTTTTCAGTTTCATACCCGGCCCCTCCCCTGCCTTCGGCGGTTCGATTTCTGGTGGAAAAAAGTTTCAAATCCCTTGCTTTTGCGATCTTTCAATGGTATAATAAGTGCGGTTTCAGGCAAAAACTTTTGCACAAGGAGACAAACAAAATGAAAAAGAATCTGATCCGTTTCACAGCGATTGCGCTGCTCGTCGTGATGGTAGTGTCCGTTCTGGCTTCCTGCGGCGGCCCTTCCGGAACCTACGGTGACACTTCCGGCATCGGTGGTGTCGAGTACACCTTCAAAGGCAGCAAGGTCACCATCAAAGTGGTTATCGCCGGTTTTGCCAAAGAGTTCGACGGCTCATACAAAATGGGCAAAGATGACGATGGCAACAAGACCATCACCATGACGTTTGAGGGCAGCGACGCTTCTTCTTACTCCGGCACACACACTTATGCCGAAGGCAAAGATGACACCGGCGCTTACATCTCACTTGACGGCGTTAAACTGTACAAGAAATAAGCCAATTTATCCAGATCGCGCATCCCGGCTTCCGGGGTGCGCTTTCTGTTTCTGCCTCTTACCTGCCGGTGATCCTGTCCGCGACGTACAGTCCCATCGCACCGGACTGGGAAAGCCCGCGGGTAATGCCGGATCCGTCGCCTATGAGGTACATGTTGTCTGCGATCTCGAAATCGCCGTTGTGTTTCGGGCACAGCGAGTAGTATTTGTTCTCGCATCCGTAAAGGAGCGTGTCGTCGTTGGCGGTCCCCGGCGCCACCGCGTCGAGCGCGTAGATCGTTTCGATGATATTTGTAAGGGCCCGGTACGGCATCACGATGGAAAGATCCCCCGGGAACGCCTTCATTGTGGGCCGGACGGTCCCGCCCTGCAGCCTGTGCGCGTTGGTGCGCCTGCCCCTGATCAAATCCCCGAACCGCTGTACCATGATGTTGCCTTCCGCGGCGAAGTTCATGTTCCTCGCGATGTTTTCGGCATATTCGGTCGGCTTGTTGAAATCGCCTTCGAAATGGATCGAGGAAAGGATCGCGAAGTTGCAGTTCTCCGTCTTCTTGTCCGCGTCTGCGAACGAGTGCCCGTTCGCGGTGATGACGCCGTGGTTGTTCTCGGCCGATACGAGACCGCCCTGGTTGAAGCAGAACATACGCGTCCTGTCTTCGAACGTCTTGGTGCGGTACAGGATCTTCGGCTCGTAGATCTGGCTGGAGAACTCCCGCCAGATGATATCCTTCATCTCGACGCGAACGCCGATGTCCACCGAGTTCGCGCCCATTTCCACGCCGAACTTCTGGCACGTCTTCTTGACGAAATCCGCGCCGCTTCGGCCCGTGGCAATCACAAGGCACTTCGTCCTTATCTTTTCCGCCGGGCTGAGCGAAAGTTCGTATGCGCCGTCTTTTTCGTCTATGTCCAGACACTCCGCTCCCGTACGCATCTCTGTTCCTGCCGCCTTCAGGTGCGCGATCAGTGCGCCCATCGTGCGCAGGTTGCGGTCCGTTCCGAGATGGCGGACGTTCATATCCAGCAGCCGCAGGTTGTGCTGCAGGCATTTCAGTTTGAGTTCCTCGGACGATCTGTACAGCGGCGGATAGTCCGGCGTGAACCCTTCCAGGATCTTGTCCACGCGGGTGATATACTCCATGGCCATATCCTCGCCAAGCTCGCTGCCGATGTTCCCGCCGTACGTTGTCCCGAGGTTGAATTTGCCGTCCGAGAAAGCGCCGGCGCCGGCGTACCCGCTTGTGATGCTGCAGATCTTGCAGTGCAGGCATGCCTTGTCCTTCCCGGCAGGACAGTGCCTTTTCTCCAGCTCGTATCCTTTTTCCAGTATGACCACTTTGGACTGCGGGCGGTTCTGCATGATCTGGTATGCGGCCATCAGTCCCCCGATACCGCCGCCGATAATGGCAACATCGTAATTCGTCATTTTCTTTTTCCTCTAAAAGAGTTCCTTTCGTCTGCCGGCGGCGCGCGGCCGCCGTTTTTTGTTTGCCCCGTCTTGACCCGGCGGAAAAAGCCGAGTATAATGGACAGGAAGAATAGTTCATTTTTATAAGGAGGATGCCCGTGACAAACCGAGAAAGATTCCTGGACATCTATAAGACCAATATCAAAAGAGAAGGAGCCGATCAGCTGCTTGAATGGCTCATTTCCGACAGAAGCGACTTTTTCACCGCTCCGGCCAGCAGCAAATTCCACGGTGCCTATGAAGGCGGTCTTCTCGAACACAGCCTGAACGTTTACGACTGTCTAAGGGACAACGCGCCGCGCCTTGCCAGGAAATACAATTTCCGCTTCTCGGACGAGAGCATGGCGATCGCAGCGCTGCTGCACGACGTCTGCAAGGTGAACTTCTACAAGGTGGAGATGCGGAACGTCAAACGCAACGGCGTCTGGGAACCCGTTCCCTATTACACCATCGATGACAACCTGCCCTACGGGCACGGAGAAAAATCCGTTTACATCATCTCCGGGTACATGAAGCTCACGCGGGACGAGGCTTTCGCCATCCGCTTCCACATGGGGTTCTCGGCAACGGACGATCCGGGCACCGTCGGAAAGGCGCTCGAGATGTTCCCGCTGGCGTACGCGCTGTGCTGCGCCGACATGGAAGCGTCCTACTACCTGGAAGGTTCCATCAAAGGCTGATTAGTTTAAGCAAAGATTACCGGCTGCCGGCAACGGCGGCCGGTCCTATTTTTTTGTTAAGGCAAGGATCACGAACAGCAAAACGTCCGCCAGCGTTCCCCAGGACCACAGCGCCCCTGCCGCCCTTCCGGGCAGCGTCCTGACAAGTCCTTTCCGTCCGGGCTGGCCTTCTTCTTTCGCGCGCCGGCGGACGGCCTTGTGGCATTCCCAGCAGAACAGCGCCGAGAAGATCAGTACGGTGCTGACGCAGACGACGATCCAGATGCCCTTGACGGTCGTTTCGAAATAAAGCGTCTCCATGAACACCTGTCCGTACAGTCCGAAAAAGCCGAGGGCGATCCGGATCAGCAGCGAACTGAGGCGGGAGCGGGTGATATACATGATGCCGAGAAGGCAAAGGCCCGTCAAAAACATCGCCAGGAATTTTCTCACGTCCCCGCAGAGGAAGCCGTAAAAGAGAGAGCCCGTAAGCCACGCGACGTCTTTGCCCCAGACTTTTGCGCAGGTCCTGCAGAAGCATCCCTGGAACAGGATCTCCTCGCCGATAGCCGGAAGAAGCACGAACGCCATGGACAGGTAAAGCACGTGCGAAACGCCTTCACCGTTCGCGGCCTTGAACGTCCCGTAAAGCACGTACGGCTGCGCCTGCGAGTCTGCGGGCAGCAAAAGGACATGCAGGAGGACGACGGCGGCGGCCAGTGCGAAAAAGGCATAGACGAGCATCGGGATGTTGGCGGGACGGATAGCGAACGTGATGTCATCGTCCTCCCCGCGCGTTCTGGATCCCGGCGCGATCCCCGCGGCATAGCGGGCTGCCAGGACAGGCAAAAGCAGAACTGCGAACAGCAGCGCCGTATATACGATCTCCGTTTCCCCACCCTCCGTACCGGACAGCGAAAGCCGTGCCGCAAGAAGCAGCAGCATGAAGGCGGCGGGGATCCACAGGAAAGGATTCTCATCAAGGCCGGGCAATCGGACGCGGGTGACGCCGGCCCGGTTTTCTTTCTGCGCTCTGTCAGTCATAGCTGATCACGGATTCTTTGATCTTCGCAGCCGCATCCCGACCGCGCAAAGCGCTTACCAGCGCAAGTCCGAATTCGAATGCGACGCCCATTCCGGCAGCCGTGATACGCTTTCTGTCCGAAACGACGGCAGACTTCCTTTGATCCTGCACGTCCGCACCCGTCAGTGAATTTTCAAATCCGGGATAGCAGGTCGCTTTGTACCCTTTCAGGTATCCGCCCGCGCCGAGCACCATAGGCGCGGCGCGGATGGCGCAAAGGTATGCGCCATTCTTTTCCCCGGCTTTCAGGGCGGCCGCGACCGTCGGAGACTGCAAAAGGTTCTTCGCACCGGGCATGCCGCCGGGCAGGATGATCATTTCCGGCTTCGCGTCACGGAACATCGTGTCCGGGATGTCCGCCTGTACCTGGATGCCGTGCGACCCCTGAACGGACTCGCCGCCTATCCCGACCGTCGTCACCTCCACGCCTGCGCGGCGCAGAAGATCGAGCGGACACAGCGCCTCCACCTCTTCGAACCCATTGGCCAAAAACAAGTATACCATCGTCTTACCTCCGTCGTCCCTGACAGTAGTCTGGATATTCTTCCAATTATATTATAGCACAACAAGCCCCGGTTGTCATTGGTTTTTTGCCTTCCGGGCAGGTCCCCGCCGGCGCAGAGCCGGCCCGTCCCGGGACACCCGTAATTGCGCAAACAACTTGACTTTCCGGCCGGTTTGTTGTAATATTCCTTATGGGTGCCGGCAGGATCACGGCGCCTGTGAGCCACGGCTGAAAACTGATCCGACGCGAGGGAAAAATATGTATCACATCATTTTGCTGATCGTTTTCGCGGCATATCTTCTGATCATGTCGCTGATCGCCATCGGTCTTTACAAAAAAGACAAGAAGATGGCCGGCGGCGGGACTGAGGTGCGCATCAAGGAGAAATACCTGCTTGGTGTGGCCGTGATGGGCGGCGCTGCCGGCGCGTTCATCGCACGTCTTTTGTTCCGTCACAAGACGAACAAATTCTATTTCACCGTCACCATCCTGCTCTCCCTGCTCCTGCAGGCAGGAACGCTGGTGCTCATGGTGATCAACGCTGTTCAGTAAGGAGGCGATAGTATGGCACAGAAAACCTCTTTGGAAAAATCCCACTCCAAGTGGAGCAATTTCAAACTGACGCTTCTTTCCGTCCTTACGTCGCTGTTCGTCACCTGCTTCTGGGTGACCCTGGCGCTCAAGGACAAGCTCGACACGACGATCTTCACGGTCGCGCTGATCGTTTCCGGCGTCCTGACCGCTTTCGGTCTGGCGCTTTTCAACGCTTTCAAACGGTAGTTCAATTTCAATCATAACAAGGAGAAGAATCATGAAAAAATGGAGATGCAAAGTCTGCGGCGAGATCATCGAGTCCGATGAATACCCGGCACAGTGCCCGCGCTGCAAAGTCAAAGGCGAGGACAAATTCGAGGAAGTGAAAGATGAGGGTCTGTCCTGGGCCGCCGAACACGTCGTCGGCATCGCGAAAGACGCGCCCGAAGATATCAAGGAAGGCCTGCGCGCCAATTTCGAGGGCGAGTGCTCCGAAGTCGGCATGTATCTGGCTATGGCCCGCGTGGCTGCGCGCGAAGGATATCCCGAGATCGCCATGTACTGGGAAAAAGCCGCTTTCGAAGAAGCTGAACACGCGGCGAAATTCGCAGAGATGCTCGGCGAGGTGCTGACGGATTCCACCAAGAAGAATCTGGAGATGAGAGTCGCCGCCGAGAACGGCGCGACCGCAGGCAAGACGGATCTTGCCAAAAAGGCCAAGGCGCTGAATCTGGATGCCATCCACGACACGGTCCATGAAATGGCCAGAGACGAAGCACGGCACGGCAAGGCGTTCGCCGGTCTTCTGGAAAGGTATTTCGGCAAATAATCCGCTCTGCAAACCGACAGAAGGCTGTCTGCACACCGGTTATCCGGCGGCAGGCAGCCCTCTTCTTATTTCGTTTTCGAAACTATTTCCGTTCTTTCCGGATCTTTTCCCATTTCTCCCGCACGGCATCGTATACGGAGTCCGGGATATCCGGCGTTCCGCCGATCCTTGTCTGCAAAAGCTGGTCGCCGGCAGCCGACGGGATGGTGCAGGCGGTATCGTTACGCCACTTCTCGCGCTCCGCGGGATCTCTTAAGTTGGGTATCTCCACCGGCTTGCTCCCGTTCAGCACGGAACGGAATCCCAACAGACCCGGCAGACCCATGTCGAGCGCCTGGTATACGTCGATGGTGTCGGCGTTCTTGTCCCCTTTGATCTTTTCTATAAAGTAGTACATGGAATAGAAATCGGACCCGCCGTGTCCGAACCCGTTTCCCTTCTCGTTGTTCCTTTCGGCAGGCAGGTAGCTGTCGACAGGCCGGTTCGCGTACTCACCGGAGTATTCGTCCGCATATACGTAGATCCTTTCCATATGGCCCGCGCCCGCGGCTTCGCGCGCGCTCTCCATATGTCCCTTCGATCCGTATACGCTGTACCAGATGCTGTTGGTGTAAAGATCGCCGTGGATACTCTTGACGATGCCTCCGTTCTCGAGCGTCACCATCTCGACGGCAAACTGCCCGGCCTTCGCGCCCACGCGGTCGCGCCTTTCGTTCAGCGTTCCCTCGAACGCGCAGACGGAAACGGGGCGCAGACCGGTCATGTGGATGATCGGGCCCAGCGAATGCGTGCAGTAGAACGTGGAGAACACATTGTTGCGCCAGTGGTCTCTCTCGCCGTACGTGATCTCCGGCCAGATCGGTTCGCAGTTATGGACATACTCGCCCTCGCCGTACTCGAATTCGCCGATCTTCCCGGCTTCATAGAGTTTTTTCATCTCGCGGTTCGCCGTCATGTAGCAGTAGTTCTCGCCGTATGCGTACACAAGACCTGTTTCCTCAACGGCCTCGATGAGTTCGACCGCTTCTTTCATCGTTTGGCACGGCAGCACTTCGGAAAAGACGTGTTTGCCCGCTTTGAGACACTTGATGGCGAACGGCGCGTGCTCGTTGGCGTAATTCGCCAGCACGACGGCGTCCATGTCGTGCTTGATAAAATCGTCGAATCTCTGATAGTACGTGATCGGGAATTCCTTTAAGTCTGCCGCCACTTCGTCCAGAAGATACTGCTCCTTGTCGCAGATCGCCACAACCTCGGCATTATCCGATGTTTTGCAGTACTGGATCATGGAACGGCCCCTGTGGGCGCCCATTACGCCGACTCTGACTTTTTTCATCGAAATATAGCAAGGATACCCCAACCTCTAAGTGTCAGCGTAGGTTGGGGAGGAATTGCTCCTCCTTTGTTCGGTATCTTCTTGCATCCTCCATTCTGTTAAAATTGTTTTTGAGTGTTCAAGTAATCGTATTTGTTTCCAGTTTGCACTCGCGTGCACTTTCGTCCCGTCAAGATGACGGAGATCGAAATAGCCGCTTGTCCTTCTGCCGTATATGAAGCAAGTCTGCCCCTTGTATCTCACATA
>JAFSSK010000037.1 GCA_017451045.1 Clostridia bacterium
CTTTTCTATCGAGCTTTTGTAGCTCTTTACTTTTTGTTTGAGTAGTATTCTTCAAAAGAATTCCGAGATCTGTATTTCGCACATACTATGCTTTGTACTTTCTCTCTTGTTGTTCAATTTTCAATGACCGGATCCGTTCCGCGGAGCTCTTTTCGCTCTCCGCAAAAACACGCCGCTCTTTTAGGCGCTTTGTCATTATATCACTATGGAAAAATGTTGTCAACACTTTTTTTCAAAAAAATAGGGAACATTTCACGTTGCAGCGTTCCCTATCGAAAAAATCTGTTATGCTGTTCAATCTACACGGCCGCAGGCGCGTCAGCAGCTCCTGTCAAACCCCCTGTTTCAACCGCTCAATGATCAACTTTCCGGCACTGCTAATATCCGGGACGACCGTAAAGCCCGTTTCTTTCAGACGCTTCTCGTCCTGATGGCCCCAGCTGACCAGAATGCATTCGGCGCCGATCGCGGTCGCGACCTCCGCGTCGTAAACGGTGTCGCCGACACAGATGATAAGCTCACGTTCGTGCTTCTCTTTGTACTGCCTTGCAAGTTCCACCTTCCCTGTCGCGTGGATCGTGCCTGTTCCGAGGATCTCGTCGAACACATGCCCGATCCCGAGGCTTTCCGTCTGTTCTCTCAGCATATTCTGTTCCGTGGCAGACAGAAGGATCTGAGAGGCACCGGTTTCCCTGCCGATCTTTGCGACCGTTTCGGCAACGCCCGGATAAAGGCAGCACAGCGGCTCCAGGCTCCTGTAGGTCGATACCCACTCGATCGCCAGTTCCTCAAACGGCGTACGGCTGAAGTCAAGGCCGACCCTCTCATAGTAATCCCTTATGGGAAACCCGAAAACGCGCCTGTACTCATCAAGACCTGACAGCGGCTTTCCGCCGTGTCTGCGGAGCAGTTCGTTGATGGCGCGCAGACTGATTTCTACATCATTATATATAACGCCGTTGAAGTCCCAAAGGACCGTCGTCAGTTGGTTCACAGCAATCTCCTTAAAAATCGGGAGGCCGAAGCCCCCCGATCTGAAAATGAATATTGATTATCCGTCTTTATCGTCTTCCTCAGCAGGCTTTTCAACAACGACATAGCCGTTCTGTATCGCCCAGTTCTGGTAGACCGTTGCAGGCGACTGCGTATCGTTTTTGTTCTTCAGCTTGTAGCTTGTGTTGATGAACTTGGAGAAATCGCTGTCGTTCTGCCGCTGCAGTTCAGAGATCTTCGCATCGAACGCCTCGATCGTCGTGCAGGCTTTGAACGCCTTCAGCGCATTGTTGTTCAGCGTACGCATCGTAAACAGGAGAGATTCGTCGATCTTCTCGTCCTCTGCCAGATTGGCTTTGAACGTGAATCCGACCGTCTTGGAAAGGACCGCTTCCTGATTCTGCTTCTTTCCGTACTCCCATGCGTCGGCGGCATAGCCGTTCTCAACATCGGGATATGCCAGGAACATGTTGCCTGTCTTGGCGATGTCCATCATGTACTCGTTGTTCAGCCTGTGGACCAGTCCGTCTTCGGTCAGTTCATAGTTGACATTCTGAATGCCGTACTGGAGCAGATTCCTGAACTCAGCGTCCGTGTTCAGCAGCGTTACGATGCGCATGGCTCTCGAAGGAGACTGCGACATGTTGCTGACGCCGAGCAGGTTCGTATAAACGTCCTCGTTGTTGGCGACGGGATATCTGACCACGACAGAATAGTATTTATCATGATCCAACGTATCAGGCAGAGAAGCGTCGCCTGTCACGAACGTGATACCGTAGTTGGTTCCCTTCCCGAAATAATCGGCCAGGTAGAATTCCTCGACTGTTCTCAAAGCGGAAACATATTCGGAAGAGGACAGCAGTTTCGTGAACTGCTGGATACCGTCCGTAATGCTCTGCGCGTGAATGTCCTTGATATATTCGCCGACAAGGGAGAACGCCTGTGTGTAGGTGTAGGGATCGGTCGGGCTGATGTTCCAGTAGTTCGCCAGCATCAGAAGGTAGTCATCCATCGTTCCGTTGATCGGGACGAGGCCTTCGACCTTGCAGTCGGCCAGGAATCTGGCGACTGTCAGGGACGTCACGTTCTGGAAATCTGTCAGTGAGGAGGAATAGTAATACTTGTCTGCGACCTCTTTGTTAATCAGCATGTACGTATACTGGCCGATCGTATGATTGTTCGGGATGGCATACGGGACCGTGTTGACCTTGATGCCTTCCAGCAGCAGCGGCGAAACATAGTCCGTGATGAGCATCGCCTCGCCGGTCAGCTGCGCTTTCATCCCGTACAGCCAGCCGTTATTGATGTACTCCAGATACCTTTCATAGCCGCCGAAATAAAACACGTCAGCCTGGAAATCAGCGGCAACGGGATACTTGGTCGTCGGTATCCCGTACTCGTCGAGCACAGTCTCCTCTGCCCGGGTCTCGTCCTCGTTGTCTTCATCGATCTCATACCAGTATTCGTCGTTGTCGACGCATTCCTGCATTTTTGCGAGATTGGCTTCCAGTTTCTCGTAGTATTCGTCTTCAGACACATAACGGACGACGAGATTGATCTTGTATTTTGACTTCGTAATCTCACTCAAGGCGTCACTGACAGCCTTAGCCGCCTCGTCGGTGGTCCCCTCTTCCTTCGGCATCATCAGGACCAGCGATATGGAATCCTCCGATGCGGAATTGACAATTTCGTTGATGGCATCCTCATCGGTCTTCGACGAACAGCTGACGAGGAAGACACCCAGGAGCATCACCATTCCAAGGAAAAGGCTGAGAAGTCGCTTTTTCATACTAGTACCTCCAGTTAGGGTAGAATACCCTAAATAACAATACAATTTTACACTAATTCAAATAAGTTGTCAACAGCGGATTTTGGGCGCAGGTCCTTTTTACAAGTTGTTCATAATTCCTGCGCTGCAGGTTTCATTCGATGAACCCTTTGAGATGGCGGGCACGGCTCGGCTGCCGCAGCTTTCGCAGCGCCTTTGTCTGGATCTGCCGGATACGTTCACGGGTGATCCCGAACTCCCTTCCGACTTCCTCCAGCGTGTGCGGACGCCCGTCCACAAGACCGAAACGAGCCTTGATGACCGCCTCCTCACGGGGCGTCAGCGTCCGGAGCTGACGTGCGAGGACCTCCCGCAGCATAGCCTGCGAAACTGCGTCCGACGGAGTCGGCGTGTCTTCATCCGGGATGAAATCGCCCAGATGGCTGTCCTCCTCTTCGCCGATCGGCGTTTCCAGCGAGACCGGCTCCATCGCGTATTTCATGATCTCAAGGACCTTTTCAGTGCTCATGCCGAGCGCTTTCCCGATCTCGTCAGGCGTCGGCTCATACCCTTTTTCCTGCAAGAACTGCCTGGTATACCGGTTCACCTTGTGGATGGTCTCCACCATATGGACGGGGATCCTGATCGTTCTTGCCTGGTCGGCGATGGCGCGTGTGATTGCCTGCCTGATCCACCAGGTGGCATACGTCGAGAACTTGTGCTCTTTCGTATAGTCGAACTTGTCCGCAGCCTTCATAAGGCCTATGTTTCCCTCCTGGATCAGGTCCAGCAGGCTCATGCTGCGGGTCGAATACTTTCTGGCATTGTTGACGACAAGACGCAGATTGGCCTCGATCAGTTTCATCTTGGCTTCCTCGTCGCCTTCCGCGATCCTTTTCGCAAGTTCGATCTCCTGCTCCTTCGTCAGAAGCGGCACGCGGCCGATCTCCTTCAGATACATCTTCACGGAGTCGTCGACCGGGATCCCTTCGCTTTCCAGCATGCTGTTCATCTGGTCGGCGCTTCCCATGTTCTTGACTTCCCGCTCGATCTCTTCCATCTCCGGATCGCTGTCAAGCTCTCCGGGCAGCGGCTCGCGTTCTTCTTCGCCTTCCTGATACCCGGGTTCCGTAGGTTCGGCATCTTCGAAGGATCCGTCTTTTTCATCGTCTTCTTTCAGGATGTCTTCCAGACTGAGCCAGTTGTCCCCGGATTCGTTCTCCATTGCTTCCAGCTCCGCAAGTTCTGCGTCAGAGGGACCTGTCAGTTCCTCCCTGTCCGTCGCGTTATCCTCTTCAGGTTCGGTAACCACCGCCTGCTCTTCCGCGATACTGTCAAGATAACTGTCGAGATCATCCTCTGCCGTCTGCAACTGCTGTTTCGATCTTTCCGCTTTTTCAGGTTTCCCGGTGATTTCCGATTCGTTCTGCCCTTTTTTCGCCATTGATACCCTTTCTGTCAGTTGTGTGACAATCGTTACGGATGTACGGCCGCTTCCGTCAGTCAAGGAATCCCTTCAGGTGTTTCGCGCGACTCGGATGTTTGAGCTTGCGCAGCGCCTTCCCTTCGATCTGACGGATACGCTCACGGGTGATGTCAAACTCTTTTCCCACTTCCTCCAGCGTGCGGGATCGCCCGTCCACCAGACCGAAGCGGAGCTTGATCACGATCTCTTCACGGGGCGTCAGCGTCCGCAGTTCGCGTTCGATGACTTCCCGCAGGATCGCCTGGGAGGCCGCGTCAGCCGGAGCCGGCGTGTCCTCGTCCGGGATGAAGTCTCCCAGATGGCTGTCCTCCTCTTCGCCGATCGGCGTTTCGAGCGAGACCGGATCCTGCGCGATCTTCATGATCTCGCGGACCTTTTCGGCGCTGATCCCCATCTTGTTGCCGATCTCCTCCGGCGTCGCCTCATGACCGAGTTCCTGCAACAGCTGTCTCGAGTAGCGGGACACCTTGTGGATGGTCTCTACCATATGAACGGGGATCCTGATCGTCCTCGCCTGGTCGGCGATGGCGCGCGTGATGGCCTGCCTGATCCACCAAGTAGCGTATGTGGAGAACTTATAATCTTTCGTGTAGTCGAACTTTTCGACGGCTTTCATCAGGCCGAGGTTCCCTTCCTGGATCAGATCCAGGAAATTCATGCCTCTGCCGACGTATCTCTTGGCAATGCTGACCACGAGCCGGAGGTTCGACTCGACGAGCTTCATCTTGGCGTCCTCGTCGCCCTGTGACATGCGCCTGGCGAGTTCCGTCTCCTCTTCCTTGGTCAGAAGCGGCACGCGACCGATCTCTTTCAAGTACATCTTGACGGGGTCGTCGACGGAAACGCCGTCGACTTCCAAAAGCTGTCCCATCTGGTCGGCTGTGCCCATGCTCTCGACTTCCCGCTCGATCGCGTCGATCTCCGAATTTTTTTCAAGATCTTCGGCGAGCGGTCCGCGGTCTTCCGCGTTGTCCTGGTATATGGAGTCGCCCTCATCGAGTCCGTAGCCGTACATGCGGTTCAGATCGACGTCGTCGATGTCGCCGAACGGGCTGTCCTTCTTGCCGTCTTTTTCCAGGATGTCGTCAAGGCTGAACCTGTTGTTCCCCGCCTCGTGCTCCAGTTCCTCCAGCTCGGCGTCGGAAGGTCCCGTGATCTCCTCCTTGTCAAAGGCCTCGTCGATCGCTTCCTCCTCGGCCTCCTCCTGTGCTTCCTTTTCCTGCTCTGACGCCACACGGTCAAGATACTCGTCAATATCGTTTTCAGCGTCTGACGCTTTCGCATCAGTCTTGCCGGCACGGGATTTGGATGCCTTTTTCTTCGGCGCGGCCTTCTTCTCGCCGCCTTCCGCAGTCTTTTCCGAAGGCTTCAGTTCTTCCGCTTCCGCCCCCGGCAGCACATTCTCGTCGATGCCCTGTTCGTTCTTCTGCTTTTTTGCCATCAGTTATATCCTCTTTCTAAAAACTCATGAATAAAATGCCGCTTTTTGATAAAAAACTATTGATTGCTGCTTTTTTTGTCTTCCAGCGCTTGCTTCCGCCTGCTGAAGAAGTCGTTCAGATCGCCGTTCGGTATCTCGTCTGCGTGGCGTCTGGACTTCAGGTTGCCGACGCAGTTCTCGAACACTTCTTCCGAATTGTTCTGCAGCATCTGCCTGTCCTGTCTGTATTTTTCGAGCCGGCCGATCTCATCGACGGAGAATTGTTCTCCAAGTGCCGACAGAGAGAATGAGTATTCCGACTCGTCCTGTCCTATGATCGCGCTGAAGGCCTTCTTTCCGAACGCGGTAAAGAAATCGTCTTCGCAAAGGGGCGTCTTCCCCGAGCGGACCGCCCCGCGGAATTCCGGCTTCAGCAAAAGCAGCCCGAGGACGCTTTCCTCCGCTGTGGCAAGCCCCGGATGATTGATCGCATCGGGATTGACGCGGTCTCCGATCCGCAAAACGGAGTTGCGCGCCTCACGGCTTTCGTTCTTTTTCCGTTTCGCGCTGTTCCGCCGGATGGCTGTCTCGACGTCCTTGCGCAGATCGTCCCGGTTGATGCCGAGCCGCTCTGCCGTTTCTTCGATGTAAATCCCCTGTTCGATGGAGGAGCGGTATCCCGCGATGATCTCGCAGGCGGCTGCACATGCCTTGACGCGGTCGTTCCTGTCCTCCAGATTGTACTCGGAAAGCATTTTCCCGATCTTGAAATCGAAATCGGACTGGGATCCGTTCAGAGCCTCGCTGAATTTTTCCTTCCCGAACTTGCGTATGAACTCGTCCGGGTCCTTCGCCCCCTGGAGTTTCAGGATACGGACGTCCACGCCGACCTCTCCCAGAAGCCTGATCGCTTTCGAAGCGGCGGCCTGTCCCGCGGCGTCGCTGTCGTAGGTGATGATGACTTTCTGCGTGTACTTTGCGAATATCCGCGCCTGTTCGGCCGTGATGGCCGTGCCCAGCGTCGCGACGGCGTTCTCGAACCCGGCAGCGTGCAGCGCTATGACGTCCATGTATCCCTCGCACAGGATCATCGACTCCGCGGCGTGATCCTTTGCGTAATTCAGGGCGAACAGATTGCGGCTCTTCTTGAATCCGGGCGTATCGGAGCTGTTCAGATATTTCGGCTTGGAGTCGTCCATGACCCTGCCGCCGAACGCGACGATGTTGCCCGTCGTATCGATGATTGGGAAGATCACTCTGTTGCGGAACATCGAAAAGATCTTTCCCATCTCCCTGCTCCGTCCCGCAAGGTACCCCCTCACCATTTCATCGTCCGTAAAGCCTTTGGAGCGCAGATACACCAGCAGCGACGTGAAATCGTCCGGCGCGAAGCCGAGCCCGAAGTGCTTGATGGTTGCGCTGTCCAGTTTGCGGACGCCGTGCAGGTAGTCCCATCCCTTCTTGCCTTTGACGGGATCGAAAAGCGTGGCACGGAAAAAACGGGCCGCCTCCAGATTCATGTCCAGTACCCGCTGCCGGCTCATGCCGGTATCTCTTCCCGATTCCGTCTGCGGCAGTCTGATCCCGGCCCGCTTCGCGAGCAGTTCGACCGCCGGCAGATACTCCAGATTCTCGGCTTTCATGATGAAAGTGATGACTTCGCCGCCGACGCCGCAACCGAAGCAGTAGAAACTAGAGGTTGCCGGGAATACGGTGAAAGAAGGGGTCTTTTCACTGTGGAAAGGACATAATCCGTTATAATTGCTGCCCGCACGTTTAAGCGTCACATAGGAACTGATGGTGTCCACGATGTCGTTGCGCGCTTTGATCTCTTCAATTATTTCTCTTGGAATCAAGCCATCACCTCCCAAATTGCGCATATAATATACGCGAAAAGACGCCAATTATACTTTTTTGACGTCTTTTTCGTATTATCTATTTTCCGACAGGACGTCCAGGCGTCCGCCCGTTTGTAAAGGTTTTGTCCGTCCGGCGGTAAGTTCCGCGATCCGTCCGGCGAAAGCGCTGAAGGCGGTCTGCCTGACCGCTCCCTTCACCGTGATGTTCTGGGCGAAGTCGACCGAATCGATGATTGCGCCTGCCTGTCCGAATTCCGTCTGACACCGCTGGTAGTCCGCATAATTCAGTTCCATCGAGAACTCCGTGAACGGGACGTAGCTGGCCACTCCCGCCGCGTCGATGGCCATTTTGGCGCACTTCGCGTATGCGCGGACAAGCCCTCCTGCGCCCAGCAGCGTACCGCCGAAGTACCTTGTGACCACGACGAGGACGTTGTCCAGTCCCGTTTTCCTGATGCAGTCCAGCACCGGCATCCCGGCCGTTCCCTGCGGCTCTCCGTCGTCCGAATAGCGGACGCGGATCCCGTGATCCAGCACATAGGCGTATACGTGATGCGTCGCGTCCGGCATCTCTTCGCGCCTTTTGCGAACATGTTCCAATGCTTCCTCTTCGCTGTGCACAGGGAGCGCCAAGCCGAGGAACACGGATTTTTTCTCCTCGTATTCGGTCTCGCCGCGCCCGGCAAGCGTGAGGAGTATGCTGTCATTCGTTTCCATCATTCAAAACCTCTTCGGCCATATCGCTGACGATGCAGTCTTTCAGCTGTCCCGCCGTCCGCATGTCCGCTGTAGCAGTGACTCTGACCCCGTCGGCTTCCCACACGACGTTCTCGACGGTCGCGTTCCGGTACAGAAGGTCGAGCATCTTCTGCTTCTGTGCGGGCAGGAAGAACGTGTATCTGCGGCTGTTTTGCAGCACGATCTCCTCCATCCTGCGGAGCACGGCGTCAAGGCCGTATCCGGTCTTCGCAGACACAAGGAATCGGTCGCTGCCGTCGTCCACGATCCCGGCCTGGAGCAGTTCCCCGGAGAGGACGTCGCATTTGTTGAACAGGTACAGCATGGGCTTGCTTCCCCCGCCGAGATCCTCGATCAGCTGCTGCGTCACCTGCAGCTCGCTCTCCCACATCTCGTCCGACGCGTCGATGACGACCAGCAAAAGATTCGCTTCAGCGACCTCCTCGAGCGTGGATTTGAACGCCTCGATCAGGTGATGGGGCAGTTTCTTGATGAATCCCACCGTATCGGTGAGAAGGACTGTCTCCCCGCCCGGCAGCGTCAGCTGTCTCGTCGTCGGATCCAGCGTGGCGAAAAGCCTGTCCTGCGCCAGGATCCCGGCGTCCGTCCACATATTGAGCAGCGTTGACTTGCCGGCGTTTGTATACCCGACGATCGCGGTGCGGAACATGCCGCCGCGGTCTCTGGCCGCCCGGATGGTCCTGCGGTTCTTTTCAAGTTCTTCGAGTTCCTTCTCCAGTGAGCGGATCCTGCGCTGCATATGCCGTCTGTCCGTTTCGAGCTGGGATTCGCCGGGGCCTCTGGTGCCGATGCCGCCGCCGAGCCTGGACATGTCTTTTCCCTGTCCTGTAAGACGCGGCGCCGAATA
>JAFSSK010000003.1 GCA_017451045.1 Clostridia bacterium
GACCTTCTGGATCGGGATTCTCTGGTCCGTATCCTGACCGAACCGAAAAACGCACTGACAAGACAATATCAGGAACTGTTTTCGGTGGACGGCATCGAGTTGAAGTTTGACGAAGACGCGCTTAAAGCGATTGCCGACAGGGCCGTCGTCAGGAAAACAGGCGCAAGAGGCCTGCGCGCGATCCTTGAAGACGTCATGAAGAATATTATGTTTGAACTGCCGTCAGAGGAAGACATCGCTTCGTGCACGATCACGAAGGAGATGGTAGAGAACGGCGCGGCGCCGATCCTGACGTTGAAGAACGGTCAGCAGAAACTCAGCGGCACGGCCTGATAAACGTAAAGAATGAGAGGCGTCTTTTGCGGCGCCTCTTTTGGGTATTTATAAGATGGTCATTAAATCGATCGAACTGGAGACGGTCTGCGGGATCACGAGCGTACTGCCATCGAACAGCTGTCCGGAATTCGCTTTTGCCGGGAAGTCGAACGTCGGCAAGTCTTCGTTGATCAATGCGTTGTCGAACCGAAAATCCTATGCGCGTACTTCCTCGCAGCCCGGAAAGACCCAGACCATCAATTTCTACAAATTGAACGGGGAGTTCTATTTCGTTGATCTGCCGGGCTACGGCTATGCGAAGGTGCCTGAGGAAACAAAGGCAAAGTGGGGCAGGATGATCGAACGCTACCTGAAGAACTCCGAGATGCTGAAGGCCGTTTTTCTGCTGGTCGATATGCGCCACGCACCTTCGCAGAATGACATTCAGATGTATAACTGGATTGTGCAGAACGGCTATGCTCCGGTCGTCATTCTTACAAAGGCGGACAAACTGTCCCGGAATGAGCAGGCGAAGAATCTTGCGATAATCCGAAAGGCTTTGGGAATCAAGGACGGACGGTATGTTTTTCCGTTTTCCGCCGTGACGAAACAGGGCGTGGAAGAGATCCTGGACCTGATCGGGTCTTTTCTGGACGGAGGCAATGAATGAATCTGACCTTTTTTAAAAACAGACGCATCCTTGTGACAGGGCATACGGGATTCAAGGGCAGCTGGATGACGGCGCTCCTTTTAGATGCAGGTGCTGTCGTTGCAGGCTATGCGCTTGACCCGCCAACATGCCCGTCTCTGTTTGACAAGCTTTGTCTGCACGAGAAGCTCGGAGAAAACGACTTCCGCGGCGATATACGGGACTTCGGCGCGCTGAAGGATGCATTCAATACATTCCGGCCGGAATTCGTGCTGCACATGGCGGCGCAGCCGATCGTCCGGGAATCCTATGCCAAGCCGCGCCTGACCTACGAAACGAATGTGATGGGCACCGTGAACGTGCTGGAGTGTGTGAGGCAGTGTCCGTCCGTGAGGTCCGTGCTGAACGTCACGACAGACAAGGTATATGAGAATACGGAAAATGATCTGCCGTTGTCAGAGGAAGACCGTCTTGACGGATTCGATCCCTATTCGAACTCGAAATCCTGCTCAGAACTGGTGACGCATGCTTATGTGCGTTCCTTCTTCAAAGATATGGGCATCCCGGTCTCGACTGCCCGCGCGGGCAATGTGATCGGAGGCGGGGACTATGCTTCGGACAGGTTGCTGCCGGACTGCATACGCGCCGCGAAAGCCGGAAAGACGATCGTGCTCCGAAATCCGGACTCCGTCAGACCTTTTCAGCACGTGCTGGAGCCTTTGTATGTCTACCTGCTGATCCTTAAGGCGCAGTATGAAGATCCGTCACTTTCAGGAGCCTATAACGTAGGCCCGGACGAAAAGGACTGCAGATCGGTCAGGTTCATGGCAGAGACTTTCTGCAGGGCATGGGGAGAGGGACTTCGTTTCGAGGCGCATACGGACGGAGGCCCGCACGAAGCGCGCCTGCTTCGCCTGAATAATGAGAAACTGAAAAAAACTTTCGGCTGGAAACCCGTTTGGGACGCCGAAAATGCTGTTTTAAAAACTGTGGAATTTGAAAAGAGCGATTTACCGTCTGTATGCGTGAAAGCGCAGACGGAGGCGTTTTTTGCAGATATTTGACCTGTTTGGAGCGGTTTATGAAAACAATCAGCGTAGTAGTGCCGTGTTATAACGAGGAAGAAAATGTCGACGCGATGGCAGCCGCCATCAGAGAAGAGTTTGAACAGCATCTTCCGTCGTACGGCTATGAGATCATTTTCATCGACAATCATTCGAAAGATTCGACACGGGATCACATCCGGATTCTGGCCGCATCCGATCCGCATGTCAAGGCGATCTTCAACGTCAAGAACTTCGGTCAGTTTAATTCTCCGTATTACGGTCTGACACAGGCACGCGGTGACGCGGCCGTGTTGATGGCCTGCGATTTTCAGGAGCCCGTCGAACTGATCCGTGA
>JAFSSK010000038.1 GCA_017451045.1 Clostridia bacterium
CCTGTCTGCGCCGTGAAGCAGTTCGTCCTGTGGGGAATCGAGGATCAGGACGTTCGGATGAAACCCTATTTCTATCCGGATCTTGAAAAGCAGGAACTGTTCAAAAAAGGATATATCGCAAAACAGTCCAGCCACAGCCGCGGAAGCGCTGTCGACCTGACGCTGCTCGACATGCGGACAGGGAAGGAAGCGGACATGGGCGGCCCGTTCGACTTCTTCGGCGAGGTCTCCCATCCGGACTGCAGGACCGTTTCGGAAGAGCAGTACGCCAACAGAATGACGCTGCAGAAGGCGATGGTGCGGAACGGGTTCGAGCCGCTCTTCTGCGAGTGGTGGCATTTCCGCCTGGCGGACGAGCCGTATCCGGATACGTATTTTGAGTTCCCGGTCTCATCCGCATATCTGCGGCGGTAGGCCGCGAACGGGGAGGATGTCATGACGCTGTTCATCAACGCCTGCGCCCGGCGGAATTCCAGGACCGCGCGCATAGCGAACGCATATCTTGAAAAAGCCGGGAAGCCTTACTGTGAGGTGAAGATCGCCGGCAAGGCGTTTCCTGTCGCCGACGAAGAGTTCCTCTCCCGCCGCGACAGCCTCATCGGAAAAGGACAGTTCGGCGATCCTATGCTTGTATATGCCCGCGGGTTTGCAGAAGCGGACGAGATCGTGATCGCGGCGCCTTACTGGGATCTGTCTTTCCCGGCCTGTCTCAAGCAGTATATCGAGCAGATCAACGTCCTGGGGATCACGTTCCGCTATTCGGACAAAGGGATCCCGGAAGGCCTTTGCAAAGCGTCAAGGATCGTCTATATCACGACCTGCGGAGGGACTTTTTCGCCCGACGAGTTCGGCTTCGGATACATCAAGGCGCTGGCAGAGAATTATTACGGGATTAAAGACGTGCGGCTGATCAAGGCGGAGGGCCTGGATCTTGTCGGCGCCGATGTGGAAAAGATCGTGCAGTCCTGTATCGACAGTCTCGCACCGTAAAAGGCACGAAAAATGCGGCCAGGCGGGGACGCAGGTGTGTTGTTTTTCTGCGTTTTCGTAAAAAAATATGCGGTTGCAACCGATAGTTGCGTAATTGAAAAGCAGAGTTTGTTGCATGCAACCGGCGGTTTTAGTAGAATGGCAGTGAAAACCAAGGAGGGCAAACCATGAATATCGAAATTGCAAACAGACTGGTTGAACTGAGAAAAAAGAACGGTCTTTCACAGGAAGAACTGGCCGCAAGGCTGGGACTGTCAAGGCAGGCTGTTTCCAAATGGGAACGGGCCGAATCCTCACCGGACACGGACAATCTGATCTGCCTGGCCAAACTCTACAACGTTTCTTTGGATGAACTGCTGAACACGGACGAGAGCATCGAACAGATCAGTACGGAAGTAAAAGAAAAAGAAGAAGAAAAGAAAGAACTGGAGCGCAGCGCCCAGAGCGATGAAAAGGCCGGAACGGACAAGAAGGACGAGGCCGCTGAGAAGGAAAAGAGAAGAGTGAGAAGGATCAGCGTCGTTGAAGGGGTCCTGGCGTCCATACTGTATCTGTGCGCCACGATCGTGTACTTCACGGTCTCCTCTTTCAACGGCGAGCAGTGGGGCAAACTGTGGGTGATCTACCTGACGCCCATCATTATCACAAGTCTGCTTTCCTGCATCAAGCACAGAAGGATCGGTTCTTTCCTGTATCCTGTCTTCATCGTTTTCGTGTTCCTGACGGTCGGGATGTACACGGGCGTCTGGCATCCGACGTGGATCCTGTTTTTGACGATCCCCGTGTTCTACTCGGTGGTGGGTCCCATCGACCATTCGATCGCGCAGAAGCACGGCGGTACGGAAACGGTTCAGGATGACGAGGATGACGACAAGGACGAAGATGACGAGGACGAAAAGGACGACAAGGACTGATTTCTGAAGAACGTTCATAATACCGAAAAGGCGACCGGATACCCGGCCGCTTTTTCACGCACTTTCCTTGCAAATTGCAGACGCGTGCTATATAATGAAATAAGGAAAGCAATACCCAATCAGGAGGTTCGAAATGCCCTGTACAACGTTTCTCGCGGGGAAAAAGGCGACCATAGACGGCTCCACGCTCATCAGCCGGACAGACGACGGATACTTTGACGTCAAGAAGACGGTCGTCGTGCTGCCGAAAGATCAGCCCCGCACATACAAAAGTAAGATCTCGCACGTCCGTGTGGAACTGCCGGACGATCCGATGCGCTACACGGCCAGTCCCAGCGTGGATCCCCACGACGGGACCTGGGCTGCGACCGGCATCAACGAGGCCGGCGTCGGGATGACTGCGACGGAGACCATCACCAGCAATCCGCGCGTCCTCAGCGCGGATCCGCTCGTAGTTTACGAGAAGGCGAAAGGGAAGAAACCCGAGCGCCCAGGCGGGATCGGCGAGGAGGACTTTGTCGTACTGGTGCTGCCTTATATCAGGTCCGCCCGCGAGGGAGTCCTCAGGCTCGGAAGCCTTCTGGAGCAGTACGGCACGTACGAGTCGAACGGCATCGCATTCTGCGACCGAGACGAAGTCTGGTGGATGGAGACCATCGGCGGCCACCACTGGATCGCAAGACGGGTCAGGGATGAAGAATACGTCATCATGCCCAACCAGTTCGGCCTTGACCGGTTC
>JAFSSK010000039.1 GCA_017451045.1 Clostridia bacterium
CTGCTGCCCGAGCAGGCGGCAACGGATACGGCCAGCAGCAGTGCAAGGACTGCGGCCAGCAGTTTTTTCGTGAGTTTCATGTGCTCCCCCTTTTAATGATAATGAATTCGTTTTTCTGTGTGGTTGGAAGGATGTCAGACGCCGGCTCTCGGTGAGGCCGCATTGCGCTGCTCCTCGCGGATCTTGGGCGGGATCTTGATCTCGAAGGGAAGTCCTCCGTTCAGTTCGATCTGCCTGTAAAAAAGTTTGATGGCGTCGGAAGGCGACATGTTCAGCTGCTGCAGAATGTCTTCTACATCATTCTTGAGCTGCGTGTCTATTCTGACGTGAATGACCTCTGTGTTAGGCATAAACGACCTCCTTTGTATCACAATAATATCACAAACAATCTTGATTTGCAATAGTTTTTGAAAAAATGTGATACAAATTTTTGCAAAGCGGAAAAAGGGGAAGGCGAATTCCGAAATTCTGCGTTTTTGAATCATCCGCGATAAAGTAATCTAAAATGTGGTATACTATAAAAAATCCATATCATCGAGGCTTACATATGAAAAAAATATTGACATTAAAAACGTTTTCATTGCTTCTTGTCCTGACTTTGATCATGTCAGCCGTCCTTTGCGCCTGCGGCGGGACGGAAGTCCCGGGCGGCGGAACTGAATCCAAGGAAAGCCAGAAGCAGGACACGCAGTCTGAATCTTCCGCCTCGGAAACGGAGAAGGAGACGGAGCCGGGCGAGGAATCAGAAACGTCTTATCGGCCAGATCCCGCTTCCAGCATCAGCCTGATCCAGGGGCAGAAGACGTATTTCAAGGTCGTGTACCCGCAGTCGTACACATATAATTTCGAAACGTCCCTTGTGGAGTCCTTCCAGGCTGAATTCGAAAAGCGCCTCGGCGCCGCGATCGAATCCAAGACGGACAAGCGCGAAGCGTCCGAGACTGCCAAGGAGATCGTCATCGGACGCGCGAACCGGCCCCTTACCGCCAAACTCTGCGAAGACCTTGAAAAGGCAGGCGGATACCGCTACGGCATTTACGTCGAGGGCAATACGGTCGCCGTGTGCGGGACCAACCTCTACACGACCTATCTCGGCCTTTGCGAACTCTTCGACGCGCACATCTATCAGGACGCGTCCGGGAAGACCAATCTCATCCTGGAAAACGATCTGAGGCTGATCTCGGACGAAGTGATGCCCTATCCCGACGTCGAGCAGGCGGCCGCCACGGGCACGAAACTTGCATTCTATCTGGCCGAAACGGTCATCGAGGTCCCGAGCGTCGCGCCGAACGTGGGCGGCAAGATCAGGATGTTCGCAACGCTTCAGGGCGGGGGAACGGACGGAACCTATATCTACTGCATCATGTGCAACAACGAGAGCGGCGTGTACCCGTACGTTATGATCTACAAGTTCGACGCCGTGACGTACAAGCAGGTCCAGGTCTCCGATCCGATCTACATGGGTCATGCCAACGACCTGACATACGATCCTGTGAACAACAGGCTGATTATATCAGACTGTACGAGCGACACGGACTGGTGCGGCCTGTATTTCGTGGATCGCGACTCGCTGACGCTGATCGACACGCAGCTGACGGCCTTCCACCAGTGCGCACTGGAGTACCTGCCTGACAGGAACGGGTACGTATACGGAAACGGCGACGGGACCGAATATACCGTGAACGTCACGGACGCAGAGTTCAACTCCTCCCGCACGTTCGTATTCCCGCAGCGGGACGGATTGATCGACCAGGGTCTGACGACAGACGGCCGGTTCATTTTCGCGCCGATGTACAACAAGACGGGGCCTACGCAGTACGTCCACATCGCGGAGCTCGACAGGGACGTCGATTACGGCGTGTTCCCGCTGTACAACGTACCGGATCATCCCGACGAACCAGAGTTCATGTACGTTTTGAACGGCGAACTTTACATGGGCTTCAACGGCGACGGCGATCTTGTGGGCAGGATCGTATTCGTGCCGGAAGGCTGGTTTTCCGCAGACGATGAGTCGTGATACGTAAAAACTGCTCATTCGTGAACTCTTCCGCCACCTATGCAAGCAAAGAGGTGGGGGCTTCATAAGACACGGCAGATTCACTATGCTTTGAATCTGTCCTTTGAGCCTTTTTCTTTTGAAAAACGCTCAATCTTACAGGCGTGTTCACAGCGCCTTTATCGTATAGGAC
>JAFSSK010000040.1 GCA_017451045.1 Clostridia bacterium
CGGATGTCAACGGAGCACTGAACATTCTGCGGAAAAGTAACGTTGTGGACTTAACGGTCCTATACGATAAAGGCGCTGTGAACACGCCTGTAAGATTGAGTGTTTTTCAAAAGAAAAAGGTTCAAAGGACAGATTCAAAGCATAGTGAATCTGCCGTGTCTTATGAAGCCCCCACCTCTTTGCTTGCATAGGTGGCGGGAGAGTTCACTCAAGTTTCGGCATACTTGCGCTTGTTATCAGCATCATCATAAATCAAAGCGTCTAGAAGGCGAAGAAAGAATCAGACAGCGTTACGGCGAAAGACAGATACAGGTATTTCTGTATCACAGTGTTCTATATTGCAGACATCGCGTGGGGATTCTTGTATGATCTGAAGATCGTTCCGCTCACCTATGCCGACACGGTGATATTCTTTTTGACGATGGGACTGTCCGTTTTCCTGTGGACAAGATACGTCATCGCGTACATCAACAAAAAAACGGTCTTCAGCATGGTGCTGAACATAGCGGGCTGGATGATCCTCGTATTCCAGGCAGCGGCGCTCATCGTCAACTTCTTCACGCCGATCGTGTTCCGCTTCGACGCGGAGAGCGGCGAGTATTTTCCGGGCAATGCTAGATATTTTATGCTCGGATTGCAGATCATGCTGTACTTTGTGACGGCTGCATACTCGCTCGTAACAGCAGTCAGGGCAAAAGGCATTGGGAAGCGTCCGTTCCTGACGGTAGGCTTTTCGGGACTCGTGATGACGGTTTTCATCATCCTTCAGATGTATGACCCGCTTCTTCCGTATTACACAGTCGGCTGCCTTATCGCTTCGTGCCTGATCCATTCTTTCGTAACGTGGTATGAGAAGGTCGACAGCAGTGTCGAACTCGGCTCGGCAATACAGAAGGCGTATATCGATTCTATGACGGGAGTCAGGAATTATCACGCTTATTCGGACGAAATGAAGAGGATCGACGACGAGATAGCGAACGATACCCTCAAAGACTTCGGAATCGTTGTGCTCGATCTCAACGGGCTGAAACAGATCAACGACACGCGCGGACACGACATCGGTGACGAGTCTATCAAAAAGGCGTGCCGCATCATATGCGAACTGTTCGCGCACAGTTCCGTGTTCCGCATCGGCGGTGACGAGTTCGTCATTCTGCTCGGCGGCGCAGACTACGAAAACAGGGAAGAACTGCTCGGCAAACTTGATGCGATCTCCAGGGAGAACGTAAAGACGGATGACGTTGTCATCGCCTCGGGCATTGCGGAATACAGTGCTGGCAAGGACGAAAACCTGTCTGCCGTTTTCCGCCGTGCCGACCAGCATATGTACGAAAAGAAGCGGGAACTGAAAAGGCTCAAACGTGATTTGAATCAGTGAATTCTTTGAAAAGGCGCACAGAAATGAACGGAAACAGTCAACTGATCAAAAAGACATTCTACGGGATCATGCTCGTCAATATCGTGAGCATGGTTTCCGGCGTGCTGTGCGTGATGATCGACGCCATTATCACAGGGCAGTTCCTTGGCATCAACGCTGTTACGGCTGCCGGACTGCTCAATCCCGTCGTGCTGATCTGCAATATCATCGGGGCCGTGCTGGGTCCGGGCGTCAGCGTGGTCTGCACACGGTATATGGGGATGGCAAAACCAGAGAAGGTCAACCAGGTCTTCAGCACGGTCATGATCGCCATGACGTCGATCTGCCTTGCCGTATCCGCAATCCTTTTCATTTTTGCGCCGGATATCGCCTCATTGCTGGGGTCACAGACGAACAATGAAGAGATCATGACGATGATCTCTGATTATCTGAGAGGCTTCTCGTTCGGGATCATTCCCATGTGCTTCTCGCACGGCCTGACGGGCCTTATGATGCTGGACAACGATAAGAAGCGTAGCATCCTCGGGATCGTCGTCACATTGGCGGCCGATGTCGTGTTCGACCTTGTCAACGTGCTTTTCATCCACGGCGGTATGCTGGGGATGGCAGTTGCCACGTCTTTGAGCAGCCTGCTCGGCGCGTTCGTCGTCGCGTCACATTTCTTCAGAAAGAAGCGCATCCTTCACTTTACAGGGAAAGGCCTCAGCTTCAGCGACCTGAAAGAAGCCGTCCTTTGCGGCATCCCGAACGCGATCAACATAGGCTGTCTTGCGGTCCGCGGTATCTTTTTCAACTATCTTCTCCTGTTTATCGCGACGAGCGGTACAGTCGCGGCGCTTTCTGTCGCGAACTCTGCTTTTTCAATATTCGTTTCAATTTCGCTGGGCATGTTTGCGTCGACCTCGACCATGTGCAGCCTGCTTTACGGCGAGGAAGACAGGGAAGGCCTTTCACAGGCGCTTATGCTGTCGATGCGTTCTGTCTTTCTGTGCTTTGCCGCCATTACGGCCCTGCTCCTCGCACTCGCGGGTCCTTTCGCAAGGCTCTTTCTGGATTCGTCAGCGTCTGAGGAACTGGCGCAGGCCGCAAAATTCATACGCCTGATGGCCCTCCGGATGTTCATCGTGTCCGTCAGCATCTCGCTCAGCGGCGCATACCAGGGCGTGCGGAAGCTTGTCCTGAATTATACCATCGATATGCTCAGGGAAGGCGTTCTGACCGTATTGTGCGCATTGATATTCGGCGGTATTTTCGGCCTGGCCGGGTTTGAGTTCAGTTTCATCATTTCCGGGGCGCTTCTTCTGCTGTTCGTCCTCCTTGTTCCGATCCTGAAGAACAAACGCTTCTCGATCCGGCCAAAAGATCTTCTTCTTCTGCCGGATTCCTTCGGCTCGAGCCCCGAGGACACGTTCACGGCGTCGATCACGGATATGGACGGCGTGATGAAGGCGTCGCTCGACGTCATGCAGTTCTGCAGTCAGAAGGGGATGGAAAAGCGGCTTTCCATGATGATGTCGCTGTTCATAGAGGAAATGGCTGGAAATACCGTCCAGCACGGTTTCCCGAACGGCAGACAGGGCCATATCGACGTCCGAATCCTCTGCAAACCGGACACGCTGGTGATTCGTTTGCGGGATGACGGCGTTCCTTTCGATCCGGTCGACTGGCTCAAGCGCAACCATCCGGACGATCCTTCGTCCGGCGCAGGCATACGGATCATCATCGGCCTTGCCCAGGATATCCGCTATGTCCCCGCGATGGGACTCAACAATATGATCATTACGGTCAAACAGCACTAGGATATAGGATCCGACGACTGTTTAAACTTTTGAATGAACAGCGAAAGGGGGAAATCACAGATGCCGGAAGAGGAAAAAGCGATCGAATGCCCGGAAACAGAACCTGTCGAGACTGCTGATGAGGCGTCTGCGCCAGAAGAGCAGGACGATCCCGCTCGGACGGAAGGCGAAGTTGCCGAAGAGACAGAAGAGACAGAAGAGACAGAAAAAACAGAAGAGACAGAAGAACAGCCCTGTGTCCGCCCCGAGAAGAAAAAGAGAAAAAAACGCCTGAAATTCTATGAAATAACACCGGAAAACGACATCCGGTACAGAGGGCCGCTGTCATACAGATATTTACGGATAGCCGCCTGGCTGCTGTTTATCCTCGCACAGATCGAGTGCGTCATAACGCTGATATCGAAGGTGGACGCCACGGTCGCGCTGCCGGTACCGTTCGGTACGATCTTTGAGACCTGCGGCAACATGATGATGCCGCTGTTCCTGATCGCCACGTTCGCGATCATTTTGAACGGATCGAGGAGTTTCAAGCATCTGCTCCTGCTGTACGGCGGCGCCGCGATCGTTTTTGGCTTTGCCTTCCTGATCGTTCACGAGCGGTATCTCACCGGCAGCATTACTGCGCTTTTCGGTCTTGAGCCGGAAGAAGCCGGGAAGATCCTGGACAAGTTCCTCATGAACCTGGCCGGAGGCAGATTCCTTTCTTTCAATATTTTTGTCGACCTGTTTTTGTGCACGCTGCTTGCCTTTTTCCTCATGTACCGTCCGAAAAAGGTGTTTGTCGGGAAGTGGCACTATCTGTTCAGAAGTTTTGCCATCCTGCCGATCTTTTATGAAGTGGTCAGCTTTTTCTTGAAAATACTGGCCGCTGCAGGATTCGTAACGCTTCCGGTATTCGTACTGCCGCTTCTGACCACGAAACCGCCCATGACGTTCATCGTGTTCTTGATCCTGACTTTCTTCTTAAAATCGCGTGAACGCATCTACAGAAAGAAGGGAGGAACACATGAGCAGTATCAGGAATTTTTGAAAACAAACGCGAATTCATGGCGCTTTTCATCCTTCACGGCCGGTCTGCTCGTGATCGCCGGGTTCATTGATCTGGTCATCCAGCTGTTCATGACGATCTTCCTGACGGGCGCCCTGGCCGGAGATGCGGCAACGGTTGAGGAGAACAGCAAGTTGTTTGTGGAGAGTTTTCTGTCGGCGCTGAACGTGATGCGTCAATGCGGAATCGGCGCCAGCGGTTACCTGATCCTTGTCGCTCCGATCATTCTGCTGTTTTCCTATACCAGGGTCCATAAAGACAAAAGAGCAGACATAATCATCCCCGGCGTTGCCGTCGGTTTGCTGGCCGTCATCTATCTCGAAGGCCTTTATCGCTTCATTGTCGCGGCGGGCGAGCGCCTGGAGGCTTTTCTCACATCGTTTCAGTAAAGACGATGCACAAAAGTGTTGAATTGGGTATTGAAATCAATTACAATATAAATGGAATTTGAGCAAAAAAATGTTTGGAGCCCGGCTTCAACTGCTGCCGGGCGGGAGAATGGCATGAGAAAAGAGGAATTTGTCTTTAACGGGCACAACGCAACCGTGATCCTGCCGGACAATCCGAGTGGCGGATGGGTCTGGAAAACGGAGTTCCTGTACGCTTTCGATCAGGCTGAAAGGGCTCTCACGGATAAGGGATATACCCGTGTGTACTATCAGATCAGCGACAGGTTCGGAAGCCCGGCAGCCGTCAGGCTGATGCGGGCGTTCCACAAAGAACTCCTTTGCCGCTACAGCTTCCTATTTCCGAAACCAGTGCTGTTCGGCTTCAGCCGCGGAGCGCTTTACGCTTTCAATTACGCGCTGTACTATCCGGAATGCGTCAGTTCGCTCTACCTAGACGCGCCCGTTCTGAACCTAAAAAGCTGGCCGTGGCCGGAGCCAGTCGAGACGGCGAAGCTGTTCGCGGAATACAATCTGTGCGACAGAACTTTCGAAACGTTCAGGGACAGCCCGATCGACCACCTGGACGAGTTCTTCCGCAACGGTCTTCCGATCCTTTTGGTGGCAGGCGACAGCGACCGTACAGTGCCTTTTGACGACAACGGAAAGATCATGGCGGATTACTACCGCGAAAACGGCAGGAAGATCGTCCTTTACCTCAAGAAGGGATGCGACCATCACCCGCATTCACTGGAAGACGTCGCGCCGATCGTACGTTTCGTAGACGAAACGGCCGGCTGCGGCGGAAAATAAGAATTGCACATTAGCGGAGACCTTCTTTAAAGCAGGGATCCGCATAGTGAATAGAACACATTCAGGAGAAACCTATCATGATGAAAATTGGAGTTATCCCGAACAGCTTCGGCGTTCCTTTCAAGGAAGCCGTCCTTCTTGCGAAAAAGATCGGCGCACAGGGTCTTCAGCCCTACGTGACGGGCGGAGAACTCGCGCCCGAAAACCTTACCGCCCAGGACAGGAAAGATGTCCTGAAATACGTGAAAGACAACGGAATGGTCTTCTCAGCGCTCTGCGCGGACTTCGGAATGAATTTCAAAGTCGTCGGCGAGAACGAAGAAGCAGTTCAGCGCACGATGCGCATGATGGATCTGGCAAAGGATCTCGGAACGAACGTGATCACCACGCATATCGGCAAAGTGCCGGATGACGAGAACTGCGCCGAATACGCCAATATGGTCACGAACATCGAGCGCCTGGGCAAGTACGGAGACAGCATCGGCGTCGTGTTCGCCACCGAAACGGGTCCCGAACCCGCTCTTTCGCTCAAAGGAATACTGGACAAGGCAGACACGAAGAGCGCGAAGGTCAACCTGGATCCCGCGAACCTGTTCATGTGCGCCGGCGAGAACCCCGTCAAGAGCGTGCTGATACTGGGCAAATACATCGCACACACGCATGCCAAAGACGGTCAGATGAACCCGGACGGCTCCTATACTGAATACAGGCTCGGCGACGGCGGCGTGCCTTTCAAGGAATACATCGGAGCTTTGAAGCAGGTAGGATACGACGGATACCTCACAATCGAGCGCGAGGGAGGCGCTGCAAGGTTCGACGACATCAGCCATGCGGTCAAACTCCTCAAGAGCATTCTGGAGCAGCTACACTGAAAGGCAACAACAAAAAATGAACCGGGCGGGGCGGAGTGCCGTTCCGCCCGGGTCCCGTAAACCCTTAACTTCCATTGAGGAGAGCAGAAGAATCGTTATGGACAAACAGGTTTGGAAACTAGAAGATCCCGAACTGGCCGCATGTCTTGCCAACGAAGAGGGAAGGCAGCGGGACAGCCTTGAAATGATTGCTTCCGAGAGCATACAGCCCCCGGCATCACTGATCCTGTCCGGCAGCGCGTTCGCCAACAAGACTGCTGTCGGGAACCCGGGCAAACAGCGCCTGAAAGGATCTCAGTATGCGGATGAACTGGAACGCCTTGCTGCAGAGCGGGCCTGCGAACTGTTCGGCGCGGATCACGCGATCATGACGCCGTATTCCGGGTCTGTCGCCAATTACTGCGCCTTTGCGGCCTTCCTGTCACCGGGGGACAGGGTACTTGCCATGGATCCGGCTGCCGGCGCCCATCAGACGCACGGCGGCCTGCGGAACATCTCCTCGCGCCTTTACAAGTTCTCCTATTTCGGCCTGGACAAAGAAACGATGCTGATCGACTACGCACAGGCGGCAGAAATAGCCGAGGCTTTCAAGCCGAATCTTATGGTCGTGGGGTCAGCATCCTATTCCAGAAAAATAGACTATGAGCGGCTAGCCGGTATCGCACATGACGTGGGCGCTGTCTTTATGGTGGACCTTGCCCATTTTTCAGGTCTTGCCGCGGCAGGCATCAGCCCGAATCCAGTCCTGTACGCCGATGTCGTGACGGCTTCGACGACCAAGACCATGTGCGGTCCGCACAGTGCCTTCATCATGTGCCGCGAGCCCTTCGCGCAGGCGGTGGATACAAGCGTCTATCCGGGCGTTGTCTCTTCGCTCCATCTGCAGACGATCGCGGCGATGTGCTACACCTTGAAGCGCGCCGGAACGGAAGAGTTCAGAAATCTCATGCAGAACGTCGTGAAGAACGCAAGAGCCTTTTGCGAGGCGTTGAAAAAAAGAGGATTCGGGATCCTTTCCGGCGGGACGGACTGCCATATGTTCGTGGCGGATCTACGTCCGTTCGACATCGACTGCGAACGTTTCGCTTGTGTCATGGAGGAAGCCGGGATCTCCGTCAATACCAAAGCGATCCCGTTCGATCCGTCTCCCGTTCCGCGGGGGATCAGGGCGGGGACGACGGTCCTTACACAGCGCGGGATGGGCGAAAAAGAAATGGAAGAGATAGCAGATCTGTGGCTCCAGATCGCAAATGATTACGACGATCCGGGGACAGTCTTGACCGTGAAAGACCGGGTGAAAGACTTAGCCAAAAGATTTCCGCTTCCAGAATAAAAGAATAAATTGAGGCTTTTTTGATGAAAAAATCCAGTTTTGACGCAACATTTAAGCTTGGAAGTGAAAAGGTCGTCTGTGCGGAAGGAACTTTCCGAGCGGAGAATCTTTCCTGCGTTTACGACAGAAAGGTACTCGGGACAGTCCCGGGACGCGGCGCATTGAAAGGGTGTGACGTGCCTGTCGTCAGGCAGTGCGTGACACTGAAAAACGAATCAGATACAGAGTCGAGACCGTTACGCGAGTTGTACGGCCTCGACGCATCCATCGAACTCGCGGCGGGCAAAAGACTGACGTTGTCCACGCTGCGCGGGGACGACTGTACGGCAGCCTCGTTCAAGCCGGAGACCTATCTGCCTGATCCGGGGGAACGGATCGTGAAAAAGCCGTTCGGCGGCAGATCCTCGGACACGTCCGGTTTTCCTTTCTTCGACATCGCCGGGGAGGACTTCGGGCTGATCTTCAGTATCGGCTGGTCAGGCCAGTGGCAGATGGAACTGTACCGGGACAGCGACAGACTTTTCGTCCGTGCCGGTTTCGAGGACTGCGACATCGTCCTGCGCCCCGGCGAGAGCATCCGCTCCGTCAGTATTCTGTATCTGTACGTGGATGAGCCCGTTAAAGCGCTTCATCTGCGGCAGATGTTCGTGGACGCGCAGCGGCTGTACGCAAGTCCGCTGACGTTTTTGGGGCAGGAGTACAAATATCCCGTCGCCATCCAGTGTTTCGACAGGTATTTCAACTTTTCAGATGCCAGCGATGAGACGACAAGGAATTTTGAAACGGAGCAGGCCCAGAAAAAGATCTGCCGGGTCGGCGGAAAGCTCCGCGGCGCCGATCTTTACTGGATGGACGCCTGCTGGTACAAGGGCACTTTCCGCTCGGGAACAGGCAATTACAGGCAGTATGAAAAAGGATTCCCGCACGGGATGCGGCCCGTCAATGACGAAGCGCACAAGTACGGCCTTGCGGCGCTGACCTGGTTCGAGCCTGTCCGCTGCGATCCCGGAACGGAAGTATATGAAAAATTCCGCGACGATCCGCATAAGATCGTAAGCGTGCCGGGACTTAAACGGATCCTTGTGAATATCGGCAACGAGGAAGTCTTTCAGTACGTCCTTGGGGAGATCCTCGCTGCGATGGACCGCGATCACATCGACGCGTTCCGCGAGGATTTCAACATCAATCCCCTTGGGTATCTGCGTTCGATCGAAGGGGAAGGGCGCAAAGGATACTACCAGATCAAGTTCGTGGAGAACCTGTACAGGCTGTGGGACAGCCTTTGTGCGGCAAGACCGGGGCTTCTCATCGACAACTGCGCCTCGGGCGGCAGACTGATCGACGGGGAGACTTGCGCAAGGTCTTTTCCGCTGTGGCACAGCGACACGGGAGGACTTAGCGAGACGGTGAGAGGGATCCCCGTCACGACGGCTCACCAGAACGAGACGATGGCCCTGTCTCAGTATATCCCGCTGCATTCGACGTCTTCCTTTGAAAAAGACGCCTATCATATGCGTTCCGGGATGACCGGCGGCATCCATCTCGAGTTCGATTTCCTGAATCCCGACTTTGACAGGAAGGCCGCAGGGAGAGCGCTTGACGAGGTGATCGAACAGTCCCGGTACTGGCGCGGCGATTTTCAGCCGCTGACCGAAAGATCGACGTCTTCCGACGTCTGGTGCGCCTATGCCCATCATCTGCAGAAAACGGATGAGGGAATGGTCGTCGCGTTCAGGCGCGAAGACGCAGAGAATGACCGGCTGACGGTCGCTCTGGACGGACCGGATCCAGAAAAGATATATGACGTGACATACATCGACGAGGACAGGAAAAGGACGAAAAAGACTGTTCCCGGCAGAAAACTGTGCGAAAACTTCGTGCTGACCATAAGACGCAAGCCGGGTTCCTTGCTGGTCCTGTACGCGCCGCACGAGAATTAGTTTCAATTTTTTTAACGGAGAATAAACATGAAAAAAACAATTCTGATCCTGCTTGCAGTGATCCTTCTGATGTTGTGCGCCTGTGCGGCGCCTGCGAACGATCCTTCCGGATCCCAGTCCGAGAAGGATACGGGCGCAAACGTATCGTCTGAAACGGACAGGCAGACGGAACCAAATCCTGAAACGGACCCCGGTTCAGAGACCGAAAAAGGGCTGGAGAACGGCGTTTACCTGCTCATCAACGGAAAATGTTACTATAAAGTCGTCTACCCGCTTTCATTCAGCAAGAACTACGAGTTGAGTCTTGTCGAGTCGTTCAAGCAGGAGTTCTTGAAAGTGACCGGCGCCGAGATAGGCTCCAAGACGGATAAAAGCGCGCCGACGGAAAAGGGCATGGAACTTTTGCTGGGACCCACGAACAGGGAAGTCAGCCAGACGCTGCTTGCACATCTTGAAGAAGCCGGCGGCAGCCGGTACGGGTATCTTGTCAGCGGGACAAAGATCGCTGTCTGCGGGACTAATATCTATATGACGTATCTGGGCCTTCAGCACATTCTGGAAGAAAACGTTCTCACGGATGCGTCCGGAAAACTGAACGTCGGTTTCGAGGATGGAAGCGAATGGATCTCGGAAGAGATGGCGGCGATCCCCGATTATGCGGAGGCGACAGCGAA
>JAFSSK010000041.1 GCA_017451045.1 Clostridia bacterium
CCACTCTTTTGTCGTGGGAAAATCTATGTCCGTGTGATATAGTCTAGCATGCTTGACAAGAAAAATCAAGTAAATTTTGTGATAAAACGCCCTTTTCCTAACTCGCTTGAAAGGTAATTTCCACTATCTCCGCGGCAGGGGTTAGAGTGGAAGTTAGATTTACACTTAACAAAAAAACACAAAAGCGCAACCAACAATGATTACGCTTATGAATATCTCACTTAACCTTTTGTAAAAATAGTATTCGGAAAAGGATCGAATGAACTGCAGACTAGTATTCTGCAAGCGCCTTTTTGATATCGTCTCCGCTAAAGCCCTGCCTTAAAAGAAACTGGACAGCTTTCTTTCTGTCATCTTCGTTCAGTTCCCGGTGCCTGGTTTTCTGCAAAAGGCAGGAAAGACAGTTCCTGGAGAAATCGTTTTCGTCAAGGTAGTCTTCCTTTACGCTTCTGATCTCGTCCTCCCGGAAGCCTTTCTGGAACAGGAAGGACACGATATGCCTTTTGCTCCAGCTCTTCTTCATGCACCGCTCGGCCTCGCGCAGCGCGTCATCGTAGGCATTGACAAATCCTTTTTCGCGCAATTCTTCGAGCACCTTGCCGATCACATCAGCGGGATATCCTTTCCGGCGCAGAGACAGGGACAGATTCTTTTCGGATTTCGATCCGTAGCTCAGCATGTTCAGCGCGCTTTGCATCGTTCTGTTCTGTATGTCGGCCTGCTCGAGAGCCTCAAGGGTCTTTTCGTCAATGCTGCCTTTTGTAAGGTGCAGTTCATTGAATTGAATGTCGTTGATAAAAAATCGGAGCTCCTGCTGTCCGGCAGTGCCCCGGCAGCGTACCGTCAGCCTTACGCCCTGGCCGTTCTGCGTGGGCCTTATCGATGTGATCGTAATTTCCATATAAATACGTCCCTGTCATATCGGGCCGGATCAAAAAACGATCCGGCCCTGTTTTCTGTGTGATTATTCTTCAGATTTCAGCGTCCTGATATCCAGATCGTCATCCAGATCGAATTCCTCTTCGGCGCCGAAGTCGTCCGCGTTGGCTGTCACTTCGGATGACTTAGCCGCCCGGACCTTCTCCTCGATCTCGGCCATCAGTTCATGATTCTCATCCAGAAGTTTCCGGATGTTCTCCTTGCCCTGGCCAAGCCGCTCTCCGTTGTAGGAGAACCAGGACCCGCTCTGCTTGATGATCTCCATGGAAAGCGCGAAGTCAAGGATCTCGCCGGATTTGGAAATGCCCTTCCCGTACAGGATGTCGAACTCCGCGACGCGGAAAGGAGGAGCCACCTTGTTCTTCACGATCTTGCATTTCACGCGGTTGCCATAAATGTTGCTGCCGTCCTTGATCTGATCGGCTTTCCTGATATCGATGCGGACAGAGGCGTAGAATTTCAGCGCACGCCCGCCTGTCGTCACTTCCGGGTTGCCGTAGGAGATGCCGACTTTCTCACGGAGCTGGTTGATGAAGATCACGACGCAGTTGCTCTTGGAAATGATGCCGGACAGTTTGCGCATGGCCTGAGACATCAGTCTTGCCTGCACGCCGACTGTCGTCTGGCCCATGTCGCCCTCGATCTCTGCGCGCGGCGTCAGCGCGGCGACGGAGTCGATGACGACGACGTCGATGGCGCCGGACCGGACGAGCGCGTCCGTGATCTCCAGCGCGTCCTCGCCGCAGTCTGGCTGCGAAACGAGCAGGTTGTTGATATCGACGCCGAGCGCCTTGGCGTAAACGGGATCCAGCGCGTGCTCCGCGTCTATGAACGCCGCGTTTCCGCCCTCTTTCTGCACTTCCGCGATCACGTGAAGGGCCACTGTCGTCTTACCGGAAGACTCCGGCCCGAATATTTCGATGATCCTGCCTCTCGGCACGCCGCCGATGCCCAGTGCCATATCCAGTGAAAGCGATCCTGTTGAGACCGCCTGCACTTCCATATGCGTGTTCTCGCCCAGTTTCATGACCGTTCCTGCGCCGAAATCCTTTTCCAGCTGCTTGAGCGCGGTTTCCAGCGCTTTCTCACGGTTCATCTTTACGTCTTCCGTTCCATTCTCAACTTTGTCGTTCTTTTTGATGGTCTTAGCCATTTCTCTTCCCTCCAGATGCTGTGCCAGCCGGCCGTAAACCGCTTCTGCCGGGCGCACGTTCTTCGTTGTTTCCATTATATCGTATTCAAAGACTTCTGTCAACAGAAAAGCGAAATATATTTTTCCAAAATCGGAAATATTTTTTTATTGGCTCGTTTTTGCACTTGCGTTTATGACTTTGTTTTTCTTTTTTTGGAATATTCTTCCTGATAGGAGTGATTTTACCGTCTGCTCCGGGCGATCAGGCCGCCGGCAGCAGAAAAGGCAGGCCGCAAAATGGGGATCCCACCTTGCGGTCTGCTCTGTTTTTGAAGTTTTGTCAGTTGTCGAATCTTCCTTGCGCGACAAGTTCCAAAAACTCGTCTTTCGTGATCAGGACGGCTCTCGGTTTGCTTCCGTCCGGAGGACCGATGAAGTTCATTTCCTGCATCTGGTCCAGAATACCGGCGGCGCGCCCGTATCCGATCTTGATCTTGCGCTGCAGCAGTGACGTGGAGATCTTGCCCATCTCCACGGCGACCTCCAGCGCTTCCACGAATTTCTGATCCACTCCGCCGGAAGGCTCTTCCCCGCCTTCGTCTTCGAAGTTGGACTTGTCCAGTCTGGCTGCCTCGGTCTCCATCTGCCTGATGAATTCCTCGTTGTAGTGCGCAGATTCGTTGTGCGTCTTCACGTATTCCACGACGCGCGACACTTCGGAGTCGTCGACGAACGTTCCCTGCACGCGCTGCGGCTTGCTGGAGCCGACAGGCGAGAACAGCATATCGCCTCTGCCGCACAGTTTCTCGGCGCCCGGCTGGTCCAGAATGACGCGGGAATCCATCAGTGAACCGACCGTGAACGCGATCTTGGACGGCACGTTGGCCTTCATAAGACCCGTGATGACGTCGACTGACGGACGCTGCGTACCGAGGATCAGGTGGATGCCTGCGGCACGCGCTTTCTGCGCGATGCGGCAGATGGACGTTTCCACGTCGTTCTTCGCGACCATCATAAGATCCGCCAGCTCGTCGATGATGATGATGATGGACGGCAGATACTCTTTGGACGGGTCGTTCTTGGTCGCCTCGTTGAAGGCTTTGACATCTCTCACTTCCACTTCCGCCATCAGGCTGAAGCGTCTTTCCATCTCTCCGACTGCCGTTGCCAGCGCGCCGGCTGCCTTTTTGGGATCGCTGATGATCGGCGAATACAGATGGGGAATATCCTTGTACACGGTAAACTCAACAGCTTTGGGGTCAATCAGGATCAGCTTGACCTCATCCGGCGTTGCCTTGTACAGGATGCTCATGATGATGCTGTTGATACAGACCGATTTACCGGATCCGGTCGTACCGGCCACAAGGATGTGGGGCATCTTGGAAATATCGAACACGACGGGGTTACCTGTGATATCCGCGCCCAGACACGCGGTCGTCTTGCTCTTCGCCTCGGTGAACAGCGGCGACGTGATCAGTTCGCGCAGACCGACGGTCGCTCTTTCCCTGTTCGGGACTTCGATACCGACGGCGTCTTTGCCCGGGATCGGGGCTTCGATCCTGATCCCTCCGTTGGCGGCAAGCGCCATCGCGATGTCGTCTGAAAGATTGGCGATGTTACGCACACGGATCCCCGCGTCAGGCCGCAGCTCGTACCTGGTAACGGTCGGGCCGCTGGAGTAGGTCATCCCGCGGATCTTGATCTTGAAGCTGTCGAGCGTCTCTTCCAGTCGTCTCATGTTCTCGACCAGGACCTCGTCGCTCTCCCGCTTGCTGGAATCCGTCTCGTTCAGCAGATCGACGGGCGGGAATTTGTACTCGACCGTCTCCTGCTTTTTCTGCTTGGGTTTCTCCTCAGCCGCGGGTTCTGTATCGACCAGGTCCCTAAAGGCTTCGTCGTCGATCTGCTCGACCTTTGTGATCGTCGCTTTCCCTTCCGTTTTCTTTTCTTTCGCCTGACGGGTCTTCTCGGGTTTCGGCTCTCCGAAATTCACGATGGTTGGATCTTCGTCCTCCTGACCCGAAAGGAACGTGATGTCTTTTTCCGGCTCGCTGTCTTCCTCTTCGGTCTTGGCCTCCTGCGCCGGCGGCAGCGGGATCGCTTCCTCCGTTTCGTCGTTCAGAAGGTCGAGCGTCTCGTCCGTTTCAATGAAGGAAGGTTCGTCTTCCTCCCGGGAAGATACGCTTTCGTCGTCCGACAGGAAGGAGTCTCCTACGCCGAATGCCTCTGCGCGGTTCTTCTTGCCTGCGGCAGCCGTTTCTTTCTCCTGTTGCCTGCTCTTGGGTTCGTATCCCGGATCGAGCGCTTCGCGGTTGAGTACCGGCTCGTCCGTCCTGTCCGCGGTGCCCTGCTCCTTCTGCTCGGGTTCTTCTTCCGCCAGGCCGTGGACTTCGTCATAGTTGCTGGTATCGTACCGCATGCCCGGTTTCCTGCCGGACGGTCCCGCCTCCAGGCGTCTGTTCACGTCCGGTTCCGTGCTCGCCAGTCTGGCTTTTTCTTCTTTCTTGAGCTGTCTCTTCTCGACGTTGCTGTCATGAAGGTTCTTGCTTCTGAACCTGATCTCGGTCCAGAGCCTTTGCGGCGTGATGCCGACCAGCAGCATCGTCAGGAAGATCAGGACAGCGATGAGGATGATCAGCGTCCCGACCAGACTCAGCATCTTCACGAAAGCGAATCCGATCATGCCGCCTAACACGCCGCCGCTGTGGATACCCGAATACTCCACTTCCTGATAAGTGATGCCGCATCCTTCACAGAAGAAACGCGGGATGGAGAAGGCTTCGTCCGGCGCATGGTGGGAAATGGCGTGGATCACGGCGGAGAACACAACGATGATCAGGAAGGAAAACACGATGTTCCTTCCCAGCTGGTTGCTGTCGACGATCCGGCGCCATCTGTACGCCAGCACGAGCAGGACGAACGGGGCCGCGAAGCCGCCGTATCCCATCAGTCCGAACAGGATATTGTTCAGCCAGTACCCGACAGGTCCCAGAGCGTCTTTCAATTTGGCGAAATCGATCAGGATGATCATGACCAGGATGAAGATGCCCAGCACGCCCCACAGATAGGGCAGGAACTGATGGATCGTTCTGGCAGATCTCGGGCCGCCCGTCATATCGTCATTGTTCTTTTTATGTTTCTTTTCTTTCCCGGAACCCTGCTTCGAGCCGCCGCTTTTCGCGGCAGAGTGAGCCGCAGGACTGCCTTTCGGCTTTGCTTTGGCCGGGCGGGAGGATTCCTCTTCCTTGCTCTCCTGCTCTTCCATCGCGTCCAGATCCAGATCATCTGTCTGATTCTTGTTCATCACACCACATGGCGCCGCCGTGCCTTCGCACGGCCGGGCAGCCGGCCTCCTTACCGTAAAGATTCCTCATGCTGCAATCCAGTATTGCGGTGAAGCACAACATCTTGTAGTCCGCGCACGGCTTTCCCGCAACAATTTGGAGATATTATCACATTTTAATTATATCACCCGCATATGATGATTTCAAGCGAAAAAAGCGTCCTTGGCCAAAAAAAGTGAATTCCCAGCGTAAGTTCCACAGCGGGGAAAAAAGTGGAAGTTAGTGTGGGAAAAGCTTCAGGCAGCATGATCCCATAAGCGATCCCGCAAACGGAAAAAGGCAAAGCCTTATGCCTTGCCTTCGTCCTGCGTATCGTGCAGTTCCGTTATGCCGTCTGATACCAGTATGTTACGATGAATCCCTGCAGATTGTCCCCCGAATAGGTATAGTTGTAAGTGGCGGGGATCGTCAGGATCGTAACGTCGCCGGTCGCCGGTACGTAGTAGGATTCATATACCATGTTCCCGATGATGGCGGAGAAATGATCGCCGTCCGCAGACGTCTTCCTGATCGCTTTCAGATATTCACTGAAAGACAAATTGTTGTTGTACATGTATGTCGAAGCGGCAACGCCCACATACCGGAACGTCTGCTCATAGTATCTCGTCTTGGACTCCTGGTCCGGTTCGCTCAGGATATAGCCGAACTTATACGCGTTCGCGTCCATCCACTCGCCGTATTCCGGTTTGTCCACATACATTTTATAGGAAGCGCTCGTGGATCTGTCCAGTATCTTCAGTCCTACCGAGTAGCTGGAGTGGTACTCGCTTTCTCCGGCTTTGATCGTGCTGGTGTCGGCGTTCAGGGCCGCCTGATCGCTTTCGCTCCGCCATGCCGACACGATGGTCATATCGTCGTGACCGGTCTGTTCATAGAACGTCTTGAGCATTTCCGTCAGTGCGTCCAGAGCCGTCTTGTTGAGATATTTCGGGCTGTAGATGGGACTGTAGGTCCCCAGTTCGAAATAAGGCGAATTGGACGGAATGGCTTCAAGCTGCTCCTCGAGGAACGCGTTGGCGGAGAAATCGAAAGGAGAACTCTTTCCGATCTGGATCAGCAGTCCGGAATGGTAATCCTTCGAGTCCAGTATCAGCGTCTGGTCTTCCAGAAGCTTTCCGGTATCGTTCCCCCCGTCCTGCGTCTCTGACTGGGGATTGCCCCGATTGGCATGGATGACGGAGGCCACCTGGCTGATGATCAAAAACAGGTACAGGCACAGCAGCAGCACGACGACAAAACAGATTGCCACGATCACGCTGCGCTGACGGGCAATCCTTGATTCCCGCTTGACGCGGTTGGCTACCATCTTTTCTTGACGTCCGATTCGGATCTGTTTGCCATTTCCGCTGCCTCCTTTCCTCTGCGGTTTACGATGGGCGCACGTTGGTGCGCCCATCGATTTCTGTGTGAATCCCGAAAGATTATTTAGCGTCTTTGATGGAGAAGTCCATACGGCCCTTCTTGTCAAGACCCATGTATTTGACCTTGACGACGGAGCCGATCGTGATCCCTGCATCCTCGACTTTATCAAGCCTGCGGTCGGAGATCTTGGAAATATGGACCATTCCCTCTTTGCCCGGCGCATACTCGACAAAGCATCCGAATTCCTTGATGCCCGTGACGGTGCCGGTATAAACGGCTCCGACTTCCGGTTCGAACACGATGACGGAAATGGCAGCCTTCGCGGCTTCCGCCTGATCGTTGTTGATGGCGGCGATACGGATCGTGCCGTCGTCTTCGATGTCGATCTTGGCGCCTGTATCGGCCACGATCTTCTGGATCACGGCGCCGCCCTTGCCGATGACTTCGCGGATCTTGTCCGGGTCGATCTGCATGGTCGTCATCTTGGGCGCGTACTTGGAAACTTCCGGACGCGGTGCCGGGATGGCTTTCAGCAGCACTTCGTCGATGATATAGTCACGGCCTTTGTGCGCCAGTTCGAGCGCGGCCTTGATGATCTCGGGGGTCAGGCCGTCGATCTTGAGGTCCATCTGGATGGACGTGATGCCCTTGTGCGTTCCGGCGACCTTGAAGTCCATATCGCCGTAGAAGTCTTCCAGGCCCTGGATGTCGAGCATGATGTCCCATGTGCCGTCTTCGGCGGTGATCAGACCGCAGGAGATGCCGGCGACGGGAGCCTTGATCGGAACGCCGGCGTCCATCAGAGCCAGCGTGGAGCCGCAGACGGAAGCCTGCGACGTGGAGCCGTTGGAGGAGACGATGTCAGAAACGAGACGGATCGCATAGGGGAATTCCTCTTCGGACGGCAGCACGGGGATCAGCGATCTCTCAGCCAGTGCGCCGTGGCCGATCTCGCGGCGGCCGGGGCTTCTGACAGCCTTGGCTTCACCGGTGGAGAAGCCGGGCAGGTTGTAGTGGTGCATGTAGCGCTTGGACGTCTCGTTGTCGATACCGTCCAGCATCTGCGCTTCGGACAGCGTTCCGAGCGTAGCGGCCGTCATCGCCTGGGTCTGTCCGCGGGTGAACAGCGCAGAACCGTGCACTCTGGGCAGGAGTCCGACTTCTGCGGCCAGCGGACGGATCTGGTTCATGGCGCGGCCGTCGACACGCTTTTTGTCGACCAGCAGCCAGTGACGGACGATCTTCTTCTGCATCTTGTAAACCAGTTCCTCCATCTGTGTGGGAAGATCCGGATACTCTTCGCTGAATTTTTCAAGGATGGCGTCCTTGATCGGGACCATCCTCTCGTCGCGGACGTTCTTGTCGTCCGTGTCGAGCGCGTGCTTCAGATCATCCTCGCAGAAAGCGAAGATCTTGTCGAACATATCGTGATCCAGCTCGCAGCTGGGATAGTCGAATTTCGGCTTGCCGACCTCGTCGATGATGGCGTTGACGAATTCCAGAAGGTCCTTGATCTCCCTGTGGGCGAGCATGATGGCGTTGAACATATCCGTGTCGGACACTTCGTAAGCGCCTGCTTCGATCATAACGACCTTTTCCATGGAAGCGGCGACTGTCAGCTGAAGCGTGCTGACCTTGCTCTGCTCTTCCGTCGGGTTGATGACGAATTTGCCGTCGACCATGCCGACGTACACGCCGCCGATCGGGCCGTTCCACGGGATGTCCGAAATGGACAGGGCCACGGACGCACCGATCATCGCCGTGATCTCGGGGCTGCAGTCAGGATCCACGGACATAACTGTCAGGGTCAGCGCCACGTCGTTCCGCAGATCTTTCGGGAACAGCGGACGGATCGGACGGTCGATGACGCGCGAGGTAAGGATGGCTTTCTCGGAAGGTCTGCCTTCACGCTTCAGGTATCCGCCCGGGATCTTGCCGGCGGCGTACATCCTCTCGTCGAAATCCACGGACAGCGGCAGAAAATCGATGCCGTCACGGGGCTTTTCGGAAGCGGTCGCGCAGCACAGAACGGCTGTGTCGCCGTACCGGATCAGGACGGATCCGTTGGCCAGTCCCGCCATTTTGCCGGTCTCGATGACCAGCGGCCTTCCCGCCAGGGTGTAATGGAACGTCTTGTAGTTCTTGAATTCCATCGTGGTGCTGATTACTTCGTTGGACATAATTGAAAATCCTCCAATTGATTGATATATTTCAATCCGCATGTCCGCAGAGGTTTAGCACTTAATCATATGCAACATGCGCTGTTGCACATGATGAATGGCTAACTCCTTGCAGCGCAGCGGACGATTGTTCGAAAACAGGAAATGGGAGCAAGGCAGAAGAGTCTGCTCTCGCTCCCATAAACAGATTACTTCCGGAGATTCAGTTTGTCGATAATGGCGCGGTAACGTTCAATATCAACCTTCTGCAGATAACCGAGAAGACTTCTTCTTTGGCCGACCATTTTCAGCAAACCGCGGCGGCTGTGGTGGTCCTTGTGGTTGGCTTTCAGATGCTCTGTCAGGTTGTTGATCCTGTATGTCAGGATAGCGATCTGAACTTCCGGTGAACCGGTGTCGCCCTCATGGGTCTTGTACTGGTCGATGATGGCCTGCTTTTCTTCCTTCAGCATTTCTTTTTCACCTTTCTACTGATTTGCGATGACACAGAAGGCGGCGGGTGAATACAGTCTTGCTGTCTTTTATCCGCGATCCGAGTCAACGTATGCTGTGTAATTATAGCACAGAGTTATACTATTGTAAATACTCTTTTGAAAGTTTTTTCGCTCAGTTCATCATACCGCCGATTTCGCCCAGGGACCTTTCGAGCCGCCGGCGAAGCAGCGGATAGGCGGACAGCGTCCCGTCCTCCTCCACGATCCTGCGGGCCGATTCGAACGCTTTGTTCATCAGTTCCATATCGCCGCAGAAATCCGCGAGTCTGAAGTCGATCCCGCCGCTCTGCCTGATCTCGGCCTCGTTCACGTTCAAAAAGTCTCCGGGCCCGCGGATGGCGAGATCCTGCTCCGCGATGGCATACCCGTCGTACGTGGTCCGCATGGTTTCCAGGCGCTTTCCGGCGTTCGTTTCGGTATTCGCCGTCTCGCTGACCAGGATGCAATATGATTTCCTCGTGCCCCGTCCGACCCGACCGCGCAGCTGGTGCAGCTGGGACAGCCCGAACCGTTCCGCGTTCTCCACGATCATGAGGCATGCGTTCGGCACGTTGACGCCCACTTCGATCACGGTCGTCGATACGAGCACCTGGATCTTCCCCTCCGCGAAATCCGCCATCACCTTTTCCTTGTCCGAGGGTTTCATCTGCCCGTGGACGAAGGAGATGTCCAGTTCGGGAAGGGCCTTACGCAGCTCTTCCGTGAACGAAACGGCCGCTTTGAGCGGAGGCGTTCTGTCCGAGACGGGAGCCAGGCCCACCGCTTCGAGCGCGATCTCGTCCTCCGGCACTTCCCTTTCCTCGACGGAAGGACAGATCACGTAGACCTGACCGCCCGCCTGGACCTGCTTGCGGATGAAGGCGTTGATGCGCTGCCGGAAGGATTCGTTGACGACGTATGTGTCCACCCGCTGCCGTCCGGGAGGCATCTGATCGATCCTGGAGATGGAAAGATCCCCGTACATGACCAATCCCAGCGTCCGCGGGATCGGCGTGGCGCTCATGACGAGCATGTGGGCGTGCTGGTTCTTGCCTGAAAGGACGGCTCTCTGGCGTACGCCGAATCTGTGCTGCTCGTCCGTGATGACGAGTGCCGGGTCTGCAAAGGAAACGCCCTCGGAAAGAAGCGCCTGCGTGCCGATGACGCAGTCGATGCGCTCGCAAGGATCCGCGCTCTGCAGCCGCTTGTATACTTTCTGCTTCTGGGTCTGCGTCATCGCGCCGATCAGCAGCGCCG
>JAFSSK010000042.1 GCA_017451045.1 Clostridia bacterium
ACGCGGATATAGGCAGGTTCATCGTCCTCAAGAAGCGCTTCAAACAGACATCTGGTCTGATGACGGTCACTCGGAAGAAAGACGCGCATGCCGGGGATCGAGGTGACTGCCGCGATATCCTGTGCGCTGTGATGGGTCATGCCAAGGGCGCCGTAGCTGACGCCTCCGGAGATCCCGATCAGCTTCACGTTCGTGTGGGAATAGGCGACATCGACCTTGATCTGTTCGATGCTTCTCGTGGACAGGAAAGAGGCGGGTGAGGCGGCATAGACTTTTTTGCCGCAGCGTGCAAGACCGGCCGCAGTAGAAACGAGGCTCTGCTCCGCGATGCCGACTTCCACGAACTGGTCGGGGAAAGCGTCTGCGAACGGTGCGAGAGAAGCGGAACCGCGGGAATCACTGCACAGGACGACGATGTCACGGTCCCGGGCAGCATGCTCCATCAGAACGTCACAGATGACTGCGCGGTTGGCGATATTGTTTTTCATTGTATAGACGCCTCCTTTTCCTCCAGTTCACGGACTGCCAGAAGGTATTCCTCCTGGGTCGGGACGCGGTGATGCCACGGGGCTTTGTTTTCCATGAAAGAGACGCCGCAGCCTTTTGTCGTTTCGGCGATGATCACCGTGGGTTTGTCTTTGCATTCCTTTGCCATCTCAAAGGCACGGTCAAGTTTTTCGATATCGTTTCCGGCAGTGCGCAGCACGTTCCAGCCGAAGGAACGCCAGCGGGCGTCCAGATTGGCATGGGACATGACTTCTTCCGTCGTACCGGAGATCTGAAGACCGTTGCGGTCGATGACGGCGCAAAGATTGGAGAGCTTGTAGTGCCCGGCGGCCATGGCGCCTTCCCATACGGAGCCTTCCGCCAGCTCTCCGTCACCCATGACGACGTAGACTCTGGAATCGGTGCGGTCCATTCTCTCGGCAAGCGCCATTCCTACAGCGACGGAAAGACCGTGACCAAGGGATCCTGAGTTCATTTCGATTCCGGGGACCTTATTGTTGGGATGTCCGATCAGTTTGCTTCCGAACTGCGAGAAGCTTTCGAGATCCTCCATGGACAGGAAGCCTTTGTCATACAGGACGGCATACAGCGCTTCCACGCTGTGGCCTTTTGAAAGGATAAAATGATCGGTGCCTTTTTTGCCGAAGGTTTCCGGCGTAATGTTCATCTGCAGATTGTACAGAACGTTCAGAATGTCGCATACGCTGTAATCCCCGCCGATATGTCCGGCGCGTGCCCGGAAGACCATGTCAAGGACGAGCCTTCTCAGGCGGCAGGATTTGCGCTGCAGCTCAGGATATTTTTTTTCCATGAAAGAGTGCTCCTTTCAGCAGCCGTGGAGATAATCCAGGATCTCCTGTTCGTTGTTGTCGTAAAGATCGGGCTTGACTCCGATGTATTTGCAGGCTTCGTAGAGAACCGGGACGACGTCCTGATGCAGACCGACGCAGTGATGGATGTACGGACCCTCGACCAGTTTGGCCTCAAGACGCTTCCAGTTCTCAACCTCGATCCACAGATAGGTGCCCTTCGTATAGGGGCCGTCAACACCCTTTGCTTTGCCCAGAAGGAGGCTGTACTCCCCGTTGTCGCCGTCAAAACGGCAGATCGTCAGGTCGCCGTGGTGCGCTTCCGCCTCAACGGCACCGGGATGATCGAACGCGAGGGGATAACCGATCTTCGGCGTTCCGGACAGGCAGGAGGCCGGCCACGGACCGCAGTGCTGAAGCAGCTCGCCGTTCTCGTTGTCGGGATGACGGACCGTCCAGTCTGCGAAGAAGGATGGTTTCTCGTTCATCGCGGCGGCTTCCATCATGACGGCGGAAACGGCGCCGTGGATATCGGTTTCGCAGACGACGGGGATCCCTTCCTCGTTCATGAGAGAGTTCGCGGCACAGGGCATGATGCCGATCTCGCTCTGCAGCGCGTTCCAGCACTGGATGGCGACTGCATTGCAGCCGTAGAATTCCGCCAGGTTTTTCATTGCGACTTTCAGCGCCGCGACGTTCTCCAGTTCATCTTCCCGGATCGCGATCTCCATATTGGCATGACAGTACTCCATGACTTCACGCACGGCGGTTCCCTCTGCTTTGACTTTCCGGATCTCCGCGGTCAGTTCCGGCATGGGGATCGGTGACAGCTGGATGTTGAACTTCTCAAGAAGTTCACCCTCGTTGCACATGGTGGACCAGAAGTCGAAGGGACGCGGTGCGATCTGAAGGATGCGCGTATGATGGAAGACCTTGACGACGTTGCAGACAGCCATGAAGTCGCGGATGCCGCGCTCGAACTCGGGATCTTCCAGACGGCAGTTCGTCATATAGGTGAAGGGGACGCGGAACCGGCGCAGGACTTTTCCCGTCGCGAACAGTCCGCACTGGCTGTCACGCAGACGCACGCCGTTCTCATCCGGCCGCTCGTCGCGCGGACCCCAGAGAAGGACGGGAAGATTCATCGTGCGGCACAGACGCGCGACGACATATTCCGTTCCGAAGTTGCAGTGGGGGACGAAGATCCCGTCCACGCCTGCGGCGCGGAATTTCTCGATGATCGACGGAAGGTCATGATCGTCATAGAGGAGACCCTCTTCATTGATGTCATCGATGTCCACGAAACGGACGCCCAGTTCGTTCAGGCGGTCGCGTGTCAGATTTCTGTATTTCAGTGCGTCCGGAGCACTGAAAATGCTTCTTCTTGTCGGCGCGTAGCCGAGTGTGATCACTGCGTTTTTCAATTATTTTCACCTCATCTTATGAAATTTGAACTGATTAGAATTGTATGCCGAATACGTTTCTTATTGATAGTATTATAAAAAAACAGGATTTTATTGGCAATTTTTTCTGTTGACATTTCTTTTTTTTTACACTATATTCAGTGCATACCGTTGAAGAAGAGAAGTAAGCTAGGAGATCTTCTTTTCAGAGAGCCGCAGGCTGGTGTGATGCGGCAGGAAGAATTGGCTGAATGGACTTCCGAGGGCGAACAGAAACGGGCGACCGGAGTATGGGAGACGGAGCGGCTCTCCGTGAACAAAGCCGGCATATGAATGTATGCGCTGAGAGGACGCAAAAGCGTCAAGCAGGGTGGCACCGCAGAGAAATCTGTCCCGGCAAATATCGCCGGGGCTTTTTTTATCCGGCAAAATGAAGAAGGAGGAACAAAAATGGCAGAGAACAAGATCCCGTACAAGATCTACCTGGAAGAGTCGGAGATGCCCAAAGAGTGGTACAACGTCCGCGCGGACATGAAGACCAAGCCCGCTCCGCTGCTGAATCCCGGCACACTTGAGCCGATGACGGCAGAGGAACTGTCCGCAGTGTTCTGCAAGGAACTGGTGGATCAGGAACTGAACAACACGGACAGGTTGATCCCGATCCCGCAGGAGATCCGCGACTTCTACAAGATGTACCGTCCGTCACCGCTGGTGCGCGCGTACTGCCTTGAGGAGAAACTGCAGACCCCGGCGAAGATCTATTACAAATTCGAGGGAAACAATACGAGCGGAAGTCACAAGCTGAACTCCGCGATCGCACAGGCGTATTACGCCAAGAACCAGGGCCTCAAGGGCGTGACGACCGAAACGGGAGCAGGTCAGTGGGGAACAGCGCTTTCGATGGCATGCGCATACCTGGGACTGGACTGCAAGGTATTCATGGTCAAGGTCTCCTACGAGCAGAAACCCTTCAGACGTGAAGTGATGCGCACCTACGGCGCGTCTGTCACTCCGTCGCCCTCTATGACGACGCAGGTCGGACAGAAGATCCTGGCGGCACATCCCAACACCACGGGTTCTCTCGGATGCGCGATCTCCGAGGCAGTGGAAGTTGCAGTCAGCAACCCCGGATACCGTTATGTACTGGGCAGCGTGCTCAACCAGGTGCTGCTGCATCAGTCGATCATCGGTCTTGAGACGAAGATCGCACTGGACAAATACGGCATCAAGCCCGACATCATTATCGGATGCGCCGGCGGCGGATCGAACCTCGGCGGCCTGATTTCCCCGTTCATGGGCGAGAAGATCCGCGGCGAAGCGGATTACAGGATCATCGCGGTCGAGCCGAAATCCTGCCCGAGCTTCACGAGAGGCGTATACGCATACGACTTCTGCGATACCGGAATGGTATGTCCGCTTGCCAAGATGTACACGCTGGGCAGCGACTTTATCCCGTCGGCGAACCATGCGGGCGGACTGCGGTATCACGGCATGAGCCCCGTGCTGACACAGCTGTACGACGACGGCCTGATGGAGGC
>JAFSSK010000043.1 GCA_017451045.1 Clostridia bacterium
ATCCACCAGGTCGATCGTGGGGTTCGCGCAGATCTCGGTGTAGATCATCTTCGTGTTGGGTCTGACTGCCGCGCGGACCGCGTCCAGATCGGCCATGTCCACGTAGGTCGTTTCGACGCCGAACTTGCCGAACAGGAAGTCAAACAGTTCGATGGTCTCGCCGTACAGGCAGCGGTTGCTCAGGATGTGGTCGCCGCTCTGCAGAAGCGCGGCCGCCGTCGCGGTGATCGCCGCCATGCCGGAGGAGAGCACCGTGCTCGCCGCTTCGAGCTCGGGGGCTTCCAGCCGGGTCATCAGGCCGGCCAGCACGTCCCGGTCCGGGTTGTTCGTACGGATGTACGTGTAGCCCTGCCGGTAGGCGGTCTTGATCTCCTCGAACGCCGTGGCGCCGAAAGCCGTCGCCGGATAGTACGGGAAGGACTCCGCCTTTCCCATATTGATCGCGTCGTCGCGGTATTCTCTCGTATATAAAACGTCTGTCTGGATGTTTGCCATGAGTCGTCCTCCTTTGTATCTTCTGCGGTTTTTCCTCTTAAAAATATATCAAAAATGCAGGGGATCAACAAGGACAAGAAAAGACGGCCGCCCCTGCCGGAACGGCCGTTTCTATCGTAAACTCTGGTTGTTTTTATTCATCCTCTTCCGGATCTTCCTTCTCAAGTTCTTCCAGCTTCTTCTCCGTAGCTCTCTTCGCCGCGCTGAGCGCGATCAGGCAGAGCACGAAGACGACGGCGGCGGAGACCAGCCCTGCGGCGACGGCGCCGACCGGTTTGTCTGGGAAGTTGCGGATGATCATGATGAAGGTAAACAGGAAGATGGCTCCGGCCGCGATCAGCGAAGCGATCACGTTGTTCTTCATGGTGGGCTTGATATGGCGGTCCCACAGGCCGTTCCTGATGCATCCGGACAGCACGTAGACGCACAGTATCATAAATACGATCCATTCGCCTACCACGTAGTGGAAATCACCGCGGTAAGCGATCTCCTGCACGAGAATGGAGATCAGCAGTCCCCAATACGCGATCCAACAGCCGGTGTGTTCGATCTGCAGCATGATCTGCTCCTGTCTTTCGTCCAGATTGTTCTTCTTATTCTTCATCGTTTTCGTCCTCCCAGAACAGTTCGTCCAATGTCTTTCCCAGCGCCTTGCAGATCGCGATACAAAGATTGACCGTCGGATTGTAGTCGCCCTTTTCGATCGCGTTGATCGTCTGCCTCGATACGCCGCAGATCTGCGCCAGGTCTCCCTGCGACAGATCCTTGGCGGCCCGGGCAGATTTTAGTTTCAGATTTTTCATATATTGCCTTCCCCCTTGAAAGGATCCTCTTGTCTGTTTCTGGCACTACTATACTACCCACCTTACTTTATGTCAAGTATATTTTACAAATAATTTAATATTTTTTACGGAATGTAAAATGAGCTAAAGAAAAAGGTCACCACCCTTCCGGATGGTGACCTTGATATTTTTCAAATGATCCTTACAGCTCGTGACCCGATTCCGTCCAGAGCCGTTCGGACACCGGTGCCCACAGGGCAGCCTTCTCGACGCACTTGTCGGAGTATTCCTTCGCGGTCTCGACGTCGGAGTAGTCCGTCGACTTCGCGTGCGATTCTTCCACGATCGCGGTCAGACGGCCGGGATTGTCCAGCACCGGGCACGGGCGCAGCATGTTCTTGTTGAAGGGCTGATTGTGGCGGTACCCCATGAAAAGCGGGCTCTGGTAAGCCTCGAGCAGCGTCTTCTCGCGGATGTTGGAATCCGAGTAGTGCATGAACGCGCAAGGTTCGACGTCGCCGTTCGCGTTGATGTGCAGGTAAGCTCTGCCGCCCGCGATGCAGCCGCCGACGTATTCGCCGTCGTTCCAGAAATCCACCGTGAAGATGGGCTTGGTGCTGCGGAACTTGCGCAGCTGGTGATACATAAATTCTCTCTGCTCCGCCGTCGCCATCAGGGACGGAACGGCCTGCTTGCCCACGGGCATATACGTGAAGAACCAGGCGAACTTCGCGCCCATCTCGATCATCTTGTCCATATAGGCTTCGCTGCCGATGACCTCCGCGTTCGCGGACGTGTAGCAGCAGGAGATGCCGAACGGCAGGCGGTTTTTACGCAGGATGTCCATAGCGCGCAGCGTGTCGTCGTACGTGCCCTCGCCTCTTCTCGCGTCTGTCGCTTCGCCGAAGCCTTCGATGGAGATCGCGGGAATGAAGTTCTGCACGCGCAGCATGTCCTGAGCGAACTCTTCGTCGATCAGAGATGCGTTCGTGAACGTGCTGAACACGCAGTCGTTGTGCTCTTCGCACAGGCGGATGATATCCTTCTTGCGGATGAGGGGTTCGCCGCCGGTCATCAGATAGAAGAAGGTGCCAAGTTCCTTGCCCTGCGACACGATGCTGCTCATCTCCTCGTACGTGAGGTTCATCTTCGCGCCGTATTCCGCGGCCCAGCAGCCGATACAGTGCTTGTTGCAGGCGGACGTCGGGTCGAACAGGATGGCCCAGGGGATGTTGCAGTCGTACTTCGCTTCGCACTCCCTCTGGCGCTCGCCGCCGAGGATGGACGCGTTGATGACGAAGTTCTCGAACAGCTTCATGCGCACGCCCTGGTCGATGTCCGTGTAGATGCTGAGGATCAGTTTGGACCAGTTGCTGTCCGGATCCTTCAGGACGGGCTTGATGGCCTTCATGTGCTTGTCGAGCTGGCCGGTGACGTCGAAACGGTCGACCCAGTCGACGAGTTTCGGGATGTTGTTTGCGGGATCCTTTTCCAGGTACTTGATGGCCTGGCGGATCGTCATGGCCCGTACGCTGTCTTTCAGGTTCATTGTTTTTCCTCCATAACTAAGGTAGTTTTATGGGCAACGGGTATTATATTCCTTTCCCGTAAATATTTCAACATTATATGCAATATAGACAATAATACAAAAGCCCCGGGCTGTACTGCCCGAGGTTTTGCTCCTCTTTCCGACTTTATTCGATATTTCTTACGATACCGGAGAACAACAAAACCCCGGTCGCCCGGGGTTTGCATGTCAGTTATTCGAATTCCTTTACGAACAGGTGGTCGGTACCGCCGCCGTAATTCACGATGTCCTTCAGGTAGCGGTAACCGTAATGCTCATAGAGGCCCATATACTCCGACGGGATATAGCTGCGCGCAAAGCCGCACGCTTTCAGGTACTCGTTCGCGCCATCGATCAGTCTGCCGCTGATCCGCTGATCGCGATACTCCTCGGACACAAAGATACACGAGACCCAGGGAAAGATCTCCGGCAGCGGGTAATAATCCGTCTTCAGGGCGGACGCCATGCCGACGATCTGACCGTCCTGCACGGCGGCGAACATCGTCTCCCAGTCTGTAAAATCCCACGTGCGGACCTTTTCCGCGATGTGGTCCCTTACCTCGACCCAAGAGCAATTCTCGACGAACTGCAGGAATTCCGCAGCCAACGGCGTGTTCCTATCCACTTTTATGATCTTAACTGTTTCCATGTTTCCCAGCCCTTTTGCGAGTCATGCCCGTTTCTCAAAAGTGAACCATCAGGTTCACACAGTCCGGCGCATCCTCGTCCGTGTAGCCTGTGTCCTCAAAACCGACCTTTTCGTAGATACGCAACGCGGCGGCATCCGTCCTTTTGACGCACACCTCCACACAGTCGTATTTACGTTCTTCTGCCACCATGGCCAGGATCAGGCGCAGCGCCTCCATGCCATAGCCTTTTCCCTGCCAGCGGGAGTCGATCATAAACTGCTGCAGGTCGTAGCAGGCAGGTTCTTCGTCCAAGTCCTTCACCAGCACGACTCCGATCATCTCGCCGTCGCACTCGATCCCGAGCACCCTGGCGCGTTGGCCACGGTAGACGTAGCCTCTCGCGAGGATGCCTACGGCGCTGTCCAGAAAGCCCTCTTGGTCTTTGCTGACCGACAGCCGCCTTACGTCCAGCCAGTTTTGTTCGTTTATCTCAACAAGTTTCAGCAATCGTTTACCGCAACCCTCTCCCTATCTTAGATCTCGATCTGGCTGTTGATAGCCGTTCCGTCTTCGTCCGCGATGCGCGGCAGCACCTTGGCCACAAAGGCCTCGACCTGGTGCGCACTGCGTCCCGTGAACGCCTTCGGATCGAGCAGGTTCTCCATCTCAGCCTTCGTCATGCCGAACGACGGCTCGGCCGCCAGTTCCTCCAGCAGATCCCAGGGTTCGCCGGCCTTCATCTTCGCGGTGGCGTTCATGGACGCCCGGCGGATGACCTCGTGCAGCTGCTGGCGGTCACCGCCCCGCTTG
>JAFSSK010000044.1 GCA_017451045.1 Clostridia bacterium
ACCACTCTGCGATATCGAGCGAGGACTGCGGCGCGAAGCGGGGGATGAGACTGAATGCAAGGGAAGTTGTCATGATCGTTTAGGGCGTATGCCGGTCGGTTGAATCATTTTGGAATCGGGTGTCGGTGAGTTGGATTCTGCAGAGTGTAATATAAAAGTGTAAGATAAGTGTGTTATAAGTGTAAGATAAACTTGATTATTGTGAAATAAAAGTGTATAATGGAACCGCAATGGAGGGTCAAATGAACATGAGAGTAGAAAACAGTTTTGAAACAGAAACCATAGAGTTTAAATCGACACTGAACGAGCTTGACAAGGGGATCGTATCGCTGACCGCTATGCTGAACAAAAGCGGAAAGGGAAAAGTCTATTTCGGCGTCAGCGATTCGGGAGAAGTGATCGGGCTCGACGGAACGGTCGGCCAGGAAACGCTGAAAAAACTGAACACAAGGATATACGAAACCGTTCGCCCGAAGATCATCCCCAAGATCTATTTCGAATATTATGAAGATAAAGCGGTCATCGTGATCGAGGCCGAAGGCAATAACAAGCCCTATTCCGCCAACGGCGAATACAGGATCAGAGCAGGAAGTGAAAACGAAAAGATCATGCCGGATCTTCTGGGCAAGCTCTTTTTCTCAAATTCGCAGGCTCTTCTCGACAACATCGAATCATTCAGCCAGGATCTGACCTTCACAGAGCTAAAGCAGCTCTACCTTATAAAAGGGCTGACCATAGATGAATCGACTTTCGCGAAAAACATGGGCCTTCTCACGAAGAACGGACGGTACAACTACCTGGCCGAGATACTTTCTGACAGCAACAACTGCTCGATCAAAGTCGTGCGTTTCAAGGGAACGGACAAGCAGGAGATGATCAGCCGTAACGAATACGGGTATCACTGCCTGCTGCTTTCCATGAAACAGGCTTTTGACTACGTTGCGGCGCTGAATGAGGTCCGTGTCGATCTTAATGGGGATATCCAGCGGAAGGAAACGCCTCTTTTTGACCTAGACTGCTTCGATGAGGCATGGACCAACGCCTGCCTGCATAACAGATGGGTCAAGAACATTCCGCCTGCCGTCTATATTTTCGCGGACCGCATAGAGATCGTTTCGACCGGCGGCCTTCCGTACGATTTTTCGAAGGAGGAGTTCTTCGCAGGCGTTTCTCATCCGGTAAACCTCTCGCTTCAGAAGATCATGGGCCAGCTCGGTATGGTCGAGCAGACCGGGCACGGCGTTCCGAAGATCATAAGCGTGTACGGCACCCGGGCATTTGACATTTCCGAGAACCATATCACCGTGACAATACCGTTCGCGTTTGAGCCGAGCATGAACCAAACGTCTTACGACGGGCTCTCAAGATCCCATGCGGCGGTGCTCAGAACGATCAGGAACAATCCGACGATAAAGCTCGACGAGATCGCGAGAGCCTGTGAACTGGGCACGACAAGGGTGTCTCAGATCATTTCTGATCTCAAGGCATGGGGGAAGATTGAGCGTACCGGCGGAAAAAGAAACGGATACTGGAACGTAAAGGCGGAGTAACGGCGGTTAATCTGTCCTTACGGGTATACAAAGACTTGCTCCGGTTTGTCGAAAGCCTGGAAAGGCAGAAACGGGTGTATTGTGAAAACGTGCGTTAACGCATACGATTTTGCCATTTTTACAATATTGTATTCGTTAACGGGGCTTTTCGGGGAAACCGGGAGCTGTTTTGGGTGGTGCCCCTCCAAGGCGTATTGCCGCGGAGGGGCTCACATATTTCCGCGTGCGCTACAATTGTTAAAAGCCGATGATCTGCCAGATATACAGCGGACAGGTCAGGGAGAAGACGAGCGTCGCCAACAGTATCGCGGGTCCGGTCCACTCGAACTGCCCGCGCTTGCGGTAGTCCAGGTAGGCTGTCGCGATCTTCACGAAGAAGAGAACGGCCAGAACCAGATCGATGAAGGGGAAGACGACGCGGTTCACGACCTGCTGGATCTGCCCGCGGGCGCTTTCCCATGTCTGCTCTACGGCTCCCGCCACGTCTCCAGCGGCAGCGGCTGCAAGCGTCAGCAGGCACAAAAGGACCGAACACAGCAAAATGGAGATGAGGACTTTCACAGTCCTTTTTCTTTTTTGTCCAATCATTATTATCCTTTCGGGCTCAGCCCAGGTAGTAATCGTCGAAAAGGGAACCGCTGATGAAGATCTCACCGGCAAAAAGCACGGCACTCACGGGCCCGTTTGGCGTCCAGATCCCCTCCAGGAGGATATACAGCGGATACGCGCCGTCCTGCACGTACAGCGGGATGATATGAAACCCGTCCGTTTCGAAGACGCCTTCCTCATCCTGTGCCGGTAAAAGGTCCAGGCAGGATCCCGGCGTCTGCACATATGCGTATTCCGGGAGCAGCAGGCGTACCTTCTGCGGCAGGGTATAGCAGTTTTCGAGCGGCATCGATAGTCCCGCCTGCGCAAGGGCCTCCAGGCGAACCGTAAGGCTTATCCCGTATCCGGACGGGACGATTTGGCGTCCTTCCGCGTCTATTTCAAGTTCCCCTTTCGCGGGGCAGGAAACGGTGAAGGAGGAAACGGAAAAGCTGATGCCGCACGTGCGCTCCGAAAAGACCGTTCCGTCATACGAAAAGAACGAAAAGGATGTGCCCGGAAAGGCAGTCGCTGGCAGCGATGCGTTTGGCCTGTAGTGCTGCGGGACCGTTTCGGTATAGGTGGCTTCCGGGACTGTCGAGGAAGGGCGCGGCGCGGTTTCAGCCTGCCAGGAAACGGTATTGTCCGAACTGTCTGGCTCCGGGCGGGAGTCTCCGCAGACGAGCGTCGCCTCGAAGGATAGGGAGGCAGGATCTGCAGGCAGGCGCAGCTTTTCGCAGACAAGGTTCTCCCCGTTCGCGGGTATCGTCACGGGCAGCTGCGCACTGTGTACTGTCTGTCCGTTTCCGTCCTTAACGGTCAGGTAGATCTTCGCGTCGTCAGCCGGCAGGACAGGCGTGGCGGAACTGTTCTGCACGCGGAAGGCAAGGACGGTCTCCTCGCCGGCATAAAGCGAATTCTGAGACTGGAGAGACAGGGACATGGCTGGCGCGTCCTGGGTAGTATACCCGGCGCCGAGGCTGTTGTCGCTGCTGCTGCTCTCTTGGGTCCTTTTCTGCCAGTTCACCCTGGCCTCCACGTAATGGTATCCGGGATCCGTCCCGGCCGTGATCGTGAACTGGACGATCCGCATGCCCGCGGCGGACGAGACCGAGCGGGAGGTCGAGGCGCGGCCGCCAAGGACAAGGTATACGGGAACGGTGGACGTGGGACACGACCCCACGGAGCGGATATAAACCGTCACGTTCATGCTCTCGCCGGGGGACGGCGTCTCGGTGCTGAAAACTATCCTTGAGACGGACAGATTGTACGAGGCGCCGGACAGCGCCTCCCACACGGCGTACAGGGTCACGCTTTCGTCTTTTGCATAAATGCCGCCGGCCGTGTAGGCGGGGGAGGTGGCCAGGCTGTTTTCGTGCCAGCCCAGAAAAGCGTATCCCGAACGCTGGGGGGCCTGGGAGGGAAGAATCAGATCCGTCCCTTCCGTTTTCCAGACGGACTCAGGGGCGTCGATGCCGCCGTTGGCGTCGAAGAAGACCTGGTACCGGGCCGCGGTCTCGGCCTGCCAGACGGCATAAAGAGTGAGGTCACAGTCCTCTGTGTACGTGTCTGCCGGGAAGAAAACGGCGGAGCCGCCGGGCGCCACGCTCCAGCCGAAGAACGTATAACCTGTCCGAACGGGCAAAGAGTCGTGAAGCGTTAAAGATTCCCCGGCGCTTTTGTGCTGGGACGGGAAGGAGCCTGTGCCGCCGTTGAGCTGATATGAAACGGTATAGCTTGCCGGCACGGGGATGTCCCCGGGATCTTGCTGCTGTGTCCAGACGGCGTAAAGGGTGAGGTCTGCGGCGGGAGAGACAGTGTCTCCCGGCTGGTAAACGGCATTTCCGCCTGCGGAAAGCGCCCAGCCCGAGAAGCCGTATCCGGCCTTTGCAGGGGTCCTGTCATACAGGCTCAAAGACCCGGTCCCGGGTATTATCTGGGGCTCGAAATCCCCCGTGCCGCCTAAAAGCTCGTAGCGGACATAATGGTCTTCCGCAGGCTCTGCGGAAGGATCAGAGGCCCATACGGCGAAAAGGGAAAGGTCCGCGTCAGAAGTATAGGTGTCCCCCGGCGCGTACCGGACAGATCCGCCCCGCTCGTCCGCCCAGCCCTGGAAGATGTATCCCTTCTTTGTTGGAACGGCAGAGGACAGCGTCAGCGGCACGCCTTCGGTTTTCTGCTGGGACGAAGGAGCCCCGGACCCTCCCATGGGATTGTACGTCACGGCGAAAAGCTGCGAGGAGCCTTCCCGCCAGACGGCGTAAAGGGCTTTGTCCATATTCGCAGAATAGGAGGAACCCGCGCGGTAGGAAACGGTTTTTGCATCCGGGCCGGATCCCCAGCCGCGGAACACGTACCCCTGGCGGACGGGAACGGTATCGGGCAGGGTCAGGGTCTTGCCGTAAACTTTTTGGCAGCTGTCGGGGGCGCCGGAGCCGCCGTTTGCGTCGAAGGTAACGGTGTAGGTCCTGACCGTGTAGCGGAAGGTCACGGTGAGCTTTCTGTCCGTGCAGTAGTTGAACCTGCCCTGTTTGTCCGCATGGTAGGCGGTGTAGGTCAAGGTGTCCGATCCCGTCATGCGGTGGTAGGAATAGGTGAATGCCGAACGGGGGATGTTCATGGTCCCGCCGAGCCATTCGTAGGAAAAAGGCCCCGAGATCCTGCTTTCGTAGGCGGGATCGAGGTCGTATCCCGGGATCGATAGGGCCTGAAAGACCACCGGGTCGCCGTAGCTTATCGTCTCTGTCTGCTCGCCGTAAAGGCTCACGTACCCGTTTTCGTCCTCCACCTCATGCCGGACCGTCACAGAAATGTCTTCGGCCGGGGCAAGGGTCACCGTCGCGTTGATCGTCTGGCCGGAAAGGGATGAGGAGAAGCGGTAGTTGCAGTGGATGTACGCGTAGGTCCCAAGCCCCGAGCCCGAGGTGTTGTCGATGGTCATGCTCTGGAACAGGCCCGCGTCGGAGACGAAGTCCGTGATGTCGTACCCGTATAAAGATACCGAGACGGATCCCGTCACGCCGTATTTGGTATGGAAGGTGAAGGACCGCAGCACGGAGCCGCTTTGGTCCTTCAAGGTGAGGTTCACCACGCGGTTGCACTCGGAAGCCGGGTAGAGCCAGGACTCCTCGCTCCCCCCGTCCGGCTCGCAAACGGCCCCGGCGGGCATGGTCAGGGGCACAAGGACCAGCGGCAGGAGCGGAAGAAGGGAGAGAAAAAGGGACAGGACCCTTGCACTCATTTTCCGCATCCGTCCGCCTCCTTTTTTTGACCGGCCCTGTCTTTTCCGCCGAGCAAAAGCGCCCCCGCTGCGTCAAGCACTACGCACAGGGCGGAAAGGACGGCCGTTATGATGTTTCTTACCATTGTTTCATTCATCCTCCAGTCTTGGATCTGTATTCCGCACGAAAGGTCATGTCCTTCACGGCGTCCGGCGCCCGGACGCCGAAGAAATAGACAGGGACGGACAGCCGTACGGAAAGGATCACGCCGTGCCCGTCGGCGTCAGTCGTCAAAAGGGCAGGGCGGGACACGGTCACCCCGGATATCTCCCGCTCCCCGCCGTCCAGCTGCAAAAAGGAGAGCACGGAATCGCGCAGGTCGTCCAGAGATCCGGGATCCTCGCCGCTCTTGAGCGTTTCGTACCGGACGGACGCGTACTGCGACACGGCGTCGTCAAGTTCCTTCTGCAGGCGCTTCGCGGCAAGGCTCATGCGCTGGACGGTCAGCAGGAACAGAAAAAGCAGAGACAGGACCATCGAGGCGGCGGCAAGGAAGACGCACAGCCATACGGACGCGCTGCCGCGACTGTTCAGAAACTTACGGATCATCGCCCTCTCCTTTCCAGTATACCCGGGAGGAGGTGACGGTCGCGGCTTCCAGGGGAACGGGCACGGAAAGGCCCAAAAACAGCGGCAGAGACCCTTCGCCCCGTACGGTCACGGCGATCTCGTGCCCCAGCTGGACCTTCTGCCCCGGGGTCAGGTAGTCCGTCCCCTCGAAGGAAACGGTGAGCGAAAGGCCCGTGTCGGCTATGATCCGCCCGACGGCATCCTCAAGATCCGTCCGCCCGGCCAGCGCGGCCGCTTCGGCGATCCTGTCCGCGGCGGACGCGATCGTCCTGCCCCGGCTGATAAGCGCCGCGGACGCGCAGCAGAGCAGGAGCACGAAGGAAAGGACCAGCACCGCGACGCACAGGTCGACGTATCCCTCGCCGCGGCTTTTTTTCGTTTTGAGATAATTTTTCATGCGAACATGCCTCCCAGCGAGGTAAGGAGCACGCCGGCGATCACGGCCAGGTACTGCGCCATGAAGCACAGCAGCAGCGCCACGGAAAGCCTGCGCACGCGTTTGGGGATCTTCGCGGCGGCCTGGCGCATGCGGTCCTCGTCCCGGTCCGCAAGGCGCGAGGCCAGCGTGTCCAGGTAAAAGGAGCAGTCGTCTCCGCGCAGAAGCGCCTGAAGACCCCTCACGGTATCCGAAAGGGCGGGCGAGCCCACGCGCAAAGCAAGCCGGCCCATCGCGGACTCGGGATTGCCCGAACGCATGTCCGCAAGGGTCACGGACAGCTCGCGGGAGAAAGCTTTTGAAGGCCTGCCGCCGGCGATGTAGTCCTGAAGGAACCCCTCAAGATCCCTGTCGTAGTCCATGCGGCGGCGCAGGGCCAGTACGAAATCGGCCAGGCACGACTCGATGTCCTCCCGGAAGGCTTCCGTCTTCTTGCGCAAAGAGCGGAGCCTGTGCCAGGAAAGGATGAAAGCCGCCGAAAGGACCAGAACGGACAGGACCGGGACGAAGGGGAAGAGGACCGCAGCGGGCAGAAAAGAGATGAGGGGAATGAGCCAGCCCCTGGCGCGCCATAGGCAGACGTTCTCAGAAATGCCGGCCTGCGTAAGCGCCAGCTGCAGTTCGCGGCTCCGCGTTGAGGCGGGATCGAACAGGCGGGAAAGCTTTTGTGCCAGGTAGTCTGAAGCCTTCTGCAAAGGCGTTCCGCAAGGTCTTCCGGCTTTCGTTTTCTTGAGGGAGGCAAGGACTTTGCGGGTGCGGACGTCAGGCGCGCCGCACAGATCGCATAAGAACAGGTAAAGGCCCGAAACGCCTAAGATGACCGGGAAAAAGAAAAGAAGAAAAGTCGTCACGGGCCAAAACCTCCTAAAGTCTTCCCGGGATCCGTATGCCTGTGCAGGAGCAGGTAGGTAAGGACGCTCACAAGGGCGGAAAGCCCCAGCACGAACTTGCCGGACGCGCTGAAAAGAAGCGCAGAGAACCAGTCCCGGTTGATCAGATACAAAAGCGGGACGTTGCCCCACAGAAGCGCCAGCATCGTGAAGTATTCGGCCCTTGCCGCCTTAACGGCGGCGCGCACGGACACCCCGACGCGCTCCTGCGCGGCCATCCGGTCGCATACGGCTTCAAGGTTGGGGATCTGCGTGCGGTCCTCCACGCAAAGCATCAAAACGTCGCACCACTGCAGAAAGTACGGATCGTCCGCCCGGCTGCGCAGACGCATAACGGCGGAGCGCAGCGAGGGAGAAACGGAGGAGCAGTCCGAAAGGAAAGAGGCAAACATGTCCTTCACGGGGCCTCGCAGTGTCGGCAGGACCTCGCGCACGGCGGCCGGCAGATCCCGGACCCGCAGGTACGAGGCCGATACCGTCTGCATGGTGCCGAGCAGGTCTTCCTGCGTCTGCCGTCTTTTTTCACGGTCGGCGGCGGAAAGGATCCTGAAACAGACGACGGCAAGGCACAAAACGGCCGCGGGCAAAAGGAAGACGTTGGGCCAAACGGCATAGAGGAACAGGCCAAAGGCCAGGGACAGGATGAGCAGAAGCAGGACTTTCCTGCGGCTTTCGGGACTGCTTTCTTTGAGCATGCGCACCTGCTCCTTCAGCCGGTCCTCGAGGCGCCGGCGCTTTTCGGAACGCGCCAGCACCGATCTGTCGTATAGGGTGAGAGAAGAGGAGGAGACGGTTCGTTCCGTCCCCGGCAGCCGGAAGAAAAAACATCCCGCCGCGGCGATGAGCAGAAGGGTGGCTGCGAAAAAGATGTTCATGAGACTCCTTTCAAAAGTTTTGTGAGAAGCTCGTCCGGGGCGCCGGAGCGCGTGAGCAGCTCCTGGAGTTCCAGCGAGGGCGGGCAGACGAACTCGTGCCGGCCGCGGATGGAAGTCGCTGATCCGTGCCGTTCCACGCCGGTGATGGCGTACTTGTACAGCGTTCTGTACCGGGGAGAACCCTCCGGGCCGCTCACGGCCTCGGAAATATCCATGATCCGGCGGACGCCGTCCTCGCAGTAATGGCAGAACACGACGACGGGGAAGGCCTGCCTTGCCTGCTGCAGCGAGATGTCCATCCCCAGCTGGAAGCGGCGCTGGCAAAGAAGCGCGATCCTGTTGTGCGCGAGGGCCCCGGGACCCGCGTGGACGGTGGACGCCACCGTGTGGCCCGTAAGGCTCGCCTCGACGGCCGCGTGCGCCTCCGCGTCCCGTATCTCCCCCACGACGATGAGGTCCGGATCGAAGCGCAAAGCCGCCGTGACGAGATCCTCCTGGGAGACGTTGTACGCCGGGTTGTCCGAGGGGCGGGACAGCGTCTGCACGACGTTGTTCACGATCTTGCCGCTGGCGTCCCGCCTTACTAAGGACAGCTCCCTTGCGCCGGACTCGATGCTGTATACGCGCTTGGCGTCCGGCACGCTTTCGAGCAGGGCGTTGAGCAGCGTGGTCTTGCCGGAGGAGGTCCTGCCGGCGATGACGAGGGACACGCCGTAGCGCAGACACATCTCAAGGAAGTCCATCATCCTGCCGTCCGCCATGCCGTTTTTGATAAGCCTGCCGCGGTCTGTCCGGCCGGGATGCAGGTGACGGATGGACACGGCGATGCCGGTCTCCTCGTCCACGACGGGCGTGCGCAGGGCGGTCACGCGGATGTGTCCCGGCAGATGGCCCTGGGCGACGGGGCAGGCCCCGTCGATGACCATGCCGGAGTGGTGCAGAAGGCGCCGTACCACGTCCGTTGCGTGCAAGGGAGAGAAGAAGGTATCGCGCAGCTTTTCGGTATGGCCGTCCGTGTACGTGATGGCGATATCGTCCCAGGCGTTCACGTTGATCTCCTCGATATCGTTCCGGCCAAGGTAGGCCGTCAGTAGCGAGTAGTCCAGCATCTCGCACAGGATCCTGTCGCAAAGGGTCTTGTCGTCAAAGCCGGGGACTTCCAGTTTCGTCTCGCGTATGAAGCGTTCGGCCTCGGCCCGTATCAGGTCCCGGCGGCCCTGCTCAAGGGTCCGCGGGCAGTCCTGCGTGATGTGGCTCTGTACCAGCTCAAGCGCCTGCGGGAGCGTCTTTTGCACGCAGGATCACCTCCTTGGCGATGCGTTCTATCGCCTGCTCGTACCGGCGGTCGCGGGGAAGATCGAGGCCCGTCCCGTTTTCCCAGCCCCGGAATGCGCACAGGCTGAAGGGAATCTCGAAATCGTGCTCCGGCGCAGACCGGCCCATCTCCGCGGGCGGGATCTGCAGGGGAGAGGAGGCGTTCAGGACGCGCAGCGCATCCTTGTCTGTCTGCTCGCAGGACTGCGAAAAGACGACGCCCTGCGCGTTCGACGTGTGGCACATGAGCACAAGATCCGAAGCCGTAAGCGCCTCCGCGGCAAGGACCGAATCGGTACCAGGCGTGAGGCAGTCCGAAAGAAGGTATGCGCACATGCTGCCTGCGCAGGAAAGAAGGTCCGATACGGCCTGCTTCGTGACGCGGGGAAAGGTGCGGAAATTCTCGCCCGCGCGGTATCCCAGGATCCCCAGCTGACGGGCGCCTTTGCGCGTGATGAGCTGGCTCTCGACGTCCAGCGCGTCAAGGGACGGGGACTGCAAAGGGATGCCTACAGACCCCAGCTGCGTCTGCTTGGCGAAGGGGAAAAGGATCGGCAGGGTCGGGGTCACGAGGTCGGGAAAGAGCATGATGACGGGCTGTCCGGACAGTTTCTGGACGGCGGACGCGATATGCGCTGTCAGCATGGTCTTGCCGCTGTGCGGCGCGCCCGTGAGGGCGATCAGTTTTGCGCGCTCAGGCATCGGAACCTCCTTCCCGGCGCACCAGCGCCAGATGGCAGGTCCCGTAGCTAAGGCCTTCCAGGATGTCTTTCAGTTGCGCCTTCGTCGCCAGCACCGTCACGGCCGCGGGCACTTTGCCGGAGCCTGCGGGGCTTGCGTCGGAAGAGGAGAGCGAGACGACCGTCACCTCGGACAAAGACGGATAGGAGATCACCCCGTCCCGGGTCAGGAAATGCACGGACACGGTGTCACAGGGACAGAGTTTTCCGCAAAGGCCTGCGGAAAGGCCGGACAGCGGCAGGGAAACGGCATATCTGCCTTTGCCCGCGTCGGACAGATAATCCTGCGGGGCGGCCTCTGCCGGCGCGCCCAAAGAGGTGGACAGCAGGACGTCCCCGGCGTTCCTGGGGACGAGATGGACAAGCCCCAGGACGGAGGC
>JAFSSK010000045.1 GCA_017451045.1 Clostridia bacterium
ATGAAGGACGAGGTGCTCGACTGGCTGGTGGATGGCTTCGCAGACTTCCAGAAGCAGTTGGAGAAAGAGTCCTCCGTCTCGCTGGCAGAGCAGGAACTGGCCGAGGTCAGCAAGGCAGCGAAGAATCTGCTCACGGCCATCGAGCAGGGCATCATCACAGACACCACGAAGAGCAGGCTGCTCGAACTGGAGCGCCGAAAGCAGGAGCTCGAAATGGAAGTCGTGCTCAGCCGGCAGGCCTTGTCGGACGTGGATGCGGACATGATCCGCTTCTGGCTGGAGGAATGGAGAAACGGCGACTATGACAGCCCGGAGTTCCGAAAGCAGTTGATAGACATCTTCCTGAATGCCGTGTACCTGTACGATGACCGGCTGAAGATCATCTTCAACTACAACGACAAGGACAGCGAGCTGGCCATGACACTGGAAGAGATAGACGAGGTGGAGGTTACTGCGGACTCTTGTGTTCGTATAGGCTCTCCGACGGACCACCATACAAAAGAACAGACCGGGTTCATCCCGGTCTGTTCTTTTGTGTTGACGGAAGAGGTTAGGGGATTCGAACCCGAAAGGGCGGAAAGGTCCGGGGGACCTTTCCGGTCCGAGCACGCCCGGGGCACGCGCAGGACGGCGGATCTGCGCAGCAGAGACGCGAAATCCCCTAAGGTCCATCCAATTCTGCACCGAAGCGTGACCCCGGTTCCAATGGGTCACGGTTTTTGCGTGACCCAAGGCAGGAAAAATGGAGATGGGTCACAAAATACAGAAACAATCCGCGACCCAAGGGCGGAAAACAGCCAATGGGTCACGGTGCTGGCGTGACTCATCGACTCTGGGGTCACGATAAGCAACACGGAATCCCTCTAAGATCTGTGTAAGACGCACAAAGAGGATCGATAACAGATTGGTAAGGGTATATTTTAGAGGTGAGATATAGCGGTTCAAGCAGAGGTTCGAACAGATTTCGATAAATAACGTTCATCTGACTATTGCTAAGACACTTGTATAAAACGGTTGCTTAATCTTAACAGGTGAACCGATCTTGTCTGATCGCTGTTATAGCGTCAACGTTGCAGGGGATAGCTTTTTGTGTCCGTTTTCGTTCTTTATTTCGCCTTCAATCTCCTGATCTCCCGGCATACGCTGTCCACGGTCTCGCCTTCGGTCGTGTCCCAGTCCTGCTTTAAGAGTTCCAGTTCTTCTTCCAGCGCGGCGATCGCGGCGGGGTAGTTGCCGCAGATCTCGTACACCTGCGCGATGGACTCGAACCCGTCCACGTATTTCGGCGCGGTCTGCGTTTCGATGCCCCTGCGGTACATCGCCACGGCGTCGTCGTAGCGCAGTTCCATCGCGGCCACGTCGCCCATGCTGAACCAGACGAGCCAGTCGTTTTCAAACTCTTTCAGCATCTTGTCCCACACGGCATGTGCTTCGTCTCTTCTGCCCTGATGCCACAGCAGCAGGCCGCGGTAGAGCGGTACGCGGAACGTATCGTCGGCTTTCGCCAACGCTTCGATCTCTGCTTCCGCTTCCGCAAAGCGTCCGTCGTCCAGCAGATTGTCGAGCAGCCACATGTGCGCTCTCCAGTTGCCCGGGTGATCCTTCACGAACTGCTGGTAATACGCGATCTCCTTGTGGTGGTTGCGTACGCACCAGTCGGGGACGTAACCGTGCATCGCGGTATTCAGCTCTCCGTGCGCGCCCCGGTTGTCCGGGTCGATCGCCAGAGCCGCCTTCGCTTCGTCCGCCGCCAGGTCGTGCAGGAAGCCGGCCTGGTGGTTGTACAGATCCGCCTTCAGGCGGTGGCAGTCTGCGGCGCGGTAGCCGGCCGCAATCTTTTCGTCCAGCCAGCGTTCCGCCTGGTCGAATTCCGCATGGGACAGCAGGCGCTTGTCCCACAGGACGTTCTGGATGCGGTCGTATTCCTTTTCTTCGGTGAGCCCGAACAGCTCGTCCAG
>JAFSSK010000046.1 GCA_017451045.1 Clostridia bacterium
AAGCCGAGAGTAGATGCCAAAAAGGGATTAGCACAAGAGAACGGAAACATCAATGGTTGGAACTGACCGAACCGCCGTGTACCGAACGGTACGCACGGTGGTGTGGGAGGACGGGGGTTAGTCGCCCCCTCCTACCCGATTTTCATTTTGTCACGTTTTTCCGAAAAGACTGAATTTTGTTTCCTGACCGGCTCTGAGCCGCACGAAATTCGGATAGTGGCGCAGGATGACAAGCGTCGCGGAGAGAATCGCGGCGACGAGGATCCGCCAGTCGAAGCCGCCGAGCGCCAAAGACAGCGCGGCATAGCTCAAAGGATAGGAGAAGGCTGCGCAGCAGGAGCATAAGGACATGTATTTCACGGTGAAAAGCAACGTCAGGAACAGGCACAGGAATACAAGGCCGCATTTCCAGTCCACCAGCATGACCGTCGCGAAGCAGGCGATGAACGCCTTGCCGCCGCGGAAGCGGTACCAGACGGGGAAGCAGTGCCCCAGCATGCAGCAAAGACCCGTCAGCGCGAAGACGAACTGCCGCGTCCCCGGGAAGAATGCTTCCAGCACAAGGCCCGAGGCAAGGACCGGCACGACCGTCTTCAGGATATCCAGAATCAGGACGAGCCAGGTCACAAAGCCGTTTCCGTATACGCGCTTGTAATTGGTGAAGCCGGGATTGCCGGAACCTTTCTCGCGGATGTCTTCTCCGTGGCACAGGCGCGCCATGATGATGGCCGCGTTGACGCCGCCGCACAGATAGGACAGCACGCAGCAGATACACAGGTATAGGTAGAACACCGACTCACTCCTTCCTCCCCGTATCAGATTCGCCGATGACGGCGAACAGCGAACGGAGCCTGATCTTCACGGCGCCGAGATTCGTGATCTCGTCGATCTTGATCTGGGTGTAGGGTTTTCCTGCATGCTCCAGGATCACGCGGGTTTCGTCCGTCGTGACGGCGTCCACGCCGCACCCGAAGGACACCAGCTGCACCAGGTGCATGTTCAGATCCTTCTTTCCCGCCACGTACCGCGCGGCGGAGTACAGCCTTGCGTGGTACGTCCACTGGTTGAGCACGGTCGTCTTGAAGGCGTTTTCTAGCCAGGCGACCGAGTCCTCCGTGAGAACGGCGGCACCCATGTCGCAGACGAGATTGTGGATGCCGTGGTTGATCTCGGGATCCAGGTGGTAGGGCCTGCCGGCCAGCACGATGACGGGCATGCCTTTTTCTTTTGCAAGGGTCATATACTCGGCGGCTTTGTCCCGGACGTTTTTCAGATAGCCGTCCAGCTCCGCATAGGCTGCCGCGGCTGCCTTCCGGACCGCATTCTCATCAAGAGTTATGCCGTATTTTCCCATCATCCGGACGAAGTGGGGCGTGAATTCATCTCTGTCGTGCAGTCCTATGAACCCGCGGATGAACTTAGCGCCTTCGGGGTGCCTTACGTTGGCCTCAAGCACCGTCGGATAGTATGCCACAACGGGGCAGTTGTAATGGTTCTGGCCTTTCTTCTCGTCCAGGTTGTAGCTCATGCAGGGGTAGAAAACGGTCCTGACGCCCCGGCTGTAAAGATCCTCCATATGGCCGTGCAGCAGTTTTGCCGGATAGCAGGCCGTGTCAGACGGGATGGTATGCTGGCCGCGGACATACAGAGCGTGGCTGGATTCGCCGGACACGACGACCCTGTAGCCCAGTTCCGTGAACAGGCGGTGCCAGAAGGGAAGCAGTTCGTACATGTTCAGTCCCATCGGGATGCCGATGACGGGCCTGCCGTCGTCTGCCTGTTCCTGCCGGTACTTGGAAAGAAGACCGTATTTGTATGCGAACATGTCCAGGTGGACGGACTGCCTGTCCGTGCCCAAGGGCTTTTCGCACCGGTTGCCGGCGATATAGCGTCTTGCGTCCGGACCTTTTCCGAACGTGTTGACCGTGAGGTGGCAGTGGTTGCTGCATCCGTTGCAGACGACCGTCTTTACCTCGTGCGAAAAATGCGCAAGGCCTTCGGCGTTGATGATTGAAGAGGGACGGCCCTCCATATGGTCTTTGGCGTACAGGGCCGCGCCGTAGGCGCCCATGAGGCCAGCCACGCGCGGACGAAGCACTTCGCGCCCCGTTTCCTGCTCGAAAGCGCGCAGGACGGCGTCGTTGTAGAAAGTCCCGCCCTGCACGACGATATGCTCGCCGAGGGTGGAGGGATTGGCGATCCTGATGACTTTGTACAGCGCGTTCTTCACGACGCTGAGCGCCAGGCCCGCCGCGATGTTCTCCAGCGAGGCGCCGTCTTTCTGCGCCTGCTTGACGGAACTGTTCATAAATACCGTGCAGCGGGAGCCCAGATCCACCGGGGCGTCTGCCAGTAAGGCTTTTTTCGAGAATTCTTCTGCAGAAAAGCCGAGGACGCCCGCGAACGTCTGCAGAAAGGACCCGCATCCGGAGGAGCATGCCTCGTTGAGGAAAATGCTGTCGATGACGCCGCCCCGGATCTTGAAGCACTTGATGTCCTGCCCGCCGATGTCCAGAATGAAGTCCACGTCCGGGCAGAACCGCTTCGCGGCCGTATAGTGGGCGATGGTCTCGACGATCCCGATATCAGCGCAGAAGGCGTTCTTGATGATGGACTCGCCGTACCCCGTCACGGCGCACCCCGCGATCTCGATTTCCGGCCAGCGCCGGTACAGATCCGAAAGGTACTCGCGGATGAGCGGCACGGGGTTGCCCGAATTGGGCAGATATAAGGGATGGAACAGATCTCCGTTCTCATCGCAGAGCACCGCCTTCACCGTGGTGGATCCTGCGTCGATCCCGAGGTACATGGGACCGTTTGGCTCGCTTATTTCTTTTATGGAACCGGAGTCTTTTTCATGGCGTTTCGAAAACGCTTCGTATTCTTCTTTACTGCAAAAGAGCGGTCTGCAGCCCGGGTAGGTGTGAGTAGACTGGTAGGATCTGGCCCTTGCGGCAAGGTCCGCAGGATCCACGGCTTTCGTGCCGGGGGAGATCGCGGCGCCGCGCGCCACGAAATAAAGAGAGTTCTCCGGGCAGATGCCCTTGATATGCAGCACATCGTCGAAGGCGTTTCTGAGAGCGGGGAAGAAGGTGAGCGGTCCGCCTAAATACAGGACTTTCCCGCAGATCTCCCGGCCCTGCGCCAGACCCGCGATGGTCTGGTTCACGACAGCGTAGAAGATGCTTGCTGCAACGTCTTCCTTCCTGGCGCCCTGGTTGAGCAGGGGCTGGATGTCGGACTTGGCGAACACGCCGCAGCGGGAGGCAATGGTATAGATCCTGCTTCTGTCCGCGTGCTCTGCAAGTGTCTCCATCTCCTCGGGCGTCACGCTCATGAGCTCGGCCATCTGGTCGATGAATGCGCCCGTTCCGCCTGCACATGATCCGTTCATGCGGACCTCCATCGTATCCGAAAGGAAGAGGATCTTCGCGTCCTCACCGCCCAGTTCCACGACGGTGTCCGTGTCCGGGAGCAGCTCGCGTGTACTCAGGCGCGTGGCGTACACCTCCTGGATGAAAGGAAGGTCCATGTCCTGGGCCATGCCCATTCCTGCAGATCCTGACAGGCCGATCTGCATCTGCTCTCCCGGAAACTTCTCCGTGACGCTGTCCAGCATCTGGGCCATCTTTTCGGAGGCGCGGGAGCGGTGACGCTCATACAGTGAGAAGATCATGCGGCCGTCCTCGGCCAGCACGATGCACTTGACGGTGGTTGAACCGATGTCGATGCCTATCCGTTTCATACGGCGCCCTCCTTTTCCGCGGCCATGGCGAGCATCAGCTTGATCCTGTTCTCCAGGTTCACGACGGATGCGCCCGAGTCATAGTCCACGGGACAGAGATTGGCGTCCGGATAGAGATTGCGGATGGTCCTGGCGGTGCCTTTGGCCACGATGTGGTTGGGCAGGCACCCGAACGGCTGCGCGCAGATGACGTTGCTGTATCCGTCCTCGATGAGTTCTGCGATCTCGGCGGGAAGCAGCCATCCCTCTCCCATCTTGACGCCTGTGTCCAGGGTCTTTTCGCCCAGTTTCACGAGTTCGTCGAAGGGGAGTGGCCTTGTGAAGTCGGACTCCTCGCGCAGCGCGTCGTCCATCGCCTTCTCGATCTTGCGCATGGCACGCAGCAGCGTCCGGTTGATGCCTAGCTTCGCGCGGCTTCCGCCGTACAGCTCGTGGTCGGTGATATGGTTCTGGAAAAGCGTCATGAAAAAGGGCAGCACGCCCGGCACCATGTACTCGCAGTTCTGGCTGTCCAGAAATGCTTCTAGCCCGTTGTTGCCCAGCGGCGAGTACTTGACGTATATTTCGCCCACGATACCCACTTTCGTTTTGCGGACGTTCAGTTTTTCAATATCCGCGAAGTCACGGACGATCGCGTGCAGGTTGTCCCGAAATTTCTTCCCGACAAGCCCCTTGTTGGCTTTGAACTGGCCGGCGATGATGCCGTTCCATCGTTCCACCAGCGCGTCCGTCTCGCCCTTGTGCGCCTCGTACGGCCGCACCTGGTTGCGCAGAAGCATCAGAAGGTCTCCGTAGATGATGGCGACCATGCCCTTGACGATCATCATGGGGGTGATCCTGAATCCGGGGCTTTTTTCGATCTGCGTGAAGCTAAGGGAGATGACGGGCACGTAGTCCATCCCCATGTTGTGCAGCGCCTTGCGGACCAGCCATATGTAGTTGGACGCGCGGCAGCCGCCGCCCGTCTGGAACTGGATCAGGGCGCACTTGCGCGGATCGAAGTCCCCGCAGGTGAGCGCGTAGATCTGCTGCCCCGTCAGGCAGATCAGAGGATAGCACATGTCGTTGTGGATGCATTCAAGGCCTTTCTGGATGACCTGCTTGCCGGTATAGTGCAGCACGACCAGGTTGTATCCGTACATGCGGAACACGGCCTGCAACAGATCCATATGCACCGGGAAAATGTCCGGCGCCAGGATCATATGCGTTTTTTTCATTTCCTTGGTGAAAGGAGGGATTTCGAACTCGTACTCGCAGGGTTCGAATTCTGTTCTGGATTTCATGTATCTAAGTGGTTCCTTGTTTTTTACTCAGCGATCAGTATGTAATCGTATATGTCCTGTCCGCCGTCCGTCTCGACGGTCTCCAGGTACGGGTGGACGGAAGCGGCCTGTTTGATGGCCAGGGACCCTTCGTCTGTGCCGCCCGCGCCCTTGAGGATGACGAGCAGCGCGTGATCGTCCAGTTCCATCAGCGGCAGCGCGCTGACGGCGGCCTCTTCGGCCGTCTCGCCCTGGGACAGGATGTTTTTGCCGTCAAGGGCAATATACTGCCCGCACCTGATGTCCAGTCCCTGCATGGAAGAGTCCCGGATACAGCGGGAGATCTCCACCGTGACCACACCCTGACAGGATTCCTTCATGGCCTCCTCGATCTCGTCCGCAGAGTCCGGCGTCGCGTCGTACATGGACATGACGGCAAAGCCGTCGCCGACGCTCTTTGTCGGGATGATCCTGACGTCCGCGTCAGCAAACATGGCCGCTGCCTGCTTGGCAGCCAGCAGGATATTGCCGTTGTTGGGCAGGACGAAGATGAAGTCCGCGTTGCAGCGGCGGAAGGCGTTGATGAAGTCTTCGGCGGACGGGTTCTTCGTCTGGCCGCCCGGGATGACCTCTGTCGCGCCGAACTGTATGAACTGCTCCGTGATGCCTTTGCCCTCGGCGACGGCCACGACGGCGTACTTCACGTGCTCCGTCTTCGCGGGCTGTTCCGTCCCCGATCGGATGATCTCGTTGTGCTGCAGCATCATGTTCTCCACCTTGACGCTCAAAAACTCGCCGTACCGCTGACACAGGGAAAGAACTTTGTCCGGAGTCATGGTGTGGATGTGCAGTTTGACGATCGAACCTGTCTTGAGGCAGACGATGCTCTCGCCGATCTCCTTGAGGTCGTCGATGAGAGCCTCGATATCGAAGTTTTCCACGTCGCATTTGCTCCGCTGCAGACGGACGAGGAGTTCCGTGCAGTAGCCGAACTCCAGGACGCTGTCCTCGGTGAAAAGATCCGGGTCGATGCCCGCGGCCGGAAGGGAAACGTCTTCCTCGATAAGATGCGGCGTCGTGCCGGTGAGCGCCTGGTACATGCCCTCAGCGATATAAAGCAGCCCTGCACCGCCCGAGTCGATGACGCCCGCGTCCTTCAGCACGTCCAGAAGCTCCGGCGTGCGCTTGAGGGATCTGCGCCCTTCGTCGATGAAGTCCTGCAGGAAGCCGTCTATGCTTTCTTCCTGGCATTCCTTCGCGAACTCCGTCGCCTCGCGCGCGACGGTAAGGATCGTCCCCTCCGTCGGCTTGACGACAGCGCGGTAGGCGCGCTCAACGCCGCGGGAGAAAGCGTCCGCCAGCTGCTGCGAATCCGCCTCGTCCAGGGAACTGAAACCGTCTGCGATGCCCGCGAAGAACTGTGAAAGGATGACGCCGGAATTGCCCCGGGCGCCCAGCAGCATCCCACCGGCGATCTGCTCGCTGACGAAAGACAGCTCGTCCGAATCCGTGCGGGCGTTCGTGCCGCCCCGCATGGTCATGAACATGTTGTCTCCCGTGTCCCCGTCGGGGATCGGGAAGACGTTCAGGTCGTTCACTTCGGTTTTATGTTCGTGCAGAACGGCAGCGCCTCCCTCGATCATGCTGCGCCATCCGGCGGCCGTGAGGGTGAAGATGTGCGTTCCTTCTGTGGATATCATTTCGTTTTTCTCCTTTTATAAGTGATACCGAAAAAGATCAGTCCGCGTCCGAAACGCGGTATGTCACTTCCTTGCCCCACGCCCAGAGACCTACGGCGTCGGGACCGATCGAGGCGCCGATGATGGGACCTATGGGGAGCGTCACGACGCCTTTACAGGGGATCTTGTCCGTGATGAGTTTTTTCAAGGCGTCCAGCTCTTCGTCGGATACGTCCGAGTGGGCCAGGTAAACGTACTGGTCTTC
>JAFSSK010000047.1 GCA_017451045.1 Clostridia bacterium
GCACTGGTAAAGGACTTTCTGAAGGCCTTCCGCCCGTTTTTTATACTTGATGAGGATCCCCTTCTCCTTCTGCCAGGCGTAGTCGTCGTACCGGAACGCCTCGACGAGCATCCCGTTGATCTCGTCCGCGCTCTTCTCTTTCGCCTGTTCGGCCGTCAGAAGCAGTTTCATCTCGGCCTCGATCGGCGCGACGTGCCTGTCGTGCAGGTTCCAGAAAGGCGAATTGATATGATGCCCGTGACAGATCAGCGTCACGACGGGGACGTCCAGCATCTTGCAAAGCTGCCCCAGTCCCCGCGGCAGCACGGCCGTCGTGCCGCAAAGCGAATACCGGGCTTCGGGATATACGATCGCGACGTCGCCGTTTTTGACGGTCCGCCGCAGGTTGAACACCAAAGACGCGTCGTTCGTGAACTTGCGCTTGCCGATGCAGCCAACGTTGCGCAATAGCTTTTCCCTTTTGATGAAGCCGTCGATGGCCACGACGTAGTTGGCTCTGTGCGGCCAGATGGCTTTTGTAGCGACCTTGAAGTCCAAAAACGCGTTATGGTTGCACAGAAGAAGGTATGGCGGTTTCAGCCCCTTCGTCCCGATCCTTTCGACCCTTACGCGGTGCCGGATAAGATCCGGCAGGCAAAGAAGCCCGATCAGCGGCCGAAGGTACCATTTGGTACGAATGGGCGCCATTGCTGTGCTGAACCGTTTGATTTCCGTTTCCATAGATGTCCGGAGGTCTCTCTCTGTTCCTTTCTAAAATTAAATCAGTCTTCCAGCGTGACGATCTCGTAGATGTCAAGACGCGGAACGGTGAAGCGGACGCGCGAGCCGTCGTAGGTGAACGGCAAAGCCGTCCCTTCCGGCAAAATCCTTACGCACGAAGGCTTCTTCTCCGCCTTTACGGACAGTTCCAGGTCGATCACTGGCGGGATGTCGTCTTCCGTCGCGATGTTCCTGCTCTTGTGGTGGCCGTTTGTGTTGACCAGCTGGATCATCAGCCTGCCGCCGACTTCCAGTTCCACCATGTCCACCGAACCGCGCGCAGATTCTATGCGCACGTCCGGGGTAAACAGTTTTTCAAGAATTGCCCGCATGAGATTTTTATGCATGAACTGGGAAAGATTGTTGTAATCGGTCCCCAGATTCATCCCGACAGGCACGACAAAGCCTTTTCCGTACGGGATGACGGCCGCGAGCGGCTTTTCGCCCTTTCCCAACACAAGGTGAGCGAGGGCGCCTTCCTCGGCGCCGCTGAGCGGACACGCGCCCGCCACGGATCCTAAGAAGGGATCCTGCCCCACGCGGAAGGTGGTAAAGCCTATCTCCTCCCCGCAGCCGACGGGAAGGCCGGCCTTTTCAAAGCATCCGATTGCCTTGCTGCCGACAAGGATCAGCTTTCCGCCGTCCTTCACGTACCGGACGAGCATGGCGGCCGTCTCGGGTTCCAGTCCGCGGTAAAGTTCCGGCACGACGAGTACCGGGAAAGAAATATCTTTTTTCAGCGTTGCCTCCGACACGATCTCCATCGAGTATCCGATATCGCAGAAAAGCGACGTAAGGCCCTTCAGCTTCTCGATGCCGGTGCGCTGGTAAAGTCCGTCCGAATTGGCGTTCCGGTCGTACATGGACATGAGCATGCCGATCTCGTGCCTTATCACGCCGCGGCAGTATTTCTCGCGCCGCCGCAGGAACGCCGGCAGTTCCTTTAAGTTGAGGATCTGCGCCATCTGGGGACTTCCGTCCCGTTTCTGGTTGATGTAGTCCTGGTATCCGCCGCCGAGAGCCGCCACGACGGACGCCTCCTGCATGATCTGGCACGGATGCTTGTCTATATGGATGCTCTTGTGATCAGAGCGGAAATTCCATGACATGAGATCCCACGGCATATGCTGCAGCGCGATGGCGCGGCCCGCATAGCGCGCGGAATTGAGCGACTCGATCGGGTCGAAATCGCCGGAGAGAAAATCGACGTTCGCGCTCACAGGCTCCGGCATATGATCCGTGAACGCCCAGTTGGACGCGATCTGAAAATCAGGAAACTTTGCATGGACGGCGTCCGTATAGTAGCGGACATGCCTCCGGAACAGTTCCCTGTTGAACTCCATGAACTCATCATAGTAGGGGTCTTCCCGTTTCACGGGGAAACGGCCGGCAAGATCGATGCCGGTCTCTTTTTTGAACGCTTCGATCACGCGCGGATCGTAATCCGGGTCGCTCGCCCAGCATTCGCCGTCCACCCATACGCCGTCCACGCCGTACTCGCCCGCCAGCTCCAGCAGCTGCGGGATCAAAAGATCGTCGTCATACCGGCCAAGACGGCAGGTCATGGAGTCTGATCTTGTTCCGTCCGCGTGCATCACGGCTTCCTGCGGATGCTCCGCGCAGTATTTCATATCGTAAACGCCCGAGTAATGCATGTAGAGCGCCACGCCCTCGGACGCCGTCACGTCGCGCCACAGGCGCAGCGGATCCCCGCAGAACGCGGGCATGGCGTTCCCGATCTTGGTGGGATAGGACGCCCAGCCGGGGTGTCCCTTGCAGTCTATCTGGATGAAGTCCGGGCGCAGTTCGCGGCAGATAGTCCTGATGTCCTCCTCCTTAAGGGTGAGGCCGATCGGATCCGGGCAGCTTTTCGGGTCCGCGTGAAAATCGAAATGAAGTCCGAAAAAGCTCTCTGCCCTTCTTTTCCTCAAAGGCATGCCGGAATCATTATGTAAGGATTCTTTTTGCTGTTGTAGACGGGACATGGGTTCCCTCCTGCTTTTTTCTGCTTGTTGTATGTCCTCTTTCGGACTAGCCCTCGACGGGCCGGCCGAGATTGCCGTCAAAGCGGCAGTTTCCTTTTCCGTCCCAGCGGATGTTTTCTTTCAGGGCGGCCTGATGCATGGCGTTGTTGGCGAAAACACAGTAATCGCAGTCCTTGATCACCATCGCGATGTTTGGGCTCCATAGGCCCTGTTCGTCATCGTCACGACCGTAGCGCAGCGTATTTCCGGTGAAGGAGACGTTGACGCATTTTTCCATCAGGACATGGGAGCTCTCCTCCTCGGTATCGAGCCCCGGTCCCGGCCTTCCGTTGCGGTTGATGATGTTCCCCGTGATCGTGACGGATTCCAGTCCGCCTTCAGGCGTCCCGAGTTTGAGTGCGGGTCCCCCGCTTCTGTCGAAATAGTTGCCGGTGATGTTCATCGTGCCGCCGGACTTTAACACAAAGCCGCCGACGTTGTTCCACTCGACACGGTTTCCCGTTACCGTCGTGGACCCGGCGATAGGTCCGCCGAGGATGCCTCCGTTCAAGTTCCCGGAAAACCAGTTGTCAAGGATGAATCCGTCCCATCCATCGAGATAAAGCCCTGCGCCGACGTTGAAGCAGAGCATGCTGTGGCGGACGGAAAAGCACCAGACGTGCTCCAGATGCAGACCGTCGCCGGTGAAGCGGCCGATCCTGCAGTCATCGATCGCGGGCGTGTCTTCTTTCCCGCCGCCGTTATAGACCGGCCAGCACAGCTTGACGCCGTGGATCCCTTTCCCAAGCCGGCATCCGTCTAGATTCATGCCCGAGATCTGGGCGCCGAAAGCGCCTGTGATGTCGATCAGGCAGTCCGCGTCTTCCGTGTTGAGCCGCAAGACCGAACCGCCATAGTCGCGGAACAGCCACGCGGATGTGCCCGACAGTTTCGTCTGCGGCCGCATGACAAGCCGACCCGTCATGAAGACGCCGGGCGGAACGATGACCTCGCCCATGCATTCCCCTGCCAGATCGAGTGCCTGCTGGATGGCAGCAGTGGAATCGGTCTTCCCGTCCGGCACTGCCCCATAATCAAGAATATTGAAAACGTTACTCATAAATAATCCCCGTTTACGGATTTAGATCCGTATAGAAAACGATCTCGTCCGGATAGTACAGTTTCATCTTCTCCCGGGCGATCTTCGAAATATAGTCTTCTCCTGTACGGTGCGTCAGGATATATTCAAGCTCCGTGATGCGGTTCTCGTAGATCGCGATCTGCGCTTCCAGAGCCGCTTTTTCCTTCTGGAGTTCCCTGTACTGGACGAACCGTACGAGGCACACGACAGCCGTCACGGCCAGCAAAAGCGCGACAATGGCCCTGACCGGCCAGCTTATTCGGTTGCTTTTGCGGGATTGGCTCATGTCTCGTTACCCCTCTGTTTTCTCCGTTCCGATGACTTCGTATAAAGACGCTGCGTCCGCCTTCCCCACGGTCTCGGCGACGCCGAGGACCCTGACGCGAAGGACGCGCTGTCCGAACATGATCTCAAGGACGTCCCCGGCTTTAACATCATGGGAGGCCTTCGCAGGCCTCCCATTGACTGTGATATGTGCCGCGTCGCAAGCTTCATTGGCGACTGTACGTCTCTTGATAATCCTTGAAACCTTCAAATACTTATCAAGACGCATACCGGTTCTTATTTTACTTTCGCTTTCAGAACAGAGGAAGCTGTGAAGAGCGGTCTCTTGGTTGCGGGAACCTGAACCTTTTCGCCGGTTCTCGGGTTGACGGCGGTTCTAGCCTTGATGGTCCTGACCTGGAAAACGCCCAGTCCGTTGACGACCAGTTTCTCACCGGATTCGAAGACTTCTGCGAGAGAAGCGAACACAGCGTCTACAGCCAGTCCGGCATCCTTTTTGCTAGAGCCCAGTTTTGCAGCTACGAGGTCGATAAATTCTTTCTTTACCATTGTTTTGATCTCCTGTGTTTAGTATTTGGGGATTACCGATAGTATTCTAACACAGCAACAAGCAACTTGCAATAGTTTTTTTCAAAAAAACAGGAAAATGTATATAAAATAACTATATTGGCACAGAAATTGTCGTAGGTGTCGTTCTCTCACTCGAAATAGTGTCGCAAAACCTCGCCGGCCTCGGCCGAGAGCCGCTCCATATCCAGCGTCAGGAAGTTCCCGTTCTCGTAAAGGATATGCCCGTCCGCCATGGTAAGAAGGATATCCGTCGGGTAGACGGAGTACGCCAGCGTGTCCGCCGCGCCGAATACGGGACGGTTGTGCATGCTTTCGGTATCCACAAGGATCAGATCGGCACAATAACCCTTCTCCATAAGGCCGCAGTCGGTCCTTCCCTGCGAAAGGGCGCCGTTCCTCGTCGCCATGGGGACAAGGTCGCGAGCCTTTACAGCCTCCGGATCGCGTAAAACGCCCTTGTGCAGGATGGCTGCAGTCTGCAGCTCGCGCAAAACGCTCAGCTGGTTGTTGGAAGCGGCCCCGTCCGTGCCGAAGCAGACGCATATCCCGCGGTCCTTCATTTCTTTCAGCGGCATCACGCCGCTGCCGAGTTTCAGGTTGCTCACGGGACAGTGGGCCACGAAGACGGAATCCTCCTTGAGGATCTCCATGTCCTCCCCGTCGGCAAAGACGCAGTGCGCGGCCGTCGTGGGCATGGAAAAGATCCCCATGTCGTGGAAATACCGGACGGGAGACACGCCGTGGCGCTCTACGCACTTTTCCACTTCCCTCTCCGTCTCGGACAGATGCAGCTGCATGCGGTATCCGTTCGCCGCGCCGTATTCGGCTATCTGCCGGACGCAGGCGTCATTGTTGGTATATTCGGCGTGCAGCGACAGATCGACGACGATCCTGCCGTCCCCCGCTCCCTGGTAGTCCTCCGCCAGCCTCAAGGCTTCCGAAACGCGGCGGTCGGACGCCATATCGAAATCCTCGCCGAAGGAAACGATGCAGCGGGAAAGGTTCGCCTTGATACCGGTCTCGAGCACCGCCTGGGCCGTCGCGTCCTCGAACATGTACATATCCGAGAAGGAAACGACGCCGCAGCGGATCATTTCGGCGATCGCCAGTTTCGATCCGTAGTAGGTATTGATGAAATTGAGCCTGTCCTCCGCGGGCAGGATCTTCTCGTCCAGCCAGCGCTTCAGCGGCAGGTCCTCCCCGTAGCCCCTAAACAGCGTCATGGCACTGTGGCAGTGGGCGTTGTAGAAGGCCGGCATGAGCAGGTTGCCCCGGCAGTCTATGACGCGGGCAAAGTCCCCGGCCGGCTGCGTACGGGACATCTCGCCGATCTTTCCGTCGCGGACGGAGACATAGACGCTGTCCTTCCCGAAGCCGTATTCCGGGAGCAGTTTGGCATTTTTGAACAGTATGGCCATTGTTTTCCTCAGTTTTCGTCCTTACAGGTCCGTGAAGCGCTCTTCGTAGAACTTCCTGGCCTGTTCCAAGAGCTCGTCCGTCTTGTTCTTCGCCAGGTACTCGTACGGGTATTTGTCGTAGAACAGGCGGTTGATGACGGGCTTGCCGCCCTTCTCGGGCGTCCAGTCCACCATTTTCGCCACGGCGCCCGCGCCGACGGCGAAGATGGAGTGGATCTCCTCCATCATGAAGATGTTGTAAAGGCTCTCGTATCCGTCCTTGGCAAAGCCGACGTTCTCGAAATTGCCCACGGTGTTCTTCTGCCTGTACATGTAGTATGGCTTGTATCCCATCTGGACGGATTTGATCTGGGTGTAGTCCACGCACTTGCCGGCGTCCCCGCCCCGCATGGAGTATACGTCCGCGCCGGCGCGCAGGTCGGCCGCCTTCTTGACGCAGAAGGTATGGACCGTCACGTTCTCAGGCTGCAGCGAAAGGATCTTGTCGTAGGAAGACGAGAAAATACCGAAGTTATCTCCCGGAAGCCCCGCTATCATATCCGTGTTGATGCAGTGCACGCCCGCTTTGCGGGTCTCCTCATAGGCGCGCATGAAATCGACTGCCGTATGGGCCCGGCCGATCTCGCGGAGCACGTCGTCGGACAGCGTCTGCGGGTTGACGGAGCAGCGCGTGACGCCCATTTCCACGGCCGTCTTCATCTTTTCATAGGTGATGGTGTCGGGTCTGCCCGCCTCGAGCGTGAACTCCTCCACGCGTCCCAGGTCCCAGGCGCCCGAAATGGCGGCTAAGAGCCGCTTGATCTGCTCTCCGTCAAGGATCGTCGGCGTTCCGCCCCCGATGTAGATGGAGCGGACGTTGAGCCCCAGTTCCTTGATCAGCCCGAACGTCTTGCCGATGTCCTCCAGGAGCCTTTCCAGGTATTCGGGAATAAGACCCAACAGTTTTCTGGACGTGTAGGACACGAAGGAGCAGTAGGCGCATCTCGTTGGGCAGAAAGGAATGGAAATATAGACAGAACAGTCCCGTCTGTCCGGGATCCCGATGATCTTCTTCTCCGCCAGCGCCACGTCCGTCGCCAGCGCCGCCTTCTTGGGGATGACCATATACTCCGTGTTGAGCATCTTGCGCACGCGTGTCTTGGAAAAGCCCTCGTTGAGCAGTTCCGTCGCGACCTTGGACGGGCGGACGCCCGTGAGCATCCCCCAGGACGGCCTGTAGCTGAGCAAATCTCCGCCCACCGTGACCACGGCCTCGCCCGTGACCTTCTTGCGCGTAAGATCCGCCGGTTCGTTCTCCGTGAACGCGCGGAAGAACGTCTGCTTGGCGGTATTGCCGCCGTAAGACATGGACGCTGTCGCCGTCACGCCCTCGGGAGACTCCTTCAGCTTCAGCTGCAGGAGCGGATCGTCCCGCGAAACGGTCGCCTGTCCGAATTTTGTGCCGGGGAAAAAGATCATGCACAATGTCTGCACATAATACTGGTTGATATTGCCTTCGAGTTTGAGCCGCATCGTCTTATCCCTTCGCTTTCAGTGTATCTGTGTCCAGCACGATCGTGACCGGACCGTCGTTGCTTAAAGTCACTTCCATGTCCGCGCCGAAAGAGCCCTCGCCGACGGACGCCACCTGCCGGCGGGCCGCCTCGATGAAATACAGGTACAGGCGCTTTGCCTCCTCGGGCTTCGCGGACAGAAGGAAGTCCGGCCTGTTGCCGTGCCTGCAGTTGGCCAGCAGCGTGAACTGCGAAATGATCAGCAGTTCCCCGCCCGTGTCCAGCAACGACAGGTTCATCTTGCCGTTTCCGTCCCGGAAGATGCGCAGCTGCAGGATCTTGCGAAGCAGCATGTCCGCCTCCGCCTCCGTATCCCCTTCCGCTACGCCGAGCAGTATGCACAGGCCCTTTTTGCAGGAGCCTATCGTTTCTCCGTCCACCTTCACGGCCGCGGCCGTGACTCTCTGAATCACCGCTCTCACGTTCTACCTCCAAGCCTCTTAAGCGAATCCGCGGTTGACGTCGCGGACGGCCTTTAGCGTCTTGAGCTTGCCTACGATCGCCTCGTAGTGCTCCCTGTTCCTGCACAGGATCTTGATGTTCACGACGCAGTTCCCGGTCGAGGCGTTTGTCGAGTTGATCTGGACGATCTGCACCCGCATTTCCGCCAGCACGGCGCAAAGTTCCGCGATCACGCCTATCCTGTCCTCCACGAAGATCTGGAGCATCGTTTCGTACGTCGTGTCCGCGCCGCGGGCGTCGTCGGACCAGCGCGCGCTCACAAGGCGCCGCTCGCCCTCCTCTGTCTTCGCCGCCTGCAATATGTTCGGACAGTCTATCTTGTGGACCGAGATGCCGAATCCCTTGGTGACGAATCCCACGATCGAGTCGCCCGGCAGCGGGTTGCAGCATCTGGCGAACTTGACCTGCATGCCGCCCTCGCCGTCGATGATGACGCCCTTGCCTGTGCTGCGTCCCTTCGACGCGTCCGGCTGCGTGAACAGCCTTGCGGGCAGTTCCTCCGGTCCCTCGTCTCGCTTCTGGTACTCGTCCTGTTTCTTCTTGTATTCGTCCGCCAGCTTCGGCAGGATCTTGGACAGCGGGATCCCGCCGTATCCGAGCGAGTTGTACAGATCGTCCACGGAGCCGTATCCCGTCTTGGACGCCACGTTCTCGATGATCTCTGCCTGGTCCTCGTCGGAAAGCCCCCGCCCGTACTTGCGCATCTCCGTCTCGACCATCGACCGGCCGACGACGATGTTGTCCGCCCGTTTTTCCTTCTTGAACCACTGGCGGATCTTGTTGCGCGCCTCGGAGGTCTTGACGATGTTCAGCCAGTCCCTGCTGGGGCCTTTGTCCGAGTTGGTCGTCTGGATCTCCACGATCTCCCCGTTGTTGAGGACGTGGTCGATCGGGACGATCGCGCCGTTGATCTTGGCGCCGGTCATGCGGCAGCCGATCGCGGAGTGGATGAAGAACGCGAAGTCGATGACGGTCGCGCCCTGGGGAAGCGAGATGACGTCCCCCTTCGGCGTGAACACGAACACCTCGTCGTGGAAGATGTCCGTCTTGATGGCGTTCATGAACTCGTCCGGGTCCTTGGTGTCGCTTTCCGTCTCGATCAGTTTGGAGACCCACTCCAGCTTCTTGTCCATATCGTCCTTGGCGGAACTGCCGCTCTTGTACTTCCAGTGCGCGGCGATACCGTACTCGGCGATCTCATGCATTTCCTTCGTTCTGATCTGCACCTCGAACGGGATCCCCTCGTGCCCGATGACCGTGGTGTGCAGCGACCGGTACAGATTAGGCTTAGGGGTGGATATATAGTCTTTGAACCGGCCCGGGATGGAGTTGTACATCTCGTGGATGATGCCGAGCACGGTATAGCATTCCAGTTCCGTGTTGACGATGATCCGAAGCGCGTAAAAGTCGTAGATCTCGTCGAAACTCTTGTTCTGGTTGTACATCTTGCGGTAGATGCTGTAGACGGACTTGATGCGCCCCTCCA
>JAFSSK010000048.1 GCA_017451045.1 Clostridia bacterium
AGCGGCAGATGAGGCTTATGAGAAAGCGCACGAGGCTGTCGTCGAAGCGGTAGACGGAAAGTGGGACGAAATTTCCGATGAATATGACCTGAACGGCGCTTTCGAGGCCGTGCCGGTCACGGTTTATGAAAACTTCTACCGCAACGAGTCGGAGGACAACGACAACGACGGCGAAGCGGATGCGACCATCCGGGTTTTCCGGAGCGATTCTTCCATGAACAGGGCGTCGTTTCTGGAGGGCCGCGCGCCGGCAAATCAAAATGAGATCGCCATCGACCGCATGCACGCGGATAATGTGGGCGTGACCGTCGGCGATACGATCACCGTCGGAAGACGTCAGTTCCAGGTCGTGGGGCTGCTGTCCTACGTGAACTATCTCACCCTGCATGAGTCGAACACCGACCTGATGTTTGATGCGTTCGGCTTTGACGTCGGCATGGTGACGCCGGAGGCATTTGACGCCCTGCCCTCGAGACTGCACTACAACTATGCCTGGCTCTATGCCGCAAGGCCCGCGGATAAGCTGGCCCTGGCGGACAATGCCGAATATTTCCTGAAAGTTCTGATGACTCAGACGCTGGTGAATGGCAGTGAAATCGAGGACTTTGTTCCCGAATATTTACGGCAGGCCAGCAACTTTGCCCCTTCGGATATCGACAGCGATACGGCCGGCACAGCCATCATGTGCTATATTCTCATTGCGGTGATCGCGTTCGTCTTTGCCATCACCATCAGCAATACCATCGAGAAAGAGGCCACCGTCATCGGGACGCTTCGCGCCTCGGGCTACACAAAGCACGAGCTGGTCGTTCACTATATGACCATGCCGGTCATCGTGACGCTGATCGGCGCCATTGTCGGAAATGCTCTGGGCTATACGGCGTTCAGAAAGGTGGCTTTGGGTCTGTATTACAACAGTTACAGCATGCCTGCCTGCGAGCCCACGTTTAGCCGCGAGGGATTTGTGAAGACGACGGTCATCCCGCTCGCGCTGATGTTTTTGATCAATCTGTTTGTCATTTTGAAGCAGCTCCAGCTCTCCCCCCTGAGATTTCTGCGGAGGGATCTTCGAAAAACGCGGCGCTCCAAGGCGCGCCGGCTTCCCGCATGGTCGTTCCTGCGGCGCTTCCGGCTGCGGGTCATCCTGCAAAACGTGAGCAATTACGCCGTCCTTATTTTCGGCGTCATTCTCATTGAGCTGATGCTCTGCTTTGCCTTCGGCCTGCCGGATTCGCTGACCCATTACAGTGAGAACGCGCCTGACATGATGTTTGCCGACTATCAGTATATGCTGATGGGAAGCAAGGACGAGGATGGCGCGCTGATCACGACGAGCGAACCCACGGCCGAGCGCTTCTCCAGCACATCATTAAATTACGCAAAGGATCACAATGCCGTGTTTGAGGGGATGGGCTCCGGAGGTGATGAGACCGTCACGGTTTACGGCATCGTAGACGACAGCGCCTACATTGCTCTTCCCAATGCACTGGAAAAGGGCGAGGTGCTGATCTCGTCGGCGTTTCGGGACAAGTTCGGCCTGAAGGAAGGCGACGTGATCCGTCTGCACGAGGAATACGCAAACAAGACCTATACGTTCACGGTCAGGGGCGTGACGGAATACGACGGCGGTATTGCGGTCTTTATGAAAAACGGCAGTTTCAACGAGATCTTCGACAGGGATGAGGATGCGTTTAACGGCTTCCTGTCGCGCTGCAAGCTCACCGACCTGGATGAAAAGAACATCGCCGTTGTCATCACCCAGAAGGACATCACCAAGGTCACCAATCAACTCATGCACTCCATGGGGCAGTTCTTCTGGATCTTCAAAATTGCGATGGTCGTGCTGTCCGCGGCACTCATCTATCTGCTGGCCAAGATCATCATCGAGCGAAATGAACAGCCGATTTCCATGGCGAAGATCCTGGGTTTCCAGAACGGAGAGATCGCCTCGCTGTACATCCTGCCGACCGCAATCGTCGTGACGGTATTTGCGCTGATCAGCTTTGTTGTCGGGTATTTCCTGATGATATGGATCTTCAAGCTGTTCATGATGCAGATGGACGGGTACTTTGCCTTTTATATGACGCCCGGATCCATGGTGTTGTCTGTGGTGTATCTGCTGGTTGGATACGCGTTTGTGTCGGTGATCGATTTCGTCAGGATCAAGCGGATCCCAATGGATGAGGCGCTGAAGAACATCGACGTTTAATACAAGGAGACAGTGCTGTATGCGGATCTATGAGTATGGCAAAGAGAACCCGGAATGCATTCTGCTGATCCATCCGTCGCTGGTGGCGTGGGACTACTTTGAAAATGTCATTCCGCTTCTGGAAAAAAAATATCACTTACTGATTCCCGCTCTTCCCGGATATGACCTTGAGGATCGCTCGGAGTTCAGCTCGGTTGAGAAGAGCGCGTCGGAGTTGGCGGATGACCTCCTGCAAAAAGGAGTCCGTGAAGTGAAAGCGATCTATGGCTGCTCCATGGGTGGGAGCGTCGCTCTTCGGATGGCTGTGGAAGGGAAGCTGAAAGCGCAGAATAATGTCATGGACGGAGGGATCACTCCCTAATGCGCGGACAAGGCCCTTCAGATTTTCTTCATCCAGTTTTCCATCCGCTTCTTAATTCGATATAGATGGGATTGCCCCAGGAAAGGTCATCTATATGAGTGCGGATATCAAGGCAGATCTGGCAGAATAGCGAGAAAGTCCCCATTTTTGCACCCGGGGTTACCCGTGTCAAAAATGGGGGCTTATCCTTTATTTGGAGGTATCAAAAATAGATTTTCTTCGGGCCGGATTGAAGCCGACGCTATTTTTTCAAGAATCTCCCGCTGGGGGGGTCGATACGCAGAAAAGTGTCGAATACAAACCGCGCTCCCAGGCGGAAACCGGTGATGAATCCGTCCAGGGTAGCGTCGCCGTTGTAGGCCGACCAGGCGTCGGCAAAATCC
>JAFSSK010000049.1 GCA_017451045.1 Clostridia bacterium
ACGGAAGAAGAATCAGGCGCCGAAAGAAGTGAACGGCTTCAGGCTTTTCGACTATGTGAGATACAAGGGGCAGACTTGCTTCATACACGGGAGAAGGACAAGCGGCTATTTCGATCTCCGTCATCTTGACGGGACGAAAGTACACGCAAGTGCAAACTGGAAACAAATACAATTACTTGAACACTCAAAAGCATTTTTAACTGAGAGGAGAAAACAAGAAGATACCGAACAAAGGAGGAGCAATTCCTCCCCAACCTACGCTGACTCTTAGAGGTTGGGGTATCCTTGCTATATTTCGATGATCCGCAATATCCTTGAATATCTTGAATATACGGCAAAAAGACTGCCGGACAAGGTGGCCTTTTCCGACGGGACGGACGACTACACGTTCGGGCATGTCCTGGATCTGTCCCGGCGGCTCGGCACGGCTATGGCAAAGCGTACGGAACCGGGAAGTCCGGTTCTGGTACTTATGCGCCGGCATCCGTCCCAGCTCTGCGCTTTCTTCGGCATCGTGTACGCGGGCTGCCATTACGCAGCTCTTGACGCGGAGATGCCGCCGGCGCGCCTTCAGCACATTTTCAGCCTGACGGGCGCGAGATTCCTTATCTGCGACGAGGCGAACCGGAAAAAGGCGGAAGAAAGCGGATTTGCGGGCACGATCCTTTCCTATGAAGAACTGATCCTTGAAGAAGCGGACGGGGAAGCGCTGGCCCGGATACGGGATGAGCAGGTGGATACAGATCCTATCTATATCGTCTTCACCTCCGGCTCCACCGGCATGCCGAAGGGCGTGGCGGCGGCGCACCGCTCGGTGATCGACTACGCGGAAAACTTATGCAAAGCACTGCCTTTTGCCGAGGACACCGTTTTCGGCAACCAGACCCCGCTTTATTTCGACGCGCCGCTCAAAGAGATCCTGCCGGCTATAAAACTGGGCGCGACCGTATACCTTATCCCGCGGGTGAATTTTCTGTTCCCGGTGAAGCTGTGCCGCTTTCTCAACGAGCACAGGATCAATACCGTGTGTTGGGTGGTGTCCGCCTTCACGCTGATATCCTCGTTAGGACTGCTTGAAAAAGAGAAACCTGAATACCTGCGCCTTGTGGCCTTCGGCAGCGAAGTGTTCCCCAAGAAAGAATATGAAAAATGGCGTCGTGCGTACCCCGGCGTTCCGTTTTACAATCTGTACGGGCCCACGGAGGCGACGGGCATGTCCTGCTACTGGCGCGCGGACCGAGAGCTTCTTTCTGAGGAGCTGATCCCGGTGGGACGTCCTTTCGACAACACGCGCGTCCTTCTCCTGGACGAGGACGGCAAGCCGGTACCCAGGACGGACATTGGCCGGGAGGGGGAGATATACCTCTGCGGTACCTGCGTGACGCTTGGATACTACAACGACCCCGAGAGAACATCTGCGGCCTTCGTGCAGAATCCCGTGAACAACAAATACCCCGAGACGGTATACCGGACCGGGGACATCGGCCGGTGGAACCGCTTCGGGGAACTGGAATTTTTGTGCCGGCGCGACGCGCAGATCAAGCACATGGGAAGGCGCATCGAGCTTGGCGAGATCGAGACGGCCGCGGGGACCGTGGCGGGCGTATTGCGGCCCGTATGCCTGTACGAGACTGATTCGCGCAGGATATGCCTGTTTTACGAGGGGACATACGAGAGCGGAGATGTGAAAAAGGCTCTTTCGGACCTTCTGCCCAGGTACATGGTGCCGGCCGTGCTGAAGCATGTGGAGCGACTCCCGCTGACGCCGAACGGCAAGGTGGACAGGCAGGCGCTGCTGGCGTCTGTCCGTAACGAAGCCTGAAAAAACGAAAAATCAATCATCTGGAGAATAAAAAATGGACAAAAGTAAGCTGTATGACATCCTTCGCTCGCTGCATGCCGACGTGGACTTTGAAAAGGAAAAAGGTCTTGTGGACAACGGCATCCTGGATTCTCTTGACATCGTGACGCTCATCACCGAGATAAACGACGCGTACGACGTGGAGCTGCCGGCGGAGGAGATCCTGCCGGAGAATTTCAACTCGGCGGACGCCTTGTGGGCGCTGATCCAGCGGCTAGAAGAGGAATAAGCCGTAAACTGTTAGTTTTCTGAAAGGAGGGAGCCCGGCCGGATGGCATTCGTCTCATTTGCTTTCATCCTGTTTTTGGTTGTGCTGGTACCGGTATATTACCTTGTGCCTAAAAAAGCGCAATTCATAGTCCTTTTGGCCGGAAGCGTGTTCTTTTACGCCTTCTGCGGCTGGCGCAGCCTCCTGTATATCATCGCGGCCACGCTGAACAGCTACCTGTTCGCGCGCTGGCTCTCGTCTGCCGCGAAAAAGGAGAACGGCAGGGTGGAACAGATGCGTGAGACATGGTCCCGCGACGAGCGCAAAGCCTTCAGGGTCACGTCCAAGAAGAAGCGCTTCAGGATCCTTGTCTTAGGCCTTGTGATCGGGTTTGGCCTGTTGTGCATCCCCAAATATACCGCGTTCACCGTTTCCAATATCAACGCGATCACCGGGGCGTCCATCACGATTCCTTCGCTTCTGTTGCCGATGGGCATCTCCTTCTATACCTTCCAGAGCATGGGGTATCTGATCGACGTCTACAGGGAAAAGACGGAATGCGAGCGCAATTTTGCCAAATACGCGCTTTTCGTGACCTACTTCCCGCAGCTTCTGCAGGGGCCGATCAGCCGCTTTTCTGATCTTTCTCCCCAGCTGCTGGCCCCCCACGATCCCGAATGGGACCGGATGATGTCCGGCTTTTTGCGGATCCTTTGGGGATACTTCAAGAAAGTGGTGGTGGCGGACACGGCGCTTCTGGCCGTTGGGACGATCCTTTCAGACCCCGAGACCTATAACGGCATTTACGTCTTCTTCCTTTTGCTGCTTTACGCCGCACAGATTTACGGCGACTTCACGGGCGGCATCGACATAACCTTAGGCATCTCCGAGATGCTGGGCATTTACGTAAAGGAGAATTTCGACCATCCGTTCTCGTCTCTTTCCACCAAGGAGTACTGGCGCCGCTGGCACATCACCATGGGCACGTGGTTCACGGATTACGTGTTCTACCCGCTGTCCGTATGCCGGCCCATGCAGCGCTTCTCCAAATGGTCCCGCGAGCACTTAGGAAATGCCGTTGGCAGGCGGCTTCCGGTGTATTTTGCCACCATCGTGACCTGGTTCTTGACGGGTCTGTGGCACGGGGCGTCCTGGAATTTCATCGTCTGGGGGCTTCTCAATTGCCTTGTGATCCTTATATCGCAGGAACTCAACCCGCTTTATGAAAAGTTCCATAAGAGATTCCCAAACTTGGCGCAGAACACGTTTTACCGGCATTTCGCCATGATAAGGACCTTCCTTCTGATGGGTTTCATCCGGACGCTGGACTGCTACCGGGACGTGCCGCTTACGTTCTCGCAGTGGGGAACGATGTTTTACGCGCCGGGATTTTCAAGGCTCTTCACGGAGCAGAGCCTCTTAGGCCTCAACGGCTGGCAGTGGCTGCTCTTGGGACTTTCTCTGATCCTTGTATGGCAGGTGTCCCGCAACTCGCCAAACGACGCGCCGCTAAGGCATAGAATTGCCGCCCGGCCCGTGGCGGGGATCGTCGTGGCCGCGTGTCTTATCTTCGTTGTATTGATCTTTGGATCGTGGGGCATCGGCTTTGACGCCTCTCAGTTCATATACAACCAGTTTTAGGAGGTGGCTGCCGTGTCTGTAAGACTCAAAAGAATCCTGGCGGCCGCAGCCGCGATCATTGTGCTGGTACTGATCTTTGCCTTTCTGCAGGCGCTGCTCGTCCCCAAGTACATGGAAAGCACCCAGGAGGGCGCGATGATCGCCGAATACTATGACGAGCCCGTTTCCCACGACGTGCTGTTCGTGGGGGACTGCGAGGTGTACGAGTGCTTCATCCCGTCCGTGCTGTACCAGGAGTACGGGATCACGTCTTACGTTCGGGGATCCGCGCAGCAGCTCATCTGGCAGTCTTACTACCTGCTCGAGGAGATGCTCGAGCGCGAGAGCCCCAAAGTGGTGATATACAGCGTGATGGCGCTGAAGTACGGAACACCGCAGAACGAGGCATACAACCGCATGACCCTTGACGGCATGCAGTGGTCCAAATCTAAATGGAATGCGATAAAAGCCTCCATGACGGAAGGGGAGAACATGCTTTCGTACATCTTCCCGATCCTGCGCTTCCACAGCCGCTGGTCCGACCTTTCCTCGGAGGATTTCACGTACCTGTTCTCCAAAGATCCCGTGACCTACGGCGGATACCTGCCGCAGACGGGGGTCGTACCGAAAACGTCCACGCGCGAGGGAGACAAGCTGAAGGATTACAGACTGCCGGAAACCTCTATGGCCTACCTGGACAAAATGCTGAAGCTGTGCCGCTCTCACGGGGCGGAACTGGTCCTTCTAAAGTCCCCGACGAATTCCTGGAAATACTGGTGGTATGACGCATGGGACGAGCAGGTGTTTGCGTGGGCTGACGAGCATCAGGTTGGCTATTACAACCTCATCCCTTCGGACTGGGAGATCGGCCTTGACTGGGATCTCGACACCTACGACGGCGGGATCCACCTGAATCTGTCCGGGGCGGAGAAACTGTCTTCCTGGTTTGGAAAGATCCTCAAGAACGACGTTGAGCTGCCTGACCGCAGGGGACAGGCGGATACGGATGATTATTACGGAAAAATGGCCGAAAGGCTGAATCAGTTAAAGGAAAAGAATCAAAATGAGCAAGATTAAACCGATCCTGGCGGCATTATGCGCCGTCTTGCTGCTCGCTGTATGCGCCGGATGCGCAGGCGGACAGGAAAATAACACGCAAGAAGGAAGATTTGAGTTTGTATCGGGCGGCACGGCGATCTGGCCGGGTCAGAATTTCAATGAGATAAAGGATAGTCTTGGCGCCTATCTGACCCTTGACGAGTCCGCGTCCTGCGCTTTTCCGGACATGAAAGACAAAGTGTACGGATACGGCGCGTACGAGGTCTATACCGTGGACGACGGAAAGAAGGAAACCGTAATACGGATAACTCTTCTGGACGACAGCGTAACTGCAGAAGGCGGGCTTAAGATCGGGGACGGAGAACAGAAAGTATTTGATGTTCTCGGGAAAAAAGAAAAGCAGACCGCAAGCGGCCTGGAGTATTTGTTTTATGTGAAGGGGAAGACCGTGATGGAGATCGGGATCTTTGACGGGTATGTGGTCTCGATCCAGATCATGGAGAAAGATAATTGATGTATGGCATAACGGATAAGTGATTTCGATCCAGTGTATGTTGGAAGAGAACTTGACATAAAACCATCCTGCACCGTGAGGAGACAAGGATCGCTTTCAAAACTATGGAAATAATGGCAAAGAACTGCCACGTGTTTGATTGTATGATCGAAGATATTGCGGATAATTTGCCAGATGATCAGGAGAATTATTTGATGACTGAGTTCAATAAGAAAGATATGTCCGAAGCAGATATCCGTACCAAGTTTATTACGCCTGCGATTGTAAAAGCCGGCTGGAATACTTTCTCCCAAATGCGTGAAGAGTATCCTATAACAAAGGGACGCATCATCGCTCGCGGTAAAACCTGTAAGCGGGAAAAGCCGCTGAAAGCGGATTACGTTCTCTTCTACAAGCCCAACAAGCCCATTGCAATCGTTGAGGCGAAAGACAACAATCACTCCATCGGTGACGGTATGCAACAGGCGCTGAACTATGCCAAGATGATGGATGTCCCGTTTGTCTTTTCTTCCAACGGCGACGGCTTTGTGTTTCATAACAAGTACGTCACAGACGGCAACGTTGAAGAAACGCTGTCTTTGGACGATTTTCCCTCACCTGACACATTGTGGCAGATGTACCACGAACAAGCGCACGTCAATCCTGTGCAGGACAAAATCATCGACGAGCCGTATTATTCGGACAACCCCGACAAGCAGCTGCGCTACTATCAGATGAACGCCGTCAACAAAACGGTGGAAGCGATTGCCAACGGCGAAAACCGCGTTCTGCTCGTTATGGCGACCGGTACCGGCAAGACCTACACCGCGTTTCAGATCATATGGCGGCTTTGGAAAGCGGGCATCAAAAAGCGCATTCTGTTCCTTGCTGACCGTACTGCGCTGATTTCCCAGACCTTTACGAACGACTTCGCGCCGTTCAAAGATAAAATTACGTGGGTAACAAAACAAAACTTCGATCCAGCCCATGAAATCTATCTTGCGCTTTATCAAGGACTGACGGGCGAAGACGAAGACGCAAACAGTTTGTTCCAGCAATTCAGCCCCGGCTTCTTTGATTTAATCGTCGTAGATGAGTGCCACCGCGGTAGCGCAAAAGCGGACAGCCAGTGGCGCGAGGTTTTGGAATATTTCACATCCGCAACGCAGATCGGTCTGACCGCCACACCGAAAGAAACGAGCTCGGTTTC
>JAFSSK010000050.1 GCA_017451045.1 Clostridia bacterium
ACAAGCCCCAGGACGGAGGCGGGATCCGTCACGGCGTCTTTCGGAACGAGCGACGCGGGGATCTCCCGTTTTTCGATCATGTCGGCCGTTAAGACCGTCCCGGACTCGACCGCGGACGTGTACACGTATACGGATGAGGTCTTAGCGGCACGCGCCGTCACGGCGGGCGCCACGGCAAGGCACAGGACGAGGGCAAGCGCGATGCAGACGATCCCGGCGACCGTGCGCTTCGTCGGGGGATGGGAAAACAGTTTTATGTTCTTGAGTTTCATTCAGATTCAACCTTTCAGGAAAAAGTCAGGGCAGGAGCGAGGCGAGAGAGGCGCCGAAGAAAAGAAAAGGCACGAATGCGAAAGGAGCGCCGCGCGGCGGTCTCCTTCTTTTCGGCAGACGTGACAGAAGCGCCAGCAACGACGCGAAAAACAGCGCGGGCAGCGCGCGGAAGACGCCGAGGAAAAGGCCTGTGAGCCATACGATCTTGAGATCGGCGCCCCCGAGACACTTTCGTCCGAGGATCCCCGGCAGGGCCAAAAGAAGGGTCAGAAGGCTGGGAAGGACGAGGCAGGCAAGGGGCGAGAAACACACGGACGGCACTGCCAGCGCAAGGCAGGGCAAAACGTATGTGTCCGGGACCTCGTGGTCATGCGCGTCCCTGACCGATGCGTCCAGCAAAAGCCACAGGAAAAAGGCCGTAGCCAGGCAGTATTCTGCTCCTTTTCCGGCCGCGGCCAGGGCCGCCGCGCAGAGCGGCGGCACCGGCCAGAGAACGGACGGGACGTACCGGCCCTGCCCGGCGTACTTTTTGCGCAGGAAGGGGACCGGCGCAAGGCAGACGGGAAGGACGGCAAGCCAGCTTATGCCGACGGCGTCAGCCGCCATAGCTGAACATCTGGGTGATCTTGGAGGTCATGGTGGGGATGATGGTGGTGTTGAACAGGGCGTAAAGACCCGCCAGCAGAAGCCCCCCGATGACGACGCCGATGATGATCTTGACGGCGGTGTCGACGTACCCCTCGCCTTTTGTTCCGCGGAAGATGGCAACGGCGCGTCCTTTGATGGTGTTCAGAACTTTTCTCATGGTTTTTGCTCTCCTTTTATGGTAAATTTTCTTTTTTTTACATTTGCATGACGATATGGCCCGCCTGCTCGGCCTGCTCGGAAAGAGCGTTGTCCGTCTGCCGGACGCTCTCCTCGAGCGCCTGGTCGTAGGCGTGAAGGACCAGGTCGTTCAAAGTATCCGCCGCCTCGCGCGTTAAGGGACGGAAGATGTCCTGGTATTTCACCTCGCCCGTCGCGCTGTCCGAGATCTGGCGGGAGGGGACAGAGACGAACGGGCCCTTGGATCCTTTGTAGATCCTGAATCCGGAGAGGGAAAACTCCCCGATCTGCAAAGTGGCGCTCGCCCGGTACTTGCTGTCCGGGTCGCTGTTGATGGAATTGATGCGGATATGGATTTTGTCCGTGCCGAACGGACGCATCGGATGGTTCTGCGGCAGGTCGTGGTACTGATTTTCTTTTGAGGAATCCTTGATCATTCAGCTTTTCTCCTTTCGTTTTTTTGTCAGAAGGCGAGGAAGTGGAACAGTTCCTTCTCGCACTCCCGCTGGTCGATGACCTCCGGGACGGCGTACTCATGGCAAAACCTGTCGCACTCCTCGTCCCGAAGGTCTCTGAACCCGCCCTTGCCGTCGTCCCCCACAAGGTATACGGGGCCCGCATACAGGCCGCAGCCCAGGTGCCTGTTCGGCTCCATGCCGATGAGTTTCGCCTCCTCGTTGCCGACGGCGATCACGTCCTCGTCGAATGGGTAGGACACCTCCATGAGCGCGTCCTCCCCGTGATCGGACACGGCGAGCTGCCAGTGGTGAAGGTCGTCCAGCACGCGCGTTTCTACCGCAGGCTGTCCGGGCTCGAGCAGCACGACGCGAAGACCGTCCTGCTCCAGGATCCTGTCCTGCCGGATATTCGTCGGGTAAAGACCCTCTTCGCGCTTTTCGTAAAAGCCGCAGGCGGGCCAGTTGATCCCTTTGCCGCGCAGATCCTCCGCGTGGTAGTCCGTGCCGTCGTTGCGGCAGATCTGGACTTCCAGTTCGAACCTTTGCGCGTCCGTGAAGGTCACGGCGTATGCGCCCTCGTCGGGAAGGTATGAGATGCGCCCGACGGCCATAGGCGTCTCGCCGCAGATCTCTACCACGTCTCCCGGTTTCATCGGTTCTCCCTGGTAGGTAAGGGGAAGGGGTTCCTTCTCCAGTTCCCGGGAGAGGTCTTCAAGGTCTTTCGCCCCGACGCGCCCGGAGAAAACGGTCTTGTACAGGGGGCCGTCAGACCCGTTTTGAAGTTTTCTGTGAACTTTTACGAGCATCAGCAGTCCTCCCATGCGTCAGGGGCTTCCGGCGAGAAGGGAGCGCCCGCGTTCCCGGCGTCCCATCCGTCCGTGTAGCCTTTGGTATACCAGGTACCCGCTGCGTCCTCCCAGCCGGTGTCGTATCCGGTCCAGAAGACGTCCGCTGCGTCCTTGTCCTCCTTCGGGACGGTCTCGCAGATGATGTCGATATGGTCCGCGTCAAGTTTCGCGACAAGGCGGCAGCCGTCCGGCGGCTGCTTCAGCGGACGGGGAAGTCTGATCCTGTCCCACAGCTGCGTCATGGCTCGGCCCTCCCGTCGTGAGGCCCCGAGAAATCGGGAACGTCGGCAAGGGACTGCGTCTGGCCGTCCAGGTCGAGCTCGGCGTCAAGGTCTATCGCGCCTGATTCGGAAAAGTCCCATTCCTCCCGGGAAAGCAGCGTTCCCAGGCACCCGGGCTGGTAGTCCCGATAGAGCTTCGGACCGTCCACGGTGTTTTTGTAGTAGGCGCGGCCGTACTGGCAGGGGGTCTCCGCGTCGTCCAGGATGTCCGGCACGAAGACGCAGGTCTTACCGCCGGCCGTTACCCTTGCGTAGGAGGAGTCGTCCCATTCCAGGTAGTGTTTTCCGTCCCGGGATAGGCAGAGGCCCACGTCCTGCGGGGCGTAGTCCCAGACGGACAGAGCCAGTTCCAAAGACTTCTGCATGTCCGTAGGCAGGTACTCGTTTTTGATCGTGCCTTCGCCGTACTCCCGGACGCCGCAGTTGCGGCCCAGGTCCTCGTCGGCCCACTCGTGACGGATGTCCACCTCCGGATTGTTCTGCGCCAGCGCCTCCAGGACGGGATGCGGCGCGGACCAGGCGGTCCAGAAGACGAGCGTGCCGCTTTGTGGCCTGAAGTCTGTGTTGTAGGCGTTCCATTTGGTCCCCCAGTGTTCGATGGACCAGTCGTACCAGTTGTTTTTTCCGTACTGCTGCCGTTCGGCGCTGCCGAGCGGGCCTTTGAAGATGCCTTCCGGCATGGGGATGATCTTCTCGAAATCGATCCGGCCGGTCCCGCCGGCCTCGTCTTTAGCGGAGATCGATTCGATAAGGCGTTGGACCTTTTCGCTGTCGCCGGAAAAGGTCAGTTTGTTCTGTACATGATTGGGCAAGGCCCCACGCTCCTTTCGTTTTGCGTTCCGCTATATGATTGTTGAAAAAATCCGTGGATGTTCAGTTTTTTTCACAAAAAATTTTTCAGCGGCGGCAAAAAAACGCACGCCGGCAAAAAAGTTTCGCGGCGCACGTAAAAAACTGAAAATTGTTATATCATTTTTCTTTTCAAAGTAGTACAATTAAGGCAATGAAACCTGCTGGACGCAGAGGAGGGATTTTCATGCTGAGAAATCTGTTTTTCGATGAAAGCGATATTCGCGCGATCAAAGAGGCGACCGATCCCAAAATGGTCGCGATGCGGGACGAGATGCTGAAGGAGACCGGGACGGGGAGTCTTGTCCAGATGGGGCTGCTTTGGCACCTGAGTGGCGACGACC
>JAFSSK010000051.1 GCA_017451045.1 Clostridia bacterium
CGCTCGACCGCCGTTTCGCCGCCTCGCCGGAGCCGGATCTGCTCAGATCCAGGATGGACGTGACGTTGTCGCTTCCGACATACGTTTCCGGGAAGTGGCCGTCCCACTGCATGGCGTAGTAGTAGTTGATCAGGTTCGCGGACCCTGTCTTGAGGTCTTCGTCCGTGACCTCCGCGCCGTCCGCGCGGTACAGTTTGTTGATGGACGTATCGGGATCCGTCACGACGGTCCAGCCGTTGATGGACGCCAGACGCTGCATGGCGATGGCGGCCTCTTTGCGTCCCTGGTACTCGGCGCTGTCCGCGGAGATCTGCGCGACTTCCTTGTCGGCCTGCGCCTGGATCTTGGCAATTTCGGCAGCCGCTTCCGCTTCGATCTTGGCGCGGACGGCGGCCTGTTCAGCCTCCATCGTCTTCTGCTCCTGCTCGGTCGCGGCCTTCAGCTTGTTCTGAACGGCGACCTGTTTGGCTTCAACGGCGTTGGTGAACTCATCCGTGAAGTCCATATCCTCGATGGCCGTGGAAACGACCTCGATATTGTATTTGCTGAGCTGGTCTCCCAGAAGCTCCTCGATCTCCTCGGCCAGCTTGTCCCGGTTGCCGATCAGATTCTCGGCCGTATAGTGGGCCATGATGGTCTTGACGCTCTCGGCCACGTTCGGCGTGATGACTGTATTGAAGTAATTGATGCCGACGCTGCGGTAGATGTCCTGCGCGTTGGCTTTTGAGATCTGGTAGTTCAGCGTGTACTTACAGCTTACTTCCTGAATGTCCGAGGAGAAACATCCCATTTCGATCGTGGCTTTCTGGACGCGGTTGTCCATCTGGACGACTTTGTTCCAGGGGAGTTTGAAATGTACGCCGCTGTCCAGCGTGTAGTTTTCAACGCGGCCGAACGTCGTCACGACGCCCGTGTGACCGGTTTCAACGGTCGAAATGCAGGAGAAGAGAATGGCGATGACGCCGATGGCGATGCAGATCGGCGATATGATCTTGGCGTGTTTTTTCTGCAGCGGCCCGGGCGTTGCCAGGGCAACGACGGCTGCTGCGGCGATGGCGATGATTCCGATAATGAGTCCGAACATAATAAGGTCTCCTTTTTAATAAATTATTTTCCCGATTTTATGTCGCAGAACATGCGGATGAAGATGGCGGCGGTCCAGCCCTGCTCGGGGTTGCCTTCGCCCTCGCCCGTCTGCGAATTGAACAGCTCGTAGAACTGTCCGTTTCTGATCATCATCTCATAAAGACGTTTCCGGCCCTCTTTGTAGGCGTCGGTAAGCCCATAGCGTTCAAGGACTTCCAGCATGAGCCACGCCTCCGGCATCCACGTAGGTCCGCGCCACCAATGGGGCGGATCGTAGACCGGTTCGTCGTAGGCTACGCTCGGGAAGGGGACGGGACCGAACATGTGTTCGGGATTCAGCAGCCAGCGCTCGATCATGTTGCGCGCCGTGGCGTCGTCCAAGGGAGAGCCTGCCCAGAGCGGGATGAGGCCCGATGTCGTCACGAGCGGCCGGCGCTCGCCCGTCGCCGCCAGCACGTCGATGAACAGGTTGCGCCCGGGATCGTACAGAAGGCTCACCATGCGCGCAGCCAGTCTGTCTGCGCAGGCTTCCCACCTTGCGGCCTTGCCCGGAAGATTCAGCATCTTCGCCAGTTCCGCGCAGCAGCGCATCTGGCTGACGAGATAGGCGTTCATATCCACGGCCAGTACCGGACCGTCGTCGAAGCGCGGGGAGTCGTCCTGGCCCGTTTCGAGCCCGTGCGGGCAGTAGATAAGGCCGTAGTGCGTCATCCTGGCGCTGAGCCACCACTCGTTGTTGATCTCGAGGGCGGAAAGGATCTTTTTGGCGAACGAAAGATCGTTCGTCTGTCTGGCCAGGCGGAGCGATGCCCATCCGATCAGCGCCGGCTGGACTTCGTGCGGCCTGTTCCAGGTCGAGCACAGAAACTGCGGGATCTTGCCGTCATGACGCATGTTCGAGACGAGCTGCAGCATGGAATCCTTGGCGATGGCGGGATTCATGATCTCGAAGGCGAGGTTCTGGAAGCAGGAGTCCCACGTGAAATGCGTGGTATAGCTGCCGCGGGAGGGGAAGAAGGATATGTATCCCGAAAGGTTCCCGGGTGCCTTGGCCAGGTTGAAGATGAGCGACCCGACGGCCACCAGCAGCATGTGGTATTCTTTCTCCGTCGCGTCGAGCGCAGGCAGGGAACCGGCCGCCTCGCGTATCCAGTTCCTGGTGGCGGCGATGGCGTCGTCGGCGCTGTCCGGGGCTTTCTGCAGCACCTTTTTGAGCGCTTTTTCGCTGATCTTCAGTACGGACAGATGGAAGGCCGCCAGGATCCTGCCGTCCTTGTCGGGCTCGACGGTGATCTTTCCCTTGCGGACGTGCAGCGTCCCGCGCAGGACGCGCATGCCTGCCAGGATCGGCGCCTGAAGGTCCGGATCGCGGTCGTCCCGGTTGATGGCATACCCCTGGATGAGTACCTGACCGGCTCTCTTTTCCAGTATCCAGTGCTCGCCCAGCTCTTTCCCTGGTTTCTGGAAGCAGGTCATCGCGGAGGCGTTCTCCGCCTCCACAAGGAATGCGTTCTCGCAGTAGTAGGCGACCTTGAGGACCGTCCCGTCGGACAGCTCGTGGCAGATGCGGTCGGGTTTTGCCGTATAGGTCTTCACGTCCGCCCCAAAGGACAGGAAGCCGTCCCAGAGCTGGTCGGACTTGCGGTTGTAATCCAGATACAGTTCCCGGATGCCGGGGAAGGACGGATCCGTGACGAGGTTGACGTAGGAATAGATCGGGCTGAACGCCTTCTGCCGGATGCTGTAGTCCATGTCCAGCTGCAGAAAGTCGTCGATCAGCGTTTTCGTGTTTTTCATAAAAGCTCCTAACAGTTACGGCAGCAGGGAAGCAAGAAACCGCTTCTGCTGCTCGGTGAATTGGTTTGTATCGTCTGCCAGCGCCGCCGCGGCGATCTGCGCGGCGGTCCTGACGTTGTCTTCGCTCACGGGGGAGAGATAGTCGCAGTACGTCCCGTCACTGTAACACACGCGCACACATGCGCGCGCGCAAACGGACGTTCCGGCGTCCGGCGGGGAAACGACAATACGGCTTACCCGGTAGTTTTTGCCGGCGGAAGCCTTCCCGGACGGCAGCTCCGTGAAGACGGAAGCGTCGCCGAAGGACGTTACGACGCCGAACAGGCATCGGACGGGGCTTTCGGACAGGTCCTCAAGGGAACGGTAGCTGATCGCCGCCTCGAAGCGTATGCGAAGCGGTCCAGAAAGCGATACGGAGGCGCCCGGGAGCATCAGCATGTCCGGCTCCGGGATGAAGACGGCGTGGATCTCCGTATCGGCCTTGAGCCGGTAGCTTGCGTTCTGGGGCAGGAAAGACGTCTCCTTTCCGGACACGATCTTCCAGCCTGCAGCCAAAAATCCGTCCGGGGCCTTTGCCGACGGGAGCTCTATCGTGTCTCCCGCGCTTGCCGTCTGTTCCGTCACGCTGCCTTCGCACTCGACGGTGAGGCGGACGGATATCTGCCGGACGGCATACCGGACGACGGCGCATAGCGCGTACAGGTTGTGCTTGTTCTGGCTCGATATGTCAAGGCCTGACCGGATGCGCAAATAGACTGTCGCGCTGCCGGGACCGGCGAATACGTCTTCGGCCGGAAGGGAGAAGGATCCGCCCTCAGTCAGCGTAAGATCCATCCAGTCCGCCTGTCCCTCCAGGCGGTACTGGACGGCCGTTACGCCGTAGGAATGGACGGCGCGTCCTTCAAGGAAGGGCAGGTTGCCCCGGTCAAATGTCCCCAGATCCGTCCGCACGGCCTTGCCCTCCGCCTCGGTGGCGCCTATGGAAGAGGAGAAGGAATAGCGAGCCGTCGCGGGGGCCAGGGACGGGCAGGAGCCGTTCGCGGGATCCGGGCATGCCGTTTTTGGCATATCGGGGTATACGGGGATGAGAAACGTATAGGAAAGGTCAAGGTCGTCCGTGGACGCCAGCATGGCGTAAAGGTTCCGGGACTGGCTCAGCGCGTCCGCCACGTTCTGGGCGTACTGGCTCCAGAAGTTGCGGGACGTCCCGGCGGGCGTGACGCTGCGCGCGTCGACGTTGAACTTCTGCAGGTACAGGGTGGACTGGTAGCGGTCGATATAGGATTCCTTCAGCAAAAGGGCCCCGCCCTCGACCGATCTGGAAATGCTGTCCCATCCCTGGCTTTTCGCCCGCTCCATGGCGTGCAGGTAGATCGCGTAGACGCCGTTTCCGGAGGCGCCGATGTTGAACAGGTTGTAGCAGCCGTCGAAAGACAGAAGGGAATCGCGGTCCTGTTCCGTCTCGGGCGCGTTTTCATACAGCCATGTCCCGCAGCGGCCGCTGATGACGGCGGACGTCCCTTCGCGGCCCTGTTCCTGCAGGGCCTTGACGGCCAGGTACAAAGGGTTCACCCCGGCCTGTCTGCCTGCCTCTATGAAAGTCTGCGCAAAGGTGAGCCCGTTCTCCAGCGTCCTGCGGCTCATGAAAGAACCTGCCAGGAGCTCCTCGATGGTCTCTTCCGGGATATCAGCGTAGGAAAGGTCCAGGAACTGGAACAGATCGGCCTCATTCAGGAAATTGCGCGGATCCATGAAGTAGGAAACGGCGGCGGGGGAGGCCTGGTAGTATCCCGCGTCGTACAGATTTTGGTTGGAAGGATGCCGGTACGCCGCGTACATATCCGCTGCCGGGATGAGGTTCGTCTGCGGATCTGCCGTCTCCTGCCCGACACAAAAGTCCCAGGTATAGCCGGGGGCGTACAGCGCCGTGCAAAGCGGCAGGAAAGTCCATGCGGGGTGCGCAAGGAGGACCTCTTCGAGCATGCTTGCGTACTGCTCGGAGAAACCTGCGGTCAGCAGCTCCTCGTAGGCTTCGGTGTGAAGCGGCTCCGCCGCAGCCCTCGCGTTCCGGACGGGGAGGATCAGCGCGCAGAGCATGACGCATATGATGACTGCTGAAACGGTTTTTCCGCGCATGGCCGGTACCTCCTGTTCCTATGGATAATTCTTCAGTAAAAGAATAACATATTTTTCCTCCAAAATCAATATATTGTGGCAAAGGAAAAGAAGAATGGAATATGTTGTTGAGGACGTGTTTTCGAAGGTCTTCCGAAAGACGCAAAAAAACTTGTGAAAACGCGCGCTTTGTGGTATACTGTTCACTGGAATTCCGTTTTGGCAGAAATCACAAGGAGAGAGCCGTCCGCCACCGGCGGCGCGGCGTCTGAAACGATGATAAAGACCGGTGTGATCGACACAGATTTTTTGAAAGACCAGCGGATTTTTGAAACGGCTCTTCGGATGATCCACCCGTCGAGAAGGGCAAGGATCGTCCGGTACGCCCAGCCGAGGGACAGACGGAACAGCCTGGGCGCCACGCTTCTGCTCATGCAGATGATCGAGGACAGATTCCAGAATCCCTGCAGACTCGCATGGAAGGCGGCCCCGGGCGGGAAACCCTTCTTCGAGGAGGCGCCGGAGCTGTATTTCAGCCTGACGCACGCGGAGCACTACGCGGCCTGTTCGGTAGGAGACGTTCCCCTGGGGGTCGACCTTGAGGGCGACACGTCCGTTTCAGCCAAAGTCGCGGAACGGTTTTACTCCCCGACGGAAAAGGAATGGCTGCGGCTGCTCAGCGAAAAC
>JAFSSK010000052.1 GCA_017451045.1 Clostridia bacterium
AGCGTAAAGGGCTATAAGGAAATCGAGTTCGAGGTCATGCGCGATTCCAACGACCACGCCATCACCATCTGCGGCATGGAGAACATCGACCCCGTCGGCGTCCACACCGGCGACAGCATCGTGGTCGCGCCCATCCTGAGCCTCAATGATCACGACCTGAAAATGCTCAACGACAGCGCCATCCGCATCATCCGCGAGCTGGAGATCGAGGGCGGCTGCAACGTGCAGTTCGCGCTGAACCCCACCTCCTCCGAATACTACCTGATCGAAGTCAACCCGCGCGTGTCCCGTTCCTCCGCCCTTGCCTCCAAGGCGACGGGCTACCCGATCGCCAAGACCACGCCCAAGATCGCCCTCGGGTATACGCTGGACGAGATCAAGAACGACATCACGGGCAAGACGTGCGCCTGCTTTGAGCCGACGCTCGACTACGTGGTCGTCAAGTTCCCCAAATGGCCATTCGACAAATTCGCCGGCTCCAGCCGCAGACTCGGCACCCAGATGAAGGCGACGGGCGAGGTCATGGCCATCGGCCAGTCCTTCGAAGCCGCCCTTCTGAAAGCCGTCCGCGGCGCTGAGATCGGCAAGGATACGCTGCACGCCTCTCCTCTTGACGGGCGTCCCGTCCTGGATCGTCTTGCGGACCAGGACGACTTCCGCGTCTTCACGATCTTCGAGGCGATCGCCTCGGGCGTACCGCTCGAAACGATCCACGATATCACGAAAATCGATCTGTGGTTTTTGAAAAAAATACATAATCTTGCACTTTTCGAGTCGAAAATCGTCAATAATCTCTCCCCTAACCTGTATCTTGAAGGCAAGCGGCTGGGTTATACGGACGCGGCGCTGCTGCGCATATCCGGTGCAAAGAAAACGCCTTGCCAGTTCTCCTTCAGCTACAAGATCGTCGATACCTGCGGCGCAGAGTTCGATGCCCAAACGCCCTATTTCTACTCCGTATCCGGCGGCTACTGCGAGGCAAGGACCCTGAAACGGTCCGGCAAACCCGTCGTGGTCGTCCTGGGCTCCGGCCCCATCCGCATCGGCCAGGGCATCGAGTTCGACTACTCCTCCGTCCACTGCGTCTGGACACTGCAAGAGATGGGATACGACGTCGTCATCATCAACAACAACCCCGAGACCGTTTCCACGGACTACGACACGGCAAACAGGCTGTATTTCGAGCCGCTGTGTCCGGAAGACGTCTGGAACATTATCGAGGTGGAGAAGCCCGTCGGCGTCGTGGTGGCGTTCGGCGGACAGACGGCCATCAAGCTGACATCGTTCCTCGACAGCCACGGCGTGAAGATCCTCGGCACCTCCGCAGAAGGGATCGACACGGCCGAGGACCGCGAGCGCTTCGACAAGCTGCTTGAGCAGTTCAACATCCGCAGGCCAAGCGGAAAAGGCGTCCGCACCATGGAAGAGGCCGTCGCGGCGGCCGAGGAGCTCGGCTACCCTGTCCTGCTCCGTCCTTCCTACGTGATCGGCGGGCAGAACATGACCATCGCCAGAGACAGGGAGCAGACAATCTGCTACATGACAAGGATCCTGTCTGGCGGGATCGAGAACCCCGTTCTCGTGGACAAGTACATGCCCGGGATCGAACTGGAAGTGGACGTGATCTCTGACGGCGAGGACGTACTCATTCCCGGCGTGATGGAGCATATCGAACGCGCGGGCGTGCACAGCGGCGACTCCATCGCCGTTTATCCGCCGTACAACCTCAACGACAAGGACTTAAAGACCGTGGTAGCCTGCTCCGAAAAGCTGGCGCTGGCGCTCGGGACGAAGGGACTGGTGAACATCCAGTACCTGCTCTATCACGGCGAGCTGTATGTCATCGAAGTCAACCCCAGAGCCTCAAGGACCGTTCCCTACATCAGCAAGGTGACCTCCGTCCCGATGGTGGACCTGGCCGCCCACGTCATGCTGGGCGAAAAGCTGAAGGATCTGGGCTACGGCACGGGCCTGTATCCCGTTCCGCCGTACGTGGCCGTCAAGGTACCCGTCTTCTCCTTCGAAAAGCTTCTTGACGCCAATTCCATCCTGGGTCCGGAAATGAAATCCACCGGTGAGGTGCTGGGCATAGGCAAGACCATGTCCGAGGCGCTGTTCAAGGGCCTGACCGCCGCAGGATTCAAAGTGCCTCCCATGCACTCAAAAGGCAGCGCGGGCGTGCTTTTGAGCGTTGAGACCCACGACTACCAGGAGATCCTTTCCCTGTCCAAACGGTTCTACGACCTTGACATCAACCTTTACGCGACCCCGGGAACCGCCGAGACGATCCGGTCGCTGGGCATAGCCGTCCAGTCCGTCCCGAACGCGACGGAGGCTGATACGATGGTGGAACTGATGAACAGCGGGAAGATCACCTACATCGTCTATACGGGCGCCGTCAAGGACGACTCCATCGGAGACTACATCAAGCTCCACAGACGGGCCATGCAGCTGTCCATCCCCTGCCTTACCTCTCTTGACACGGCCAACGCGCTGGCGGACATCATCGAGAGCCGCTTCAACTGCACCAACACGGAACTCGTGGACATCAACCACATGCGGACTTCCAAGCAACAGATTGCGTTCACCAAGATGCAGTCCTGCGGCAACGACTATGTCTTCATCGCCGATTTCGACGACGCCATCACCTGCCCTGAATCCCTTTGCGTGAGCATCTGCAAGCCTCATTTCGGCATCGGCGGCGACGGGATCGTACTGATCGAGCGCTCGGACTGCGCCGACGCGCGCATGCGGATCTTCAACAAGGACGGATCCGAAGGTCTCATGGCCGGCAACAGCATCCGCTGCGTCGCAAAATACCTATACGACAAAGGCATCGTGAAGTCTGACATCGTGAAGATCGAATCCAAGTCCGGCATCCACGAGCTTGAGCTGTTCACGCGGGACGGACGTGTAAACTACGTCCGCGCGGACATGGGACATGCCGATTTCAGTCCGAAAAAGGTACCCGTGAAGGCTCCCGCCGGCGTCAAGGAAATGGTCCGGTATCCGCTTTCCGTAGGCGGTAAGACTTACGAAGTGACCTGCCTTTCCGTCGGGAATCCACACTGCGTGATCTTTACGGACGAGCTGGACACGCTGGATCTTGAGAAGATCGGGCCGCAGTTCGAATTCGCCCCTCAGTTCCCCGAACGCGTCAACACGGAATTCGTGCGCGTCGTCAACCCCACGACCCTGCGTATGCGCGTATGGGAAAGAGGAAACGGCGAAACGCTGGCCTGCGGCACGGGCGCATGCGCCGCCGTCGCGGCGGCTGTCCGCACGGGGCTTTGCCGCGAAGGGACCGACATCACCGTGAAACTGCTGGGAGGCGACCTCGTCGTCAACTGCAAGGACGGCAACATCACGCTGATGGGCGCCTGCCAGACGGTCTACTCCGGCACGTACGAATACTAAAATCATTGTACAAAAAAGCACTGCCCTGCAGCATCATTGCAGGGCAGCTTTTGTTCATTTTCCAGATGATTGTCTTGGATCATGGGCTTTTTACGTACCCGTTTCCCTTTTGTGAACGGTGTTTCAACAAACGTTTCGGATATCCGTTTCCACGATATTGAATCTTATGAATTCCGGGATCGACTCTTTTCTGCTCTGCTCCCGAACATCCAGATCGGGAGAGAGTCTCCACGCGAGGTCAACATCCCTTGGATAGATCACTTTTTCCAGCTTCTGTTCCCGTATCCGATCATATCGGTTGCATAAAGGAATCCCGTTAATCCGGGAAAGGTAATCCACCATTGCCAGCAGATAGAACGCCTCGGGATACCATTGCTTTTCCCAAAGTCTTGAAATATCGTCCTTTTTCAGATTCTCAACGATAAAGGGTAAATCTCCCTGATTCTTTACCATGTGGCAGACGTTGCCCTTGAACGTTTCAAATTGTAATCTCGGCTCGCAGATTTCCATTATCAGCGTTTTGTTATGTCCTGTAAGTTTGTTTCAGCAGTATTTCGGATAGATATACGGTGCGCCGCCGTCAGGGCTGTGAAGGATCATCGGCTCCTTCTGCAGATCGTGTGCCTTGAACTGCTCATTGATCGGCAGGTAGAAGGCGGAATGATTCGGGTTGCGGCGGGAATCCACGACCTCATATGTCCCGTCCACGAAGGAAAGCGCGATATCGTTGTCCACGCCGATGCCGTCCAGTTCCTGCATCCAGATATCCTGCGGGAACTTCACCCAGTCCTCGTAGTGCGGACACATGCAGTACGGCAGCAGATCCAGCCCGCGGAGCATGCAGTACTGTCCGTTATCGTAGGTGTTGTCGTAGGCGTAGCGGAACAGGCTGTGCGCGCCCGCGCTGACCCCGGAAAGGACCACGCCGTAGTCATAGGCCAGCTTCAGATACGTGTCCGCGTGGGTCTTGCGCCATGTGTCGAGCAGGAATTTCGTGTCTCCTCCGCCCGAATAGATCACGGAAGCGGACAGGATGATTTCCCTGATCTGCTCCTCTCTCAGGTCCGGATCCGTCAGGCACAGGTAGTCCGTACG
>JAFSSK010000053.1 GCA_017451045.1 Clostridia bacterium
CGGGGAGCAGGCCGGAAGCCGACTGCGAAGTGCCGGATCTTGTCGGCATGACGGCAGCGGCGGCCAGAAGCACGCTGCTTAAGAGCGGTTTCAACGTAAAGATCGCGGGAACGAGGAATTATACGAGCGGGACCGGGGCGACGGTGATCTCACAGTCGCAAGAACCCGGCACATTAGTGCCGGCAGGTACCGTCATCACATTGGATTTCCAGTATCTGGAAAACGACTCCGGGACGACTGTCTCGGAGGAAGAATAGGGATAACTGAGTCTTCAGTTATGACCGCGGCGCGCGATCGGCGCGCTTGAGTACGGTCCGCCGTACCGCGATTTTTCAGGCAATGCGCGTGCTTGGGAAAGGACGGGAAAACGGTCCGGAAAGGGCGTAAAGACCGGGTGCGGCGTCTTGTTCCCGACGGACGGGTGCCCTTGAGCAAGGCAGAATACCCGTCCTGCGGGAGGCTGAGGATCATCTTGATATCGATCGGTTTTACACAGGAGACCGCCGCAGGGAAGTGCGGACATACTTCCGGATGACGGGTAGCGCCGGCCTTTCGGCGCCACCCTGAATCGTCATCACTTTTTTTGAGGTTGTTATGAAGATCCGACTGGCGACGGGTACAATGAAATTATCGTTCGTCGCTGATGTGTGCGGCGGGCAGCTGCACGGTCAGGACAGAGCCTTCGCCTCGGTGTGCACCGATTCGCGCGAAGCGGACGGAGAGACGCTTTTCGTCTGTCTGCGCGGCGAACGTACGGACGGGCTCCTGTTCGTCCCGCAGGCGGCTGCGGCAGGGTGCTCCTGTTTCCTTTGCGAAAGGGAACTATCCTGTCCCGGGACCACTTACGTAACGGTCGGGGATTGCACGAAAGCATTGCTGACACTGGCCGGGAAGGTCAGAGAAACATACGGCGGACTGACTGTCGGCGTGACGGGGTCCGTCGGAAAGACCACCACCAAGGAAATGATCGCGGCCGTTCTGTCCGCGAGCGGGCAGGTGGCCAAAACGGAATCGAACTTCAACAGCGTCATCGGGACCCCCCTGACGCTCCTGTCGCTGTCGCCCTCCGCCCCTTTCAGGATCCTGGAAATGGGCATGAGTCAGGCGGGCGAGATCTCGTCCATGTCGCGCGCCGCAAGGCCGGACATCGCCGTGATCACCAATATAGGATCCTCCCATCTGGAAATGCTGGGATCGCGCGAGAATATCGCGCGCGCGAAACTTGAAATATGTGAAGGGATGAGCGAAAAAGGTACGCTCATCTGCAGCGGCGACGAACCGCTGCTGGAGAATATAGAGTTCGGGGGACGGATCGTCCGTGTCTCGATCAAAAACAGCCATGCAGACGTTTTTGCGCGGATCTGCGGCACGGAAGGGGAGGAAACTGTCCTTTCTGTCCGTTTTCTCGAAAAACGCCTGGACGATATTCGCGTACGCGCGCTGGGCGCGCCTGCGCTCTGGGGCGCCGCATACGCCTGCGCCGTGGGGATCGTTGCCGGCCTTGACGAAGAAGACATCAGAAAAGGCCTTGCATCCTACGTGAGTTGCGGATCGCGGCAGCGGATGCAGAAACTGCGCGGCATCAACGTCCTTGAGGACGCCTACAACGCCGCTCCCGAGTCCGTGCGCGCGGCGCTGGATATCCTTTCGGGGATGCCCGGAAAAAGGGCGGCAGTGCTGGCGGACATGTACGAACTGGGAAAAGACAGTGAGAAGATGCACCGCGATACGGGCGCCTATGCCGCCATTAAGGCGGACTGCCTCGTCTGCTTCGGCAAGTTGGCGAAGACTTATGCCGAGGGAGCCGCGGAGGCGGGCATGGACAGAAATAAGATTTTTTGCGTGGAGGATCTGGAACGGCCGGATCTTGTCACGAAAATACTTGAAGACAACCTGCAGGCGGGGGATTCGCTGCTGGTGAAGGGCAGCCACGCGGCTGCGGCCCAGCGGGTCATCGCGCCCTGGCAGGAAAACTGATCACAGGTTAAAAACAGGTTCATCATTCGGGAAACCGGAAAGGGGGAAGACGGCATGCAGATGTATGTGGAATGGGTTATAGCTGCGGCGCTGACGTGCGCCGTGACGGTCGTTGCCGCCTTTATCCTGATCCCTATCCTCCGGTCCCATAAGATCGGGCAGATTATTTACGAACTCGGTCCCGCATGGCACAAGAGCAAGGAGCATACGCCCACGATGGGCGGCATCTGCTTCATCTTAGGCGTCATGATCGTCATGGCCGGCTTCTTCATCAAGGAGGCCCTCAGCGGAAAGAACGCCGAGAACTGGGTCCCGCTCGCCGGTACGCTTTGCCTTGCGATAGGGAACGGCATCATCGGGTTCATCGACGACTACACGAAACTCGTGAAAAAGCAGAACGCAGGCCTTACCGAACGGCAGAAGCTGATGGGACAGTTCATCGTCGCGGCCATCTACGTGTTCGTCATGGCCAGGTTCGGCTTCATCTATACCAGCTTCATCGTCCCGTTCTTCAACGTCCAGATCAATCTGGGCTGGGCTTACTATCCGATCGCCGTCGTTATCATCGCCGGCGTCGTGAACAGCGTCAACCTGACGGACGGCATCGACGGGCTGGCCTCCTCCATCGCCATGGTCATCGGCGTGTTCTTTGTGACCGCTGCCGTGATCTACGGGGGCAGGCAGACAGGGCTTTGCGGCGCCATCCTTCTGGGCGGCATGATCGGCTTCCTTGTCTACAACCATCATCCGGCCACCGTCTTCATGGGCGATACGGGTTCTTTGTTCCTGGGCGGCCTCATCATCGGCGTCGGGTTCATGATCAACCAGCCGATCGCCATGATGATTGCGACCCTTGTGTACATTTTCGAGATGATTTCCAGTCTTCTGCAGATCCTTTACAAGCGTCTGACAGGCAAAAGACTGTTCAAAATGGCTCCTTTCCACCATCACTGCGAAAAATGCGGATGGGGAGAGGTGAAGATCGTCAGCGTGTTCACGTCCGTGTCTGTCGTTCTCTGTATCCTGGCGTTTTTCGGGCTGAACGGGCTGTATATTCTTTAGGCACCGGAGGCAAACGTGATTTTTGAGAAGCAAGAGGCAAAAGCCACCGCTACGTCTGCCGCGGACGGTTCGCCTCAACCAAATATGAAAAGCAGACGGGAAGGCCTCCTGTCTGCTTCTTTTTCGGAACTGGAAGAGCCGAAGCCCCTCGTGCGGGGCGGGATCGATTTGTTCTTCCTTGTCATCGTCGCCATTCTTTTGGTGTTCGGCGCCGTGATGGCCTTTTCGGCTTCCTCCGTGTACGCGTCCCAGAAATTCGGGGACAGCGCGCACTATTTCAAGCGGCATCTTCTGTATATCCTGCTTGCCTGCGGCATGAGCGTTCCGTTCGTGCTGTTCGCAAAACCGCGTTTCTGGCGGATGTTCAGCGTGCTGTCCTACGGCGCGTCTTTGATCCTTCTGGCCCTGGTCCTCGTGATCGGTGTCTCGGAAGGGGAGGCGAAACGCTGGATCTACATAGGTGATATTTCGGTCCAGCCGTCCGAGATCGCGAAACTGGCGCTCGTCATGATGCTGGCGCTGTATATGGCGCATTACGCCAAACGGATCACGTCCCCGAAAAACTTCTGGGAGGATATCCTCTTCGGCGTCCTCATCCCGGGCGCTATCATGAGCTCCGTCTTAGGACTCGTGGCGCTAGAGCATCATATATCCGGCCTTCTGATCCTGGCCGCCATCGGCGTGCTCGTGATCTTTCTGGGAGGAACGCGCCTTCGCTGGCTCGGGATCCTCACGGCGCTGGTCGCAGCGGCCGGCGTGCTGCTCGTCATTTTCTCCTCCTATGCGCAGACGCGCGTGAACATCTGGCTTCATATAGACAGCGTGAGCGCGCTGGACGAGGCGTGGCAGACCCTGCAGGGCCTGTACGCGATCGGCAGCGGCGGGATCTTCGGCGTGGGCCTTGGCAACAGCGTACAGAAGAGCGGATACGTTTCAGAGCCGCAGAACGACTTCATCTTCACCATCATCTGCGAGGAACTGGGATTCGTGGGCGCGGCGCTGCTGATACTGCTTTTCGCGCTTCTTCTGTGGCGCGGGTTCAAGATCGCGTCCGGATGCCCGGACAGATTCATGTCCCTCGTGGCTTACGGACTTACGTTCAAAGTGGGACTTCAGGCGGTGTTCAATATCGCTGTGGTCACCAATTCGATGCCGAACACCGGCATTTCGCTTCCGTTTTTCAGCTCCGGCGGTTCCGCGCTGGCGCTGCAGATATTCGAAATGGGCATCATCCTAGCCATTTCAAGGTATTCCAACACAGAGAAAGACGCGGGAGGGACAACCAGATGGGAAAAGGACTCAGAGTGATCCTGACGGGCGGCGGAACGGGCGGACACATCTACCCGGCCATCGCCATCGCGGACTATATAAAGGAACACGTTCCCGGTTCCGAATTCCTGTTCATCGGGAAACCGGACGGACGGGAGCAGGAGATCGTTCCCGCTGCGGGCTACAGGATCGAAGGCGTGAAGATCAGCGGCATCAACCACCGCTTCTCGCCCTCGACGATCAAGGCCGTGTTCGAGGCGCTGACGGCTCCCCGGGCGGCCAGGAAGATCATAGCGGCGTTCAAGCCGGACATCATCATAGGAACCGGCGGATACGTCTGCTGGCCGGCACTCAAGGCGGGGCAGCAGATGCACATCCCGACGGCGGCGCACGAATCCAACGTCCTGCCGGGCATGGCCGTACGCAAGCTGGAAGCAGGGCTTGACGTCGTGTTCACCAATTTCGAGGAAACCAAAGACCTTTTGAAGCATCCCGAGAAAGTTTTGCGGGTAGGGAATCCCGTACGTTCCGCGTTCGGGCATCTGAGCCGCGAAGAGGCGCGGGAAAAGCTGAACATCCCGCCGAAATGCGCCGTCGTGCTGTCCTACGGCGGCAGCCTCGGCTCCGAGCGGATCAACGATGCCATCCTGGAGATGTGCTGCCGGCAGGCCTCGGGACATCCCGAGATCCTGTTCATCCACGCGAACGGCAAGCGGTACAACGAGCAGATGAACGAAAAACTCCACTGGAGTGGTCTGGAAGGGCTGCCGAACGTGCGGTTCTGCGACTATCTGAACGATATGCCTCTTTATATGAGCGCCTCGGACATCGTCATCTGCCGCGCGGGCGCCATGACGGTCTCCGAACTGGCCGTGATGAAGAAGCCGGCCATCCTCATCCCATCGCCGAACGTGGCGGACAACCACCAGTACAAGAACGCGAAAGCGCTTGCGGACAGGCACGCCGCCGTGCTGCTGGAGGAGAAGGACCTTTTGGAGGACAGACTGGACAAGGAAGTCCTGAAACTTTTGGAGACGAGCGAGTGGCGGGAATATATCGGCGAGAAGATCCACGAGACCCTCTTTGAGGATCCGGGCGGAAAGATACTGGAAAAAGTACTGGAACTGACGAACAAAGGCTGATAGATCGGCACAAGGAAAGGGGGAAGAGCGCATGGCAGACGTGAGAGGATTCATGTACAACGCCCACGTCGACCGGCCGCCCCTCAGGAAAAGACGCCGCAAGAAGCTGCTCATCCTGGGCATCGCCCTCGCGGCAGCGTTCCTTGTCTGCCTTTTGCTCAACTGGATACTGAGCGTTCCCAAAGTAGAAGCCGTGATCCTTTCCGAGAGCAGCGACACGGTATACGATCCGGGAAAGATCCTGGAGGCGTCCGGGCTTTCTATCGGGCAGGATCTGTACGCGCTGTCCAAGAAGGATATCGCGAACAACGTCATGAAAGCCTGTCCGGCTGTCGCCGAGGTGACGGTACGGAGGCGGGCTGGGGGAACGGTCGTCCTGACCGTGAAAGACCGCAATCTTTGGTTCTCGATCCGGGACGGGGAGACCGTCTATGTGGCAGACCAGGATCTGCGCGTCGTCGCGACGGACGAGGGCATGACGGATCTGTCCTTCTTAGTAAGGCTTACGCTGCCGAAGGATGTCGTCCCTGTGCTGGGGCAGATCCCTGACTTCGGCGCGAACAGGCAGTACGTCGAGACGTTTTTAGGCAGGCTGCTCAGCGACGGGGAAGGCATGCGGGTCGGCGCCGTCAACCTTTCGAAATATTTCGACCTGTATGTTCTTTACGACGGCCTTTACGTTTTCCGCTTCGGAAATGCGGACAACCTCGGGGAGAAACTGCTCATGGTCCACGCGGCGCTTGCGGACGAAACTTTCGACGGAAGCAGGCCGTACACGGTCGACATCAGGAGCCTTGACAAGGTGGTCGCAAGACCGATCGCCGAGCGGGAGCTCGCTTCCTATTTCGAAGCGGAGGTACCGGAACAGGACGAAGGGGAATCATCCTGATGATTTCAAAAAATGCGGAAAAACATTACTTTTTTGCTTGAAACGGTACAATATTTTCTTTTTTAACGTAAAAACGATGCCGGCGGACGCTCTAGACGGGGCTTTCGCCGGCTTTTTTGCGCGAAAAACGGGAAAGCAGCGAAGTTTTTTTGAAATTCGGTGGATAAAATCACTATATTTCACTTGAAAACTCATAATGAATATGTTATTATAGGGTTGTGCAGTATATGCCTGACGGGTTTTTCCGGCAGATTCGATATTTGGAGGGTGCGGAGATATGTTGTTTGAACATGTTGACAATTTTGAGTCCGGCGTAAATATCAAGGTCATCGGAGTAGGCGGCGGCGGTAACAACGCCGTGAACCGGATGATTTCCAGCAGTATAATCGGCGTGGATTTCGTCGGCATCAATACAGACCGGCAGGCCCTCAAAAAATCGGAGTCCCCGACGCAGATCGTCATCGGGGAAAAGATCACGAAAGGATTCGGCGCAGGCTCCAATCCGGAGATCGGCGCAAGAGCCGCTGAAGAGTCCCTGGAGGAGATCAAGAACGTGCTCGAAGGCACCGACATGGTCTTCATCACGGCCGGTATGGGCGGCGGAACCGGAACGGGAGCAGCTCCCGTCGTGGCTCACGCAGCGCACGACATGGGGATCCTTACCGTCGCGATCGTTACAAAGCCCTTCGCGTTCGAAGGGAAGCGCCGCATGGAGCAGGCTGAGGCCGGCATCAAGGAACTGCGGCAGTTCGTGGACTCTCTGGTCATCATCCCCAATGAGAAACTGAAGGAAGTATCCGAAACCAGGATCACGATCGCCAACGCGTTCGAGATTGCGGACGACGTGCTCCGTCGCGGCGTACAGAGCGTTTCGGACCTGATCAATAAAGAAGGCTACGTCAACCTGGACTTCGCGGACGTGACGTCCGTCATGAAGGACGCTGGATACGCGCATATGGGCATGGGCGTAGGAACCGGCAAGGACAAGGCCATCATGGCAGCCCAGCAGGCGATCGCAAGCCCGCTGTTCGAGACCTCCATGAAGGGCGCCAAGGGCGTGCTGGTCAATATCTGCATGTCTCCCGACGTCGGATTGGAAGATATCGACGAAGCATCCAACTTCATTACCAGCCAGGCTTCCGAAGACGCGAACGTCATCTGGGGCGCACTGTTCGACGAGACGCTGGAGGACGAGGTCCGCATCACGATCATCGCTACCGGCTTTGACAAGAAGGAAGAGATGAAACCCGCTCCTGCGGCAACTGCGTCCGTGAAACCCGTTGAGCAGCCCGCACAGCCTTCCGTACGGCCTGTAGAAGCGCCGAAGCCGCAGAGCGCGCCGCCCGCAGCCGTTCTTCATCCGGTAACGCCGGCGCCGAAACCGCAGCCTAAGCCGCAGCCCAAACCGCAGCCGGCAGCTCCCAAGAAGAAAGAGACGGATTACGATCTCGATCAGTTCTTGAAGACATATGACAACGACAGACGCAGGTAAATCTGGTCAATAATTACAGCAGGAAGAAAAGAGTGAGGGAACAGCCCGAAACGAGTTTCTTCCTGCTGTTGTTTTGTTTACTGTTCTTATCCGTAACTAACTGGTAAAGAAGACCATAATTGCCGTATTAGAAAAAATAATCGCGATTTTTGCAGAAATATTGCAAAAATGACGATTATATTGTTGACAAACGGGGTTATGATGGACAAAATAGTAGCTGAGGAGAGATGGAAATTTCTGCTTCATTTTTCACAAAGGAAAGATGGATTTGAATGTGAAACAATAGTAAGCAAGTGCGATTACCCTTGACTAACAAGGAAACAAATCTGAAAAATCGATAGAATACACGGACCGGGATGCAACGAGGCGTCCCGGTCCGTACTATTTGGAATGCTGTTCAGTTTTCAATAAGGAAAAACAAAACTCAAACTGCGGGAACGGCGCCGACTGAAAGCAGGATCTGCCTTTCGGAAAAGGGGATCTTTTCGCCTTTTATCAGCTGATAGTCCTCATGACCCTTGCCTGCCAGAAGCAGGACGTCCGAAGGTCTCATACCTGCAACGGTCTTCCGGATGGCTTCCTCCCGTTCTGTGATGATCGTTACGGGAAGAGTGGAAGAACACTTGCGCGCAGCCTGTTCGATCTCACGGCAGATGGCTGCCGGATCCTCAAAGTCCGGATTGTCCGACGTGAGGATCAGCTTATTACATAGTGTTGCAGCGGCCTGGCCTATCTCTTCGCGGCGTATCTGTGTCCTACCGCCGACGCTGCCTACAAGACATAACAGTTTTCCACGGCAGAGCGGAGAGAGGGAGGAGAGAGCCTGGGAAAGGCTTTCGCCGTTATGCGCGTAATCGATGACCGCCAGCGCGCCGCCGGGAAGGACATACCCTTCCATACGGCCCGGAATGCAGACACTCTGAAGGGCGTTCGCGATCTGCGCGTCCGAAAGGCCCAGAATACGCGCCATACCGATGGCAAGGAGCGCGTTGCGGACGGAGAAAAGGCCCGGAACAGGCAGCGTGAAGGACGTCTTCCCAACGGTGAATTGCTCTCCGGGAAGCCTTGTGCTGTCTGAAGACGTGACGTTAAACGCTCTTATATCGCACTCATCTTTCATGCCAAAAGTGGTGAAAGGACGGGCTATTCTGTCCTTTGCGATCACGTCGAATACTTCTTCGCTCACAAGGACGTGTTCGGCGCCGTAGTCGCAGACGATGCTGACCTTGGCGTCATAGTATTCGGCAAGGGAAGGATGCTCGCCGGGGCCCACGTGATCCGGGTACAGGTTGGTCAGTCCCGCGGCAAAGAGCTTGATGCCGTCGATCCTGCGGGCAGGGACGGACTGGGAGGAGACCTCGAGGACCAGTACCTTTACGCCCTCGTCTACCATCTTTCGCATAGCGCTATGCAGGGTCAGCGGATCCGGGGTCGTATTGGCTGTTTTCTGTTTATGGTCTTTATACCAGACGCCTAGCGTCCCTATGTAGCCTGCAAGGATGCCGCAGGCATTGAGGATATGGTAAAGCATCAGAGCGCTGCTCGTCTTGCCTTTGGTCCCCGTGATGCCGATGACGTGAAGCTTATCTGCGGGACGGCCGTAAAACGTTGCTGCTAGAGAAGGAAGCAGTTCTGTCGTATCCTTCACGACGATCTGCAAGGCGTCTTCCGGAAGGGGAACGGCATGCTCCAGCGCGAAAAGCCTGCAGCCGCGCCGGTAGGCGTCGGCAGCATAGAGATGGCCGTCCGTCGAAAAGCCGCGCAGCGCCACGAAAAGCGAACCGGGACAGGCCTTCCTAGAGTCCGACGTGACGGACGAAACGGCCGTCTTCGGCAGTTCCATGCCGGGAAAGAGGGTCTTAAGATCTGTCATGGCGTACCTTTCCGGCAAATGCCGTCAGGGCGGGGTCAAAGCCCCGTGTGGTCTTGCCGCAGGCGGCGATGGACACGGCGGCGAGCACGTCGAGCGAATCGACGAGCGGAAGCGTCATATCCTTCGCGACCAAAGACAGTTCCGTGCATCCCACGATCAGCACGTCGCATCCGTCCGCGATCATGGCGCGGCAGATGTCGCGGAACAGTACCTCGTCCGGCTCTTCGCCGCGCTTGACCTGGTCGTAGATGATATGCATGAGAGATTCCTGGGACTTTTCATCCGGTACGTGGCAGCGCATGCCGGCGGACTGGCACATCTGCTGGTATCCGCCCGCCTTCACGGTGCCCGTCGTTCCGAGTATACCGGGATTTTTGTATTTGCATTCCTTGAGGAAGAGAACGGTCTGCTCGATGATGTTCAAAATCGGGATGTCTATTTGCTGCTGCAGCCCGTGATAGAAATAATGGGCCGTATTGCAGGGAATGGCCAGCACGGTCGCGCCGTACGCGACAAGCTTCCTCGCGTCTTCCAGCATGGTGTCCAGGGGGTTTTCGCGGGACTGCCCCAGGATATAGGCCGTGCGGTCCGGTGTCGTCGCGTGGCTGCTGATGACGATGTTGAGATGTTCGCTGTCCTTCTGCGCCTCGGTGTGCCTTGTCAGAAGATCGTAGAAAAGGACCGTGGACTGCGGGCCGAGACCGCCCAGAACGCCGAGGACTTCATCATGACTGTGTTCCATCGTTCCTTCTCCTTTCCGAGTTGATCAGGTGCCTGTAAAGATCCTCCGGCGTGTCGAACAGAAGATAGTCCCGCGTCACCGACGGACGCAGCTGACGCAAGAGGGTCTGCGCGTCCTGCGTACCCGCGGTCAGGCAAGGCATGCGGTTCTCCAGTTCGTCGGAAAGCTTTTCAAAGAAATCTTCGGCCGCCTTCGGCACTGTAAGGCGGGCTTTTACGCAGTAAAGACGGGGAAAGAAGCGCAGCGAAAACGGGATGTGATCTGCAACGAGGCAGCAGTTGTACCCCTTGCGCAGCCAGATGACGAGCAGCTTCTGGGTATAGGGCGTAAGGCCCAGCATGACCGGACAGTAATCGGTATGAATCACGGATGCCATCGCAAGCCCTCCCCATCGTTTTTTCAGTTATAATTATATGCGCGCACGCGCCTTATGTCAATAACGGAACGGGGACGAAAAGCGGGTGAAAAGGACGCCGGGACGCCTGTTTTTCTCATGAATTGGCGCAAGACACTTGTTTTTTTGGCATCAAATTGGTAAAATGTTGTGTACCGCCCGCGGACGGCACAGGACAGAAAAACGAAAGACGGACAGAAAATGCGCAAGGACACCATCTACAGGGTCTTTTCCAAGATCCCCGAACTGAATACGGAGCATCTGATTCTGCGCAGGATGCTTGTCTCGGACAAGGAAGACGTTTTTAGGTACGCCTGCCGCAAGGACGTGACGGAGTACCTGACCTGGGAACCGCATCCGGACCCGGAATTCACCAAGGAATACCTGGAGTATCTGGACAGTCGCTACCGCGCGGGCCTGTTCTATGACTGGGGCGTCGTGGAGAGACGGGAAGGGCATATGATCGGGACCTGCGGGTTCACTTCTTTCAACTACCGTTCCAACTCGGGCGAGATCGGCTACGTTCTCCACCCGGACTACTGGGGCCACGGGCTTGCCGTCGAGGCCTGCAGAAGGGTGATGCACTTCGGGTTCGAGCGGCTCGGCCTTCACCGGATCGAAGCGCATTTCATGTACGGAAACAGCCAGTCCCTGCGCGTGCTGGAAAAGCTCGGCATGACTTTCGAAGGATATCACCGGGAGGCGATGCTCGTCAAGGGCATCTACAAGACGATCGGCGTCTGCTCCATCTTGCAGCAGGAGTTCGCGTCCGCAAGTCAAAAGCAATGAACTTAACAGGACATAAAAGGGCCCGCCCTCCGATGAACGGAGAGCGGGCTGATTCAATAAGGGGCAAGTATTAGGTTTATTCAGCCTGTTTGTCTTCTGCCGGAGCTTCTGCTTCCGGAGCTTCTTCAGCTGCGTCAGCTTCTTCAGCCGGCGCTGCTTCTTTTTCTTCAGGAGACTTCTTGAGGTTGAGGAGAATGTTCACGCAGATGCCGAGGATCAGGGAGACCGCGACGGCTGTGAGCGTGACTTCGCCGATCTTCAGAGCCATGCCGCCGACGCCGGCGATCAGGATCACGGAGACTGTGAACAGGTTGCGGTTGTCGCCGAGGTCGACTTTCTGGATCATCTTAAGACCGGAGACCGCGATGAAGCCGTACAGGGAGATGCAGACGCCGCCCATGACGCATGCGGGGATGGTCGCCAGAAGTGTGACGAACGGGGCCAGGAAGGAAGCCAGGATGCACATGCATGCCGTTACCAGGATCGTGATGACGGAAGCGTTGCCTGTGATGGCCACGCAGCCGATGGACTCACCGTATGTGGTGTTCGGGCAGCCGCCGAAGAACGCGCCGGCCATGGAGCCGACACCGTCACCAAGCAGCGTTCTGTGCAGGCCGGGCTCTTCGAGCAGATTGGTACCGATGACAGTGGAGAGGTTGGTGTGGTCCGCGATGTGCTCTGCGAATACCACGAATGCGACCGGGATGTAAGCAACTGCGATCGTTGCAATGTAGGAGGGTCTTTCTGCCAGATCACCGAAGCCCTTGATTGCTTCAAGGAAGGAGAAATCGGGGATCCACTGCATATGCTGGAACTGGGAGAAGTCGATGATCTTCAGCATTTCGTTGCCGGTTGCGGCGCCGATGCCTGTGAAGATCGCAGCGACCGCGTATCCTGCCAGGATACCGATCACGAACGGGATGAGCTTGAGCATCTTCTTGCCGTAGACGGAGCAGAGGCAGACTGTGAGAAGGGTTACAAGACCGCACACAAGACCGATCCAGGCCTTAGGCGTATCCATGACGTTGCCTGCGCTGGCGTATTTCAGCACGTCGCCGACGGCGTTGCCTGCCAGGGAAAGACCGATGATAGCGACTGTCGGGCCGATAACGACTGCGGGCATCAGCTTCTTGATCCAGTTGACGCCTGCGAACTTAACGATGATCGCGATGACCACATAGACGAGTCCTGCGAAGACCGCGCCTATGATGAGGCCGAGGTAACCGAGCTGAGCGGAGATGGCACCGCCGAACGCGGAGAACATCGAACCGATGAATGCGAAGGATGAGCCGACGAAAACGGGGCTCTTGAACTTTGTGAAGAGCAGGTAAACGATTGTGCCTACGCCCGCGCCGAACAGCGCTGCGGACTGGGACATACCGTTGCCGATGATTGCGGGGACTGCGATGGTTGCTGCCAGGATGGCCAGTAACTGCTGGAAGGCGAAGATGATCAACTTGCCAGCCTGCGGCCGATCTTCAACTTTGTACGCGAGATTCATAGAATTCTCCTCCTTGTGCACTCCGTTTCGCATCGCAGGGACATCGTGTCACGGTGTTTTTCCATCTTCAGCATGAAAAAAACGACACCGATGTGCATGTCAATTGCATATGCGGCGCCGCGTCTGTAAAGCCTGGAAGTCCCATTACCAGTGTCGTTATGAAATTTCCAGATTCAACCTAACGCATCTGCCGCTAGAGTGCTTGTTTCTGTGGCCATTATAACATCGATGCCGGACTTTGTAAATAGGGAAAACGAAAGATTTCAAAAAATTTTTGGCCGGGCGGGGGCTTCGCGCGCGTACGCAAAGAAAATTGACATAAGGAAAACAGAGTGTTATAATACAGTATATTTATGAATGATGCGCCGCAGAAAGGCCGCAGGAAAGGAGTCCCGGATGAGGACAGAGAAGACCGGAACGTCCGTAGCCGTCGTCGGCGGCGGGGCAGCAGGCATGATGGCGGCGTATTTCGCTTCCTCCGCCGGCGCGTCCGTGACCGTTTTCGAAAAGAACCGGATGCTGGGCCGAAAGCTGCGGATCACGGGCAAGGGCCGGTGCAACCTGACAAACGCCTGCGGCGTAGACGAGTTCCTTTCCAACGTCCCCACTAACCCAAGGTTCCTTTACAGCGCCCTTGCAAGGGTCACGCCAGCGGACGTCATGGATTTCTTCGAGTCTGCCGGCGTTCCGCTCAAGACAGAGCGGGGCAGAAGGGTATTCCCGGTGTCGGACAAGGCTGGGGACGTGGCGGACGCGCTTGCCTCGCTGCTTAAGCGGCAGGGCGTAGAGACCGTCCGCGAGGAAGTGACGGGGCTTTGGCTGGAGGACGGAAAGCTCTCGGGGATCGAGAGCGTGAGCGGCAAAAGGCGCTTTGACGCCGTGATCATCGCCACGGGCGGGCTTTCCTACCCGCTGACGGGCTCCACGGGAGACGGATACAGGTGGGCGAAAGAGACGGGGCATAAGATCGTTCCCCAGCAGCCCTCGCTCGTCCCGGTCGAGGCCGCGGGGAGTTTATGCCGGCAGATGATGGGGCTGTCTTTGCGCAACGTCATGCTGACCGTGAAGGACACGGAAACGGGGAAGACCGTTTTCCGGGAGCAGGGAGAGATGCTGTTCACGCATTTCGGCCTCTCGGGGCCGCTCGTGCTGTCCGCGTCCGCGCATATGAACGGCATGCGGCGCGGAAGGTACGTGGCGCATATCGATTTCAAGCCCGCGCTGGACGAAAAAACGCTGGACAGACGGATCCTTCAGGACTTTACCAAATATATCAACCGAGAATTCAGGAACGCGCTAGGCGACCTTCTCCCGCAGAAGGCGATCGCGCCCGTGATCGAGCTGTCCGGGATCGTACCGGACAGGAAAGTGAATTCCGTCACGCAGAAAGAGCGGGCGGAACTTATAAAATGCATCAAGGATATGACGATCACGCTGAACGGCTTCAGGCCTATCGCGGAGGCGATCGTCACCCGCGGAGGAGTTGATCCCGCAGCCGTTTCGCCGGGCACGATGGAATCCAAGATCGTCCCGGGACTGTTTTTCGCCGGAGAAATACTGGACGTTGACGCCTATACGGGCGGATACAATCTGCAAATCGCTTTTGCCACAGGCAGGCTGGCCGGGCTACACGCGGCAGCCGTTAATTCTTCAGAAACAGGAGAGTAAGACATGTCTGGAAAAAGAATCGCCATCGCCATCGACGGCCCGAGCGGAGCCGGGAAGAGCACGACTGCAAAGATCGTCGCGCGCAAGCTGAAGATCCTGTACGTGGATACGGGCGCCCTTTACAGGACGGTCGGGCTTTACGTCAGGGACCAGGGAGTCGATATGCACGACGCGGAGGCCGTCAGAAACCTTCTGCCGCAGATCCGCATCAGCGTGAAATACGAGAACGGCGCGCAGGCGACCTACCTCAACGGCGAGAACCCGGGGGAGAAGATCCGCGAGCCGGACATCTCCATGTACGCATCTGCCGTTTCCGCGATCCCGCAGGTAAGGGCTTTCCTGCTCGAGACGCAGAAGGAGATCGCAAGGCACAATTCCGTCGTCATGGACGGACGGGATATCGGCACCGTGATCCTGCCTGACGCGGATCTCAAGGTGTTTTTGTCGGCTCCTGACGAAGTGCGGGCCGGGCGCCGCTGCGAGGAACTCCGTGCGAAAGGCATCCAGACGAGCGTCGAGGAAGTGCTGGCGGACATGCGCAAGCGCGACGCGGACGATTCCTCAAGGGACGTGGCTCCCCTGAAGCCGGCGGACGACGCGGTCCTTCTGGACAACTCCGGCATGAGCGCGGACGAAACGGCGGACGAGATCATCCGCCTGATGTTCTGGCGGTACAAGAAAAAGAGAAAATTCAATTTTTCATACAGGATCATCCGCGCGCTTCTGCGCGGTCCCGTCTACCTGTTCAACAACATCCACGTGCGGGGACGGGAATATGAACCCACAGCGGACCAGGGACCGTATATCCTTGCCTGTAACCACATCTTCTGGTGCGACCCGCTGATCCTGGACGCCGTCACGCGCTGGCAGGAAGCCCATTACATGGCCAAGAAGGAGCTGCTGGCGATCCCGGTGTTCGGAAGATTCTTGCGCTCCCTGGGCGTTTTCCCGATCGACAGGTCGGGCAAGGACGTGGACGCCATCAAGCGCGCCATCCTCATGGTCAACACCGGAACGGCTCTGGGCATTTTCCCGCAGGGACACAGGAACCCGGGCGTCGATCCCCGGAAGACGGTGATCCACAACGGCGTGGCGCTGATCGCCAGCCGTACGCACGCGCCCATTCTGCCGGTCGGCATGCGGACCAAGGACATGGTGCACAAGACTTTCCGCAGGACCGAGGTCATCTTCGGCAAGCCCATTCCGTGGGAGGAACTGCTGGAGCACGGCGGAAGGGAAAAGGATTACAACCGGATGACGGAATACATCTTCTCGCGCATCTGCGACCTTGTGGAGTCGAAGGATGAGTAAGACCGAAGTGCTGCTGGCGCAAAAGGCGGGATTCTGCTTTGGCGTCCGCAGGGCGACAAAGCGCCTGGAGGAGCTGCTGGAAGGCTCGGACGGCCGGACGGTGGCGACGCTTGGGCCGCTTATCCACAATGACGCCTACCTTGACAGGATCCGGGAGCGGGGCGTCAGGATCGTCTCGTTCGAGGAACTGGAGGATCTGATCCGTTCGGAGAGCGGACGCGGGCTCGTCCTGCTGACGAGGGCCCACGGGATCCCCGCGGAGCAGGAGACTGAACTGTCTAGGCGCTGTGCCGAGAATCCAGGCTTTTGTGTGGAGGACTGCACCTGCCCTTATGTAAGCAAGATCCACAAGATTGCGCAGGAGTATGACGACGGCAGCCACGTCCTGTTCCTCATGGGCAAGGCGGGGCATCCGGAGACCGAAGGGATACTCAGCCGGTTCAAAGGCAGAAAATACGTTTTCCCGGATTCGGACGCCCTTTCGAAGGCACTGTCCGAAGATCCCGGCATCGCAGGGGAGAACGCAATCCCTGTTTTGGCCGCGCAGACGACTTTCAGGGCCGACGAATGGGAGAACGCGAAAAAAATTTTGCAAAAACTATATACAAAGTCCCTTGTTTTTGATACAATATGTAATGTTACGGACTTTAACCAGCAGCAGGCCGAAGCCTTGTCCGGCGTATGTGACGGCATGATCGTGATCGGCGGAAAAGAAAGCTCCAACACGGCTAAACTTTTCCAGATCTGCAAAGAACACTGCGCAGATACGGTATGGATTGAGCGGGCCAGCGAGCTGGATGAAGCATTCCGGACGTCCCACGCAAAAGTGGGGATCGTCGCCGGCGCATCAACGCCCGACGATTTGATAGAGGAGGTAGTTGAAACCATGGACCAGAATCAGACAGAGAATTTTGGTGAAATGCTCGATGCGCAGCAAGAAGGCGCAACATTAAATACAGGAGATGTCGTAACCGGAACGGTTGAGTATGTGACTGACGCAGAGATCACTGTTGATCTCGGCGCGGGCGTCACGGGTATCATCAAGGCCGATCAGGTCAGCGATGATCCCTCTGTAAAACTCACGGAACAGTTCAAGCGCGGCGACAAGGTCGAAGCGTTCGTCATTCGCGTCAGCGATATCGAGGGCGTCGCTGAACTGTCCAAAAAACGCGTTGACTCGGACAAGGAATGGAATGCCATTTCCGGTGCAGCCGAATCCGGCGAAGTCCTGGAAGGCAAAGTGGTCAGCGCAGTGAAGGGCGGCGTGATCGTATCCGTTTCCGCCAACCAGATCTTCGTTCCCGCGTCTCAGACAGGCGTTCCGAAAGACGGCGATCTCAATTCCATCGTCGGCAATACCGTCCGTCTCAAGATCATCGAAGTCAAGGGCCGCAAGAAGCTCGTAGGCTCCATCTCTCGCGTGCAGCGTGAAGAGCGCAGGGCAAGGGAAGCCGCTTTCTGGGACAGCATCGAAGAAGGCAAGTTCTATACGGGTCCCGTCAAGAGCATGACCAGTTACGGCGCGTTCGTGGACCTCGGCGGCGTGGACGGCATGGTCCATATGACCGAACTGTCCTGGAAGCGCATCAAATCTCCCGCAGACGTTCTGAAGGTCGGCGACGTGATCACCGTGTTCGTCAAATCCTTCGACCGCGAGAAGAAGAGAATCTCCCTCGGCTACAAGACTGAGGAAACGAACCCCTGGACGATCTTCACGACCAACTACAACGTCGGCGACGTGGCTACCGTCAAGATCGTCAACATGATGCCGTTCGGCGCATTCGCTGATATCATCGACGGCGTGGACGGACTGATCCACATCTCCCAGATCTCCGCAAAGCGGATCGCAAGACCGCAGGACGTCCTGGCGATCGGCCAGACGGTTGACGTCAAGATCATTGATATCGACTATGAAAAGCGGAAGATCAGCCTTTCCATCAAGGCGCTCCTGGAAGCGGAACCCGCTCCTGAGGAAGCCGCGCAGGAAGAAACTCCTGCTGAAGAAGCTGAAGCTCCCGCTGAGGAACAGTAATCAACAAAAATGGTGCCGCAGAGGATCCCGAAGCGGCACCTTTTTTAGAAGGAGTTTGTCATGGATATTACATCCTTGCTTGAAGATCTGCGCGATTTTTCGCAAAAGGAAAAGTACCAGGTTTACCATCTTGCCGCCGGAACGGACGAGGATCATGTGCAGACGCTCGACCCGATCCCTTCCAACTATGCCCAGGACACGTTCTCCATCGCGAAAGTCTACACCATGACGGCCATAGGCCTGCTTTACGACAGGGGACTTGTCCGCATCGACGAGAAGATCTGCGACATCCTCGGAGACCTGGTGCCGAAGGATCTGCCGGACAAACGCTGGCGCGACGTCACGGTGGAGATGGCGCTGACCCACAGGGCTGGCCTGCCCGTGGGGAACCTTGACATCGACTGCAACCCCTCCACGTCGTTCTCGGACGATTTTCTGGGCTATATGTTCAACACAAAGCTCATATACGATCCGGGCACTTCCGCCAGCTATTCGGACGGTGCCTTCTACCTGCTTTCAAGAGTCGTATTGAAACGCACGGGCGAGGGAATGGACAAGTACCTCTGGAAGAACCTGCTGGGCGGGATCGAGACGCTGGAGGCAGCGTTCAGCCTCTGCCCGCAGGGGTATGCGATCGGCGGTTCGGGCGTATATACCGGCGCGCCGGATCTCGTGCGGCTGGGGCTTCTGTATGTGAATGGCGGGCTGTACCGCGGCAAACGGTACCTGTCCCGTGAATGGTGCGAACTGTCCATCGCGCGCGGTTTCACCTGGTCAAAACATCCTGAATGCGACATATATTTCAAAGGCGGCATGCACGGACAGAAGATATATATTCTTCCGAAAGAGCACATGTCCGTCGCCGTGACGGCGCACGGTGCGAACACCGACGCGATCGCCGACAGGATCAAAAAAGATTTAAATTTGTAAGCTTTTTACTCAAAAAAAGGAGTTTTTATGGGAAAAATCGTTGCAGGGTCCGGAGGCGTCTTTTTCGAAAACGCGGAAGATCCCATCCTTAACCATATCATTTCGCTGGTCGACGAGACCAGGAGACAGCGCGGTCTGCGGGCCGTTTATCTGCCGACGGCAGGGAGAGACGACAGAGGAAACGAAGAGACCGTCAAGTCCTATTTCAAACGTCACGGATTCGTCCGTACGGACTACCTGTGCC
>JAFSSK010000054.1 GCA_017451045.1 Clostridia bacterium
AAGCTACATCACGATCATTTCCACCGTCACCTCCGCCAGCGGATTCGCGCTCTTCTTCTCCCCCTTCATCTTCGAGCACTTCAAAAAGCGCAAAAAACTGTGCTTCATCTTCCGCGGCGTGTACTACGCAGGCCTTTTGGCCGGCTATCCCGCCGTCGTCCTGTTAGATCTGCCCGTGGGGACGAAGGTCATCCTGTTCGCCGCCGTCGGCGGCATCACCACGGCGCTAGCCAACCTGGCCTCTCCCGCCCTTTCGGACTGGCACATCTACTCCCTATCGGAGTTCTGCCGCTCGGACTACCTCACGATTAACAACATCATCACCTCTCTTTTGTCCACCTTCACAACGCTGGGGCTATCCATATTCATGGACTACCTCAGCGCCAACAGCATGGCGCTGGCCGGGATCCTCATCATGCGCGGTCTTGCCGTGATCTTCGTGGGGCTGCATTTCTGGCAGTTCAACCGGGTGCCGGAGCCCGAATACAATCCGAACCTGAAGCGAACGGGCATAAAGGAGATCTTAACGGCCCCCTTCAAGTCCTGGAAGTTCCTCGTTGCCGTTTTCATCGGCATGCTCATGGCCTTCAACAACAGCTTCCCGGGCAGTTTCTTCAGCGTATACCTTCTCAGCGACGAAGGCGCGAACTTCAGCTATACGCTGATCGGCATCCTGGAGTTCTTCAGTCTCCCCTGCACCATCATCTTCCTGCCGCTGTGGTCCAAGGTGATCCACCGCATCGGCTGGATGCACACCTACGCCATATCCGTCGCGCTCTACGGCGTCTGCTACGCCTTCAACGGTCTCGTGACCCCGGACACGCAGTGGGCCTACGTGGTGTCCGTCATCTACTGCCAGGTGGTGAGCGGGGGCATGACGCTGGCCAGTGCGAACCTGCTGTGGATGTTCATCCCTGTGGACATGCGCAACAGCTGCATCACCTTCTCCAGCCTGATGACGACGCTCACGGGCACCGTGACGGCGATCCTATCCGGGCGCTTCATCGCGGCCACGAACGGCAAGATCTTAACGCTGTTCGGCCTGCAGCTGCCCAACACCGCATACATCTGCTTCATCTCCTTCGCCGGCTGCCTGCTCTGCTCCTTCATCCTGATCCTTGCCTGCATCTTCATGGGCGACCAAAAGCCGGGAGACAGTACAAAGGACGAGAAGAAAGAGGAAGTATCTTCCGCACCGTCTGACGAGACCGCGGAACTGTCCGGTCAGGAAGAAACGGATATCCCCGCTCCGGAGGAAGTTCCGGCCGGAGAACCGGAAGGCGCGCGGCAAACCGAAGCCTGATCCCTGATCACATAAGCAAAAACGCATAAACATACGGCCGTTCGGCATCCCGGGATATCCGGGGCCGGACGGCCGTCCGTGTTTTTCGGTTTCTATAAGCGTTATCTTTTCCGCCCGTCCATGACGAACGCAAAGACAGAAACGGCGAGCGAACAGACTGTCAGGACAAGTCCGAAGATCATCATCGAGTTGCTGTCCTTGCGCAGCACCTCCGGGTGCGCCGGGTCGTAAAAGGCTTCGATCACCTGCCCGGACATGAACTCCTCCGGTTTGCTTTCCACGTTGCGAAGCAGCTCCACGTCCGTATAGGTCTTTCCGTCCGCCGTATAGTCCGCAAAGAAGCGGCAGCGTAAAGTCGTCTTGCCGTTGGCGGTGGACTCGTACAGTTCGGAATGCGTGACGGTCGCCTCGGTCCGGACGAATCCTTTGGAGGGGCGTGTCAGGAAGAGCAGCAGCGTTAAGACTGCGGCGATCAGGAAGATCACGCCGGTGAAAACGGCCATGTACCGGTAGCTGAATCTCATACTCTTCCCCTCCTGTCCTCTTCCCTTTTTTCCTTGCTCATCATGCGGAAGAACTTGTTGGGGATGTCCAGCACCATGACGATGCCGATGACGATGGCCATCACCAGTTTGAAGGCGGTGAAGCCTCTCGCGCCCGCCTCCGCCTGGTTGCCCATGACAAGGTAGTATACGGTCCAGTAGATGCCGGCGCCCGGAACCAGCGGGAAGATGCCGGCGATTAAAAATATCGTGACCGGGCACTTCTGCCACACGGCGCAAAGCCGGGACAAAAAGGCCACGAGAAGTGTCGCTATGAACGTCGCGACCGTGACGCTGGCCAGGTCCAGGTAGTCCAGGACGAAATAGGCCGCCCAGCCGATGCCGCCCACAAGGCCGCCCACGGCGTAATACTTGCGGGGAACGCCGTACAGAATCGAGAAGGCGATGGAGCCGAAGCAGCCCGCGAACAGCTGGATGATCGTGAGCGTTACCGTGTTTTCAAACAGAAAATCCATCATAGCACGAACCCTCCGAATATCCACTGGTAGGCGGACATGACGATGCCAACCCCGATGGCGATGCAAAGGAAACCTAACAGCGCGTCCAGCATGCGCACGATCCCGGACAGGTAGTCTCCGTTGGCGATGTCCCGGATGCCGTTGGTGAACGGGATCCCTGGGATCAGCGGGATGATGGATCCGATGATCATATGGCTGAAGTCGTCTGAAAGGCGAAGCCTGTAGCAGGCAAGGCACACAACAGACACCAAAGCGGACCCTAAGATGATGGAAACGATCTTGGACATCTTCTGCCCGGGTCCCAGGATGAACAGGTACATTAAAAGGCCCGCGCACAAAGCCACGAGCGCCTCGGGGAACCTGCCCCCGAACATCAGGCAGAAGCACGCCGCGCTAAGACCCGATCCTAAGATCTTGGCCCACTTGGGCTTGCCCTTCATCGCGCGGATCCTGCGCAGTTCTTCTCTTGCTTCTGCGATGGAGTCGTACTTGCCGGCCGCGATCTCGCGGGAGAGCTGGTTGACCGCCACCACGCGGTCCAGCTGCGCCCCTTTGACGGGGATGTAGTCCACCTTGGCGAAGGAGTTTCCCTTGGCGTTGTCCGCGGACACGAAGATGCCGTTGGTGAGGATGAACGCGTGCGCCGTGTCCACGCCGTAGTAGTTGGCGACCCGCTGGATCGTCTCCTCCACGCGGTAGATCTCAGCACCGTTCTCCAGCAAAAGATGACCGATGTCCATGACGAGATCCAGCACGTCGTCCTGGTCGACAGGCTGCGCCGCCGACTTGTCCTGCTGCTCCGCAGGTTCCGGTTCCTGCGCCGGCAGTTCTTCGGGCAGTTCCGCAGGCTGTTCGGCAAGCTGTTCGGCAAGCTGTTCAGCCGGCAATTCTGCCCTCTGCTCCGTTTCCCTTTCTTCCAAAGATGTCTCACCTCGGTTCATCCTTCAAATGCTGTATATTATTATATCCGTTCTTTTGAAAAAATCAATAGTGATAATGCGGGCTGCTCAGTCTGCCAAAGACCCGGGCAGTACGCGCAGATGACAGTTCATCGTGCAAAAAGTGTCAACAGCGCTGACACTTTTCAAAACTGTCCATGCCTAAGGGTACATAATACGTCCCTTGTTTTCGGACAGCAAAAAGTGTAAATGCCCTTGCCTTCGGACGACCCGGGTCGCTGAAACCGGTTGAGACTTGTTACAACGGAGTTGGAACGAGTTTCTATTGACTATCCTCCCCTTTCGTCATACAATAGAAACAGCGGGCGGACAGCATGATCCGCATTGCAAAAACTGAAAACAGCGAAAGGACCGAACATATGACGACCATCCGGATCGATCCCGAAAAAGTATTAAGACCTATCAAACAGTTGAACGGCGTGGGCGGCGGGCCTCAGACTTCCCGCTTCACCGTCGACGCGACGCAGGACTTCATCGAGGCGGGGATCCCTTACTGCCGCACCCACGATATCGAGTATCCGCTGGGACTTGGGGAGTTCGTGGACGTCCACTGCATCTTCAAGGATTTCGACCGGGACGAGAACGATCCCGCGGCATACAACTTCACCATGACGGACCTTTACTTCCAGGCTATCAAGGACGCCGGCGCCGAGCCTTTCGTGCGTCTGGGCACTTCCATCGAGCACCAGGCCGTGAAGCTGCACATCAAGCCCCCGAAGGATTTCGCAAAATGGGCCAGGATCTGCTCGCACATCGTCTCCCACTACAACGAGGGCTGGGCAGACGGCTTCCATATGGGTATACGGTACTGGGAGATCATGAACGAGCCGGACATCCCGCCCTGCTGGACGGGCACGCCGGAACAGATCATAGAGCTTTACTGCGTAGCCGCAAAGATCCTCAAATCGGAGCACCCGGACATCCTCGTGGGCGGTCCCGCCTGGGCGGACTCCCGCCGGGACACGGCGCAAAAACTTCTGGACCGGATCGTCGCGGAGAACGTCCCCTTAGATTTCTTCTCCTGGCATCTGTATGAAAAGGATCCCCACATATACGAGCAGTGGATGGTGGAGATCGACGACATCCTTGCCAAACGGGGACTAACCCATGTGGAGATCATCTTAAACGAGTGGAACTACGTCGTGAGCTGGGTCAAGGGCATGGACCGGGCCTGGGCTCTCATCGCGACGCCTTTCGAATGCGCGTTCATGAGCGCTGTCATGTGCGCCATGCAGAAGACGAACGTCAACAAGATGATGTACTACGACGTGCAGAACGGCACCGTGTGGAACGGCGCCTTCGGCGGGCCCGTCTCCTCGGGCGTGCACGGCTCCGGCGGCCACAGGCCCCGCCGCAGGCCGGGATATTACGCTTTAAAGGCCTGGAACACGCTTAAAAAACTCGGGACGCAGGTGGACGCCTCCTGCGACCTTAGCAACGTATACCTCACGGCCGCCAAAGGCGAAAAGGGACAGATCGCCATGCTTCTGTCCTATTTCGAGGACAGCGCGGGATACAACGACGAAAAGCCCGAGGACCGGGAATTCCGGATCGAGTGCCCCGGCGACCGTCAGTGGATCGCCTTCGTCGTGGACGACTTCCACACCTACGCCCCCGTCCAGATGCCCGAGGGCAAGCTCACCCTTCCCGGTAACGCCTCGGCGCTCATCTGCACGACGGACGCCATCCCGTTTATTTAAAACGCTCTAAATTGACGCCCGGACCGGCAGCGGTCCGGGCGTCTTTTTTCTCACCGGAAAACGGGATTTATAATTTGGCTTGAGGTCTTGCATTTTGAAATCTTTTTGTTATAATAATAATTGCATTTGTATATAGCATGTACGGCTCTTCGCACGACACGTCGACTCTTTGCAAATTTTAACGAATTTACAGAGGAGCTTTTATGAGGTGGAAAAAACTGTTCTGATTGAATTGCGGGGCATTTCAAAGGCATTTGACGGCCACAAAGTGCTGCAGGGGATCGACCTGAACATCTATGACAGTGAATTCATAACCCTGCTGGGACCTTCCGGATGCGGCAAGACGACAACCTTGCGCATCATCGCGGGCTTCGAGACGCCCGACGAGGGTTCCGTTTTGTTTGAGGGGGCGGACATGGCGAACGTGCCGCCTTACAAAAGGAACGTGAACACCGTTTTCCAGCGGTACGCGCTCTTCCCTCACCTGAACGTCTACGACAACATCGCGTTCGGCCTGAAGCTGAAAAAAGTGCCGAAAGACGAGATCGCGAACCGCGTGCAGGAAATGCTGGAGCTCACGAGCTTAAAAGGATTCGAGCAGCGGCAGATAGCGACGCTGTCCGGCGGGCAGCAGCAGCGCGTGGCCATCGCCCGTGCGCTGATCAACCAGCCCAAGATCCTGCTTCTGGACGAGCCGCTCGGCGCCCTGGACTTAAAGCTTCGCAAGGACATGCAAGTGGAGCTCAAGCGCATCCAGAAACTGACAGGCATCACATTCATCTACGTGACACACGACCAGGAGGAAGCTTTGTCCATGTCCGACCGCGTGGTGGTGATGTCCAACGGCATCATCCAGCAGATCGGCACCCCGGAAGACATATACAACGAACCGTGCAACGCCTTCGTGGCGGACTTCATCGGCGAGTCCAACATTCTGGACGGCGTGATGGTGAAGGATTACGTGGCGCGCTTTGCCGGGCAGACCTTCACCTGCGTGGACGCCGGCTTTGAACCCAACGAACCCGTGGACATCGTGATCCGTCCCGAGGACGTGGACGTCGTACCGGCCAACAGTTCCAAGCTCACCGGCACCGTGACGCAGGTCACCTTCAAGGGAGACTACTACGAGATCATCGTGGACGTCTGCGGATTCAAGTGGATGCTCGAGACCTCGGACTACGTGGCGCCGGAGGAGACGATCGGCCTGAAGATCGATCCGGACGCCATCCAGGTCATGCACAAATCGGAATATTCCGGCATGTTCGGAGACTATTCCGCCTTCAGCGACGAGGGAGACGAAATGCTCGATCCGGCCCTCGGGGGCATCCCCCAGGAGGAAGAGTCCGGAGATGAATAAAAACCGCAACGCGAAATACATGTCCATGCTCTCGCTCCACAGCGTTTGGTGCGTGATCTTCATCGTCGTGCCGCTTCTGTTCGTGCTCTACTACACGTTCACGGACGAGCAGGGGCATCTTACCATGGGCAACTTCCTCTACCTTGGAACGCCGGAGATACTCAAGTGCTTCGGCATCTCCATCGCGTACGCCCTGGCCGCGACCGTGGTGTGCCTGCTTCTGGCCTACCCCTTGGCCATGGTGATCGCGAACATCCCGGCCAAGAACCGGTCTCTTGCCACCTTGCTCGTGATGCTGCCGATGTGGGTGAGCTTCATCATAAGGACCTATACGCTGAAGAACCTCTTCAACGACAACGGCATCATCAACCAGCTGCTCGAGGCCTTCGTGGGACTGCTTAAAAACATTCCGGCTTTCAGCTCTATGGACTTCACGCCCATCCGCTTCATCGGGACGAGCGGACTGATCATCTTAGGGATGGTATACGACTTCTTCCCGTACATGGTCATGCCGATCGTGAACGTACTGACGGGCATCGACCCGCGGCTGCACGAGGCCGCGTACGACCTCGGCTGCACCCCGTGGACCGGTTTCCTGCGCGTGACGCTGCCGCTGTCCCGCTCGGGCATCGTGTCCGGCATAACGATGGTGTTCGTGCCGGCCGTGTCCACCTTCTACATTTCCAGCACGCTGTCCGGCGGTCTCGTTTCCCTCGTGGGAGACAAGATCGAGGCGGCTTTCCTCACGGAGGGGAACTTCAACCGGGGCTCGGCTTTGTCCTTCGTGCTCATGATCCTGATCCTGTTGAGTCTTTTCGTGATGAACCGGTTCGGGGATAAGGAAAGCGAGGAACTGGCGCCATGAAGAAGCTCGGAAGATTCTACGCGGGACTGATGTACCTGCTGCTGTACGCGCCGATCCTGGTGATGGTGCTGTACTCCTTCAACGCGAAAAAATCCACCTCGACGCTGTCCTTCAGCTACGGCGCCGAGAAATACACCTTCGGGCACTGGTACCGCGAGGTGTTCGCCTCCGGCGGGGCGCTGATCCCCCTGCGTAACTCGCTGATCCTGGCGCTGCTCACCGCCTTCATTTCCATGGTGATGGGGACTTTGGCGGCCTACGCGCTCTATAAACTCCGCTTGAAGTACGTGAAGCGGGTGATCACGTCCGTGACCAACATCCCGATGATGAACCCGGATATCGTGACGGGGCTTTCCATGATGCTACTTTTCGCCACCACGTTCTACGTGATGGGCGCGGGGGGCACGGGATTTGCCACGCTCCTCATCGCGCACGTAACGTTCTGCCTGCCCTACGTCATTCTGTCCATCATGCCGCGCCTGCGCCAGATGGACAAGAACCTGCCCGAGGCGGCCATGGACCTCGGCTGCACGCCAATCCAGTCCTTCTTCATGGTGCAGCTGCCGTTTTTAGCGCCGGCCGTGCTGTCCGGATTCGTGATGGCGTTCACGCTGTCCCTTGACGACTACGTCGTTTCCCTGTTCACCAGCGGCCCGTCCTTCGAGACGCTGCCGATCTACGTGTACAACATGGCAAGACGGAGCGTTCCGCCTTCCATCTACGCCATATCCACCCTGTTCTTAGTGCTGGTCCTGGGTCTTTTGATCCTTTCCAACACGATGCAGAGCAGGCTCGAAAAGAAAATATCATCCCATAGCGAAAGGACCCAGAAAAATCAATGAAAAGAATTCTCTCCCTGTTCGTTGCCTGCGTCATGCTGGCGGGCATGTGCCTCGTCTTCGCCGGCTGCGGCGGCTCCCAGGACAAATACGCCTCTCTTGAAAAGATCGACACCCCGTACAAGGGCACGAAGCTGTACGTGTACAACTGGGGCGAATACATCTCGGACGGCCAGGACGACTCTTACGATCTTGTGAAGGTCTTCGAGACCATTTACGGCATCGACGTTTCCTACACCACCTACTCCTCCAACGAGGAGATGTACGCCAAACTCAGCTCGGGCGCGGCCAACTACGACATCGTGATCCCCTCGGACTACATGATAGCGCGCCTGATCGAGGAAGGCCTTATCCAGAAGATCAACTACGCGAATATCCCGAATTACGCTAACATCAATTCCGCGTACAAGACCGGCCAGTACTACGACATGAACGGCGAAGGCGGCGCGACGGAATACAGCGTCCCCTACTCCGTGGGCATGATCGGGGTGGTATACAACACCAAATACGTGTCCGAGGCGGACGCGGCCGAACAGTCCTGGGGACTGCTCTGGAACGGGAACTACCGCGGAAAGATCCTGAATTTCAACAACTCCCGCGACGCCTTCGGCGTGGCCATGTTCTACAAAGGTCTTGACGTGAACAGCACGGACGAAGCCGTGTGGAACCAGGCGTACGAAGCGCTCATGGAGCAGAAGCCGCTTCTGAAGGGCCTTGTGATGGACGAGATCTTCGAAGAGATGGAAGGCGGGAACGCCTACGTGGGCACCTACTACGCCGGCGACTGCATCACCATGATGGAGAACAACGAGGACCTTGCCTTCTACTATCCGAAGGAAGGGACCAACCTGTTCGTGGACGCCTGCTGCATCACCAAGAACGCCCAGAACGTTGGGGCGGCCGAGCTGTTCATCAACTTCCTGCTCGACGAAAGGTGGGCGACCGAGAACGCGCTGTACATCTGCTACGCCTCCCCGAACGACAAGGTGATCAATTCCGAAGAGTACAAGGAAGCGCTCGGCGACGACTACTACTCCATCCTTTACGACGTGCCGGAGCAGTACAAGAACAGCGACGGTTCCTACAACACCTCCATCGCCTGCTACTACTACAACCTGGATGCGGACACGAAAGCCATCCTCTCTTCTCTCTGGGACAGGGTGAAGTGATAAGAACCGTCTTTTGAATGAGAAAAGGACTCTGCCGGCCGCGATGGCCGGCAGAGCGCTTTTCACAAGTTTTCTCCCTTTTTCTGTTGACAAAGGCACCGTCTGGTGCTACAATAAGAACGCTGTCTGAAAACGGGCAGATTTATAAAAAGTCTTTATAACTGGGTGTGGCGCAGTTGGTAGCGCGCTACCTTGGGGTGGTAGAGGCCGCTGGTTCAAGTCCAGTCACTCAGACCAAATGGCGAGGGTTACATGACCCTCGCTTTTCTTTGTTTTTCGTCATTTTTCTCTTGTTTTCTCGGTTTTTCTCGCTTTTTGAAATCCGTGATCTCGTGGCCTCTTTTCGCAAAAAATTCTGCACCAAGTCCAAAAAAGCCGTTTGGTGCAGAATTTGGTGCAGAATTATCGAGGCCGCTGTATGCTGGAGAGTAGAGGTCAACGGTTCAAGTGCTGTTTTTGAGACCGGTTTTGGACTGTAGAATTGCTAATCCAAAAAAGATGAAAAAGGAGAAAAACACAATGGCAAGCATCACAAAAAAACCAAATGGGAGCTATGTTATCCGGTTTCCCGCAGGAAAAGATTTTAACGGAAAATACGTCACTATCTCCCGCGTGTTCTGGCCGTCGACGCCGGGGCTCAGCTACAAGGCATTGCAGAAAGAACTGCACATGTTCATAGAAAGTACAGAATCTCAGATCGCAAAAGGCGAACTTTCTGCACCGAATTCTGTACCAAATGACCAGAAGAAAACGACTTTTGAGACATTCTGCAAGTTATATCTGGACATAAAAAGTCAGACGCTCGCCCCCGGAACGCTGTCATTCTACAAGAAAGTAATCGATGAGCATCTTATTCCTATGTATGGAAAAGTCCACATGGAAGATTTCACCGTCAAGCACGTCCAAGATTACATTCAGTTCGTAACGAACAAGAAGCGCCAGGACTTTCACGGATATGG
>JAFSSK010000055.1 GCA_017451045.1 Clostridia bacterium
CAGCAGCATCAGGCGGACGGGATCAGGATGATGACGGAAGCCTTCCGGCGCAATCCGGACATGGCTACCATCGCCGTCCATCTGTTCATCGACGCATGGCCGAACGGGTGGATGAAGACCATCATGGATTTCAAACGGAACCCGAAACCGGCCTACTTCGCCTACCGCGACGCGCTGGAGCCGGTCATGCTGTCCCTGCGCACCGACAGGCTTTCGTACTATGCCGGCGAGGAGATCAAAACGGAGCTGTACCTGTGCAACGACACGGACACAAGCGCCCGGTACGATATCCTTTTCGAACTGCTGGACAGCAATGGAATAGTTGTGCGGAAGGGGAGCGTCAGCGGGCGGAGCAAGCCCCTGACGAGCGTATACGTGGCGACGCCGTCCGCCGTGATCGAAAACGTCGAGGACAGGGAGCAGTTCACGCTGCGCGCCGTCCTCAAAGACGGACAGACGGTCATTACCTACGCAGAGCAGACGGTCGAGGTCTTCGCCAGGCAGGCAGACGTCCCGGAAGACAAGGACACCGTATGGGTCACGGGACTGACAAAGGGCGAGTACGATATCGCCGGGGAGCACGTGGTCGTCAGCGAGATGCCGATGGGACCGTCCTATTTCGTGTCCGTGGCCGAAGACGGGCCGCTGGCAGACGCCTTCAGGCCGATGGACTTCAAGAACTGGTATGACGAAAAGGCGGACAGGATGGCACCGATCTGCAGCCTGACGTTCCGGGCGGATCATTTCAAGCCCTTTCTGACCGGCGCAGACGCCAGATGGGACGAGTGGAACTCGACCGAGGTGAAGAGCGAGGCGATGGTCCTGGCCGAAAAGGAGTATATGGGGAAACGCTACCTCATCAGCACGCTGGACATCCGTACGGAGAACCCCGTCGCGAGAAGGCTTCTGAACGTGCTGAACGAAAAAAGGAAGAATTGCGGGAAATGATCCTGTAAAATAATATTTTTTGAAAAAAACTATAATTCTCAACAGCAAATAAGCAGCGCAGCTGCAAGCGGAAAGCGGGGATTCGGATGTTGAACGAAGCCAGATGGATCGGCTTTGCGGCCGGCGAGACGGGGCGCCATTCCTCCGTCAGATTGAGCAACGAGGAACTGAACAAATTCAAGGAGCAGGTGCTTTCTGGCGTGGGAGATCCCACGCGCAGGGGCTCCTTCATCCTGCGAAAGGACTTGGCGCTTTTAAAAGGCCTTGAGAAGGCCGTTCTCTCCATCGCGGGGCTCGGGTTCTACCACGTCTATATAAACGGCACCGAACCGGACGAAAACGTCGCGCTGGCGCCGCTGGTATCGGATTACGAGAATAGGATCAAATATGACGAATACGACGTGACGGCTCTTCTGCGCGAAGGCGAAAACTGCCTGTGCGCCGAGATCGGCCCGGGCTGGTTCACCGGCAATCCCAAATACTGGGGCTGGCAGCAGCACTGGTACGGCAATCCGCGTATGATCGCGGAGCTTTCGCTGCGGTATGCGGACGGGAAGACGGAATCCGTGCTGACGGACGAGACCTGGAAGATCGCCGACGGGAATGTGACGGAGTCCTGCGTGTACGACGGCGAGACGCAGGATCTGTCCCGCGCGCCGAAGGACTGGGACAAACCGGGTATCAGCACATCGGACTGGCGGAACGCGGCGGTCGTGGAGGCTCCCGGCGGGATCCTGACAAAACGTGAGGCGCCGCCCGTGTGCATCGAGAGAGTCCTTGCGCCTGTCGCGGCAAAAAAGATCTTGGAAACGGAAACGGTCTATGACTTCGGCGAGAACGGCGCCGCCATCCCGCGCCTTTACGTAAAGGGACGCAAGGGAGACCGGGTCGTCGTGCGGCACGCGGAATTTCAAAAACCCGACGGCACGCTGGACACCCATTCGGAAAACAGGGCGATGTGCACGGATACGTTCATCCTGGCGGACGACAGCTCCGTCGTCCTTTCCCCCAGGTTCACCTGGCACGGATACAGGTATATGGACCTGACGCTTTCCTCGGCGGATATCGCCGTTGAAAAGGTCGAAAGCCTCGTGATCCATTCGGACGTGGCGCCGTCAGGCAGTTTCGAGTGCGGCAGGGAGGACCTGAACGAGCTGCACCGCATGTACGTGCGCACGATGCTGGCGTGCCTGCAGGGCGTGCCCGTGGACTGCCCGCAGCGCGACGAGCGCAAAGGGTGGCTGGGAGACGCCTATGCCGCAAGCGAGGCGAGCATTTACAATTTCGATATGCAATCGCTTTACCGGGACTGGCTGGACGATCTCAGGATCTGCCGCAATCCCGATCACAAGTACATCGCGTTTTTGTGCCCCACGTACGGACCGGATTCGACATCCATCGACTGGAACCTGGCCTATCCCGTCATCCTGAAGGACTGCTACGACCGCTACGGGGATCTGGAACTGCTGAAAAAGCATTACGATACGCTGAAAGACCATACGGAGTACTACATCTCCACGGAAAAGGACGGCATGATCCCGCCCTGCTGGTTCGGAGACTGGTGCACGCCGGACAGGCCAGACGGCCAGGAGATGGTGGCTTTCAAGGCCGGCGGGGAAGACCACAGGCAGAATCCGCCCTTCGCGGCGACGCTGTTCTACGCCCAGACGCTGCGGCTCGCGGCAGAGATCGCGGAACTGACAGGCCACAAAGAGGACGCAAAGCGGTTCTTCGCATGCAGGGCCCGGGCGAAAGACGCGCTCATGAAGAAATATTACGATCCCGAAACGGGACGTTTCGCGTCCGGCGGTCAGTTCCTGCAGACGATGATCTTGGCAGAGGACCTTGTGGACGGCAAAGACAGGAAGACGGCCGAAAAGGCGCTTCTGCGCGAGATCGAGGAACACGCGTACCATCCATTTGTCGGGATCCTCGGCCTGCGGCGCATCTACGAAGTGCTGTGCGCGATGGGAAGACCGGATATTGCCTACAGGATGCTGACGGTGGAAGGCTATCCCGGACAGCTCCACATGCTGTCCGACGGACGGACGACGCTGACGGAGCTTCTGGATTTCGGCGGGAGCGGCGACCACTGCATGTTCGCGTCTCCCGACGGCTTCCTGTACAGACATATCGGCGGCATCACGGTGGACAGGAGCCGCAAAACGCCTGTTTCTATCGAGCCTTACTGTCCCGCGGACATGGACTATGCAAAATGCACGCAGCGGCTGGCAGAGGGAGACGTCGGATGCGCCTGGCGCAGGGAGAACGGGACCATATCGTTTACGATCCGCGTCCCGGAAGGCCTTAGCGCCGAACTGAAGCTGAAGGCAGGGAAGGAATCCTATACGGAGCTTCTTGAAAACGGCGGAGAGCGCAGCGTTATTCTTCGCTGCAAGGATTAAAAAAATACGGGATTATCCCGGATCATCGAGGTTAATATGGCAAAGAAAAAGACAGTCCGCGGACCGATCGAACGGATCGACACGGATATCGAAAAAGGCCTTAACGCGGAGCAGGTACGCGTAAGGACCGAAAACGGGTACGGCAACCAGTCGGGGTCTGACAGTACGAAGAGTACGGCGCAGATCATCGCCGGCAACCTGTTCACATTCTTCAACCTGGTCCTGCTCACCATCGCGTCCATGTTCCTTTTCTTCATGATTTATTTCAACGCGATCGGCAGGGAAGACATCGTCAACCAGTATTTCGGATTCTCCAAATTCGTTTTCCTGGTGCCCGCCATCATGAACATCGGGATCGGATCGGCGCAGGAGATCCACAGCCTCAAGGTCATCAAGAGCCTGAAGATCGTGACGACGACCAAGAGCAAGGTCGTAAGAGACGGAAAGACCGAGCTGATCGACGCCGAGCAGATCGTCATCGACGACATCGTCCTTCTGAGCCCCGGCGAGCAGGCGACCGCCGACATGGTCGTCAAGGAAGGCGAAGTATCCGTGGACGAGTCCATGCTGACCGGCGAGGCGGACCACGTCAAGAAGCGCCCCGGAGACCTTGTGTACTCGGGTTCGTCCGTGATCGTGGGAGACGCACGCTGCATCGTGACGGAAACGGGCAGCGAGACCTATGCCGCGCAGCTGACCGGAAAGGTCAAGAGCGGCGCCAGACACAAATCGGAACTGATGTCCTCCATCATGAAGATCGTCAAAGTGCTGACGGTCGCGCTCGGCGTCGTGTTCGCCACGATCGTCGCGACGCTGGTGCTCAAGATCATCAAGACGGGCGGGGACCCCAGCATCTGGAACGGCCTGACGCTGACGATCGACGACCCGGTCACATGGGGTCTTATCGCGCTGACGGGCGGATCGTTCGGCATCGGCATGATCCCCTCAGGCCTGGTCCTTACGACGTCAGTCGCCCTGATGGTATCCATCGCATCGCTGACCAGAAAGAAGACGCTGATCCAGGAACTGTATTCGCTGGAGAATCTGTCCAGGATCGATATCATATGCCTTGACAAGACCGGCACGCTCACGGACGGCACGATGAA
>JAFSSK010000056.1 GCA_017451045.1 Clostridia bacterium
CCCGTAAGAAGAAACTGCTGGAGAAGCAGAAGGAAGGCAAGAAGAAGATGAGACAGCTCGGGTCCGTCCAGGTGTCTCCGGAAGCCTTCATGGCGGTCCTGCGGCTTGACGACGATGAAAAATAGGCAGGAACTGGGGCTGTACATACACATCCCGTTCTGCAGGCGCAAATGCCTCTATTGCGATTTTACGTCTTTTGCCGGCATGTCGTGCCGGGAGATAGAGGCGTATGCCGAAGCTGTTTTAAGGGAACTGCGGTTTCGGGCCCCGTCCGCGGACGGGTATGCGGTAGACACCGTCTATTTCGGCGGCGGCACGCCTACGCTGGTCCCGCCGGAGACGCTTTGCGGGATCATCCGGTGCATAAAGGAAAACTACCGGTTGCTCCCGGACGCTGAGATCAGCGCCGAATGCAACCCGGGGACCGTGACGCCGGACAGCCTTTCTAGGCTGCGGGACGGAGGCGTGACAAGGCTCAGCATCGGCCTGCAGAGTTTTTGCGACGAGGAACTCCGCTTGCTTGGCAGGATCCATACGGCAAGGGAGGGAAAAGAAGCGTTCCTTGCCGCAAGGAAAGCGGGCTTTGACAACGTATCAGCGGACCTGATGTTCGGTATTCCCGGACAGACGCGCGACAGTTTCAGAAAAACGCTGGAACAGGTGTGCGAACTGGGACCGGACCACCTGTCCGCCTACGGCCTGATCCTGGAACCCGGGACGCCGTTCGGCGACGGACAGGACTTACTCGACCTGCCGGACGAGGACGAGGAGCGGTCGATGTACATGGACGCGATCCGGATCCTTGCACACGCGGGGCTTTCGCAGTACGAGATCAGCAATTTTGCGAAGCCGGGCAGAAGATGCGCCCACAATATGAAATACTGGAACATGGATCCGTATCTCGGGTTCGGTCTTTCCGCCCACTCATATTTTTGCGGAACACGGTTCTGTCACGGGAAAGATATGGCGGAATACCTGGCTGATCCGGAAGCGGTATGCGAGGACGAGAAACCGGACGGCCCTGACGCGGCACGCGAGTACCTGATGATGCGGCTGCGGCTGTGCGACGGCGTGGAGAAAAAAACGTTCGAAGAACGGACGGGCATGTCCTTCGGCCCCTATGAGAAACGGATGAAGCCGTACGTATCGTCCGGGCATATGGCAAAGGACAAAGACAGATATGCGCTGACGCCGGAAGGCTTTTACGTCAGCAACACCATCCTGACGGATATTCTGTACGGAGAATAATATTAAAAAGGAAGGAAAACAACCATGGGCGAACTGAATGCGCAAACGGTGAGGGAAGTCGGAAAGGCCTTTTGTCTTGCCGGCGAGATGAAAGAGTATGCACCTGTCAAGACCGGGAACATCAACACGACGCTCCGCGTCAAGTACCAAGACTGCGGCAGCGAAAAGGAATACATCTTCCAGCGGATCAACACGTTCGTTTTTAAAAAGCCTGAGGAATTGATGGATAACATCAGGCGGGTCAACGGCTACATCGAAAAGAACTTCCCGCAGGAAAAAGTGCTGCGATTCTATGAAACGAAAGACGGCCGCAATTTCATTTACGACAAGGAAAACGCTTTCTGGCGCGTAACGGATTATCTGCCTCATAAGAAGACGGACGAAAACATCAGTCTGGAAATGATCACCAATACCGGATACGCTTTCGGGCATTTCCAGATGCTTTTAGCGGGTTTTGACGGATCGACCCTCTATGAAACGATCCCGGATTTCCACAATACCCGCGCCAGGATGGACAAACTGGCACAGGACGTGAAAGAAGATCCGGCCGGCCGCGTCGAGCAGGTCAGGGACATCATCGACTTCTTAGGCAGCGTGGAGGAAAAGGCATGCGAGCTGTCCGTCAAACAGGCCGAAGGCCGGCTGCCGATCCGCGTCACCCATAACGACACGAAGTCCAACAACGTCCTTTTCGATATTGGAACGGGCAAGCCCCTCGTGGTCATCGACCTTGACACCATCATGCCGGGACTTCCCATGTTCGATTTCGGAGACGCGATCCGCTTCATTGCCATCACGGCGGCTGAGGATGATCCGGTTCTGGATAAAGTGCGGCTGGATATGAGCCGGTTCAAAGCTTTCACGGAAGGCTTCATCGGGCAGGTCGCGCCTGCGCTGAGCAGTGAAGAGATCGATTCCATGGTCCTGGGCGCGTTTTCCATGACGGTGGAGCTGACGGCCAGGTTCCTTGACGATTATCTCTGCGGGGACAAGTATTTCAAGATCGACTATCCCGATCACAATCTTGTCCGGACCAGGAACCAGATGAAACTGGCGCAGGAGATGCTTTCGCACTGGGACGAGATGGAGAAGACCGTCCGGGACGTTGCCGGGCGCATAAAGGCCGGTTCGTAAAAAGCAAGAGGCAGAACGTGGCGAAAAATCTTCGGTTTTTGACCGGTTTTCAAGAAATACAACAGACAATAAAACTGTTGACAAGCGTTTTTTTCTGTGATATAATCCACCTATATAGGTAAAACGCCACTTATTACTTGACTTCATAATCCATTTTTTCGCGGAGTCTTTTTTGCACGATTGTGCAGGTTCTGGCATCACGATTGCAAAAAGACGCTCTGCGGAGAGTGAAGAGAAATAATTTATTTATTAATAATGGAGGAAAAAACACTATGAACAAGCGACTCACATCCATGACCGCATTGGTTTTGGGTTTGGTTATGGTAGTCGGTATGTTCGTTGGATGCGGCCCAAAGGGTCCTAATACACCTGCCGCTTCCATCAAACAGGCTGAGTACAATACGACCACGGCCGTAATGCCTAGCAACTGGAACGAGTTCACCTATGTCGATAACAATGATACCCAGATCCTGGGTTATATCGGCTCTTCCTTCTTCGAGTACGATTACAAGTTCGAAAACGACAAGAAGTACAACGAAGACGGAACGATCAATAAGGCTGGCATCGTTCCCGGCGCTTACACCGTTAACTACTCCGCAGCAACAAAGCTCGAGGACGTGACCTCGACTGTTGATGCAAAGTGGGGCTACACAGCTGAACAGAAAGCTGAAGGTGGTTATGCCTGGAAGATTACTCTTCGTAACGACCTGAAGTGGGACGATGGCACAGCCATCAAAGCTGCTGACTTCGAGTATTCCATGAAGCAGCTGCTTGACCCGGCTTTCATGAACTACCGTGCCAACACCTACTATGACACCCTGAAGATCCACAACTCTAAGTCCTACTTCTTCCAGAACCAAGAAGGGACCTACAATACTGTTGCAAGCCTTGGTTACGGAAGCAACCAGGAAGCCATTGATGCTGGGAAAACCCTTTATGTTGATGTGTGGGCCTTATGGGGCGCAGAGGGCTATGTGGATGCAGAAGGCAATGAGGCTCCCCAGTGGTTGCCTATTACAGATGAGACTACTTACGATGTTCCAGATGTTGGAGGCGATGCCTTCACTGCTAAGGCTGTGTTTGATACCTATACATCCATGGGTGGATATATCGAAGTAGGAGACCCGTATGCTCAGTACGTTACAATCTACGTTGAGAACACAGAACGTGACGTTCAGTGGGAAAATGTCGGTATCTATGCGATCGAGAGCGAAAACGCTATCGTTATCTGCCTTGACAAAGCTTTCTCCTTCCTGAAGGATGACGGCAGCCTTTCTGTCTGGGCTCCTTACTACCTCTCCAGCCTGCCGCTGGTTCAGCAGGCTAAATACGAGTCCTGCAAGATCGCTCCTGCTGAAGGCGCGACCCTCTGGACATCCAACTACAACTCCTCTCTTGAAACGACTGCCAGCTGGGGCGCTTACAAACTTGCTGAGTTTGAGGCTGGTTCCCACTACAAGCTCGTCAAGAATGAGAACTGGTACGGTTGGAATCTTGAACAGTACAAGAATCAGTACAACATCACCGCCATCAACTGCCGCAAGGTCGAAGAGTTCTCCACCAGATGGATGGGCTTCCTGAACGGCACATACGATGACGCTACTCTCCAGACTGAGAACGTAGCTGATTACCTTGACTCCAAATACGTTTACTTCACCTCCACCAGCACAGGTACGTTCGGCATGCAGCTGTACAGCAACCTGAACAAGCTGAAAGAGAGTGAGAACAACAACGGTATCCTTGCAATCCAGGAATTCAGACATGCATTCAACCTTGCGCTCAACAGAAGCGACATCGTTGAAAAGATCTGGCCCGGATCCGCAATTCCTTGCTTCGGGCTTCTGAACGTCGCTTACTACTATGACATCGAGAACTCTCCTGAGCTGGCTGACGGCGGTCAGTACCGCAACACAACCATTGCAAAAGAGGGCATCCTCCGCGCATACGGCTTTACCCAGGGTTCTGACGGCAAGTGGTCCGGCGGCGATCTCTCCGGTCTGACCACCAACGAAGCTTATGACTCGCTGACGGGTTACAACCCGACGCTTGCTAAGCAGAAGATGCTGGAAGCTATCGACATCCTTCTCGCTGATCCCGAAAAGTATGGATATGACAGCTCCAAAGACATCACGCTCATCTACGGCGCAACCACCGATACAGATAAGCAGAGATTCCGTGCCAACTACCTGCAGGGCGTCCTTGACGGTCTGACAGAAGGCACAGCGCTCGAAGGCAAGATCAAAGTTGTGTTCGACGCATCCGCCGGTTCCAAGTGGGCTGACGCATTCCGCTCCGGCGCAACGCAGATCGGTTTCGGTTACGGCTTCTCCGGCAACGCATTCAACCCGTTCGATATCATCGGCGCGTTCGTCAACCCGGAAGACAGCTTGAACTACCATATGTACTGGGATACTTCCGCCATCGATATGACCCTCACAATGCCTGCTGGTGATTATGCCGGCGCAGGCGAGACGATCACGATGAGCGTCCAGAACTGGTTCTTCTGCCTCAACGGTCTGGCAGAAACAGAGAATCAGACCAAGACATACAACTGGGGCGCAGGTTATGCTCCTGTTGAAGCAAGGCTTATGATCCTCTCCGCTCTTGAGGAACTCACCATCAAGGAAAGCCGTTCCGTCATGTTGATCGCTGACTCCGGCGGATCCTTCCTTGGCGCTAAGTTCTCCTACATCTCTGAAGACGAGCACACCTTCATGGGCTTCGGCGGACTGAGATACATGGAAGTTAACTATACCGATGCTGAATGGGCCGCATACGTTGCAGCAAACAACAACGACCTGTCCGCAGAGTACAAGAAGTCTGAATAATCAATAGTTATTTGGGCAAGCGCTCAACTGGTTAACTAACTAATGCAAACGGCGGTGAGCCAAAGTGCTCACCGCTGATTTGCTCATTTATATCGCCTCTTTTTTCGAACTGCTTCTAAAAAGCGCGGAACACCCGCGGTTTGGCTTTGGCGGTTCCGGCCGGGAAAAGCCTTTTTAAAGATCTATATTATTGATACAGACCTTCAAAAAGTTTTTTCCAAAAGTCCTTAAAAGGGATAAGGATGCCGGCAGCCTTGCGGACCGCAGACGGATCCAAGGGGCCGAAATTACCGTGAAACAATTATGCAGAGGAGAAATACCTATGTACATGTTTAAATATGTGTCAAAGCGCTTGGGCTTGATGATATTCACGTTTTTCATCATCTTTACGATGAGCTTCGTGCTGATCAAGCTCCTGCCTATCCCTACCACCGCACTTCCGGGTCAGGATCCAAAAGTCGTCATGAAGACCCTTGAAGGACGTGGCTGGATCACCAATATCCAGGAGGGAGAGAACGGCGTCTGGACATATGACAGAGTACCGATATTTATCCAGTTCGGATTATATATCAAGAGGATCGTGACCCAGGGTGATTTCGGTATCGTGACCACCTACGGCGAATACCTCAATATGAACATATGGAAAGTATTCGTCAGCCACCTGCCTCCCACAATCCTGATCAATATCTACTCGACTCTCATCGGCGTTCCGATCGGTCTGGGTCTGGGTATTCTGGCGGCGCTGAAGAAGAACAAATGGCAGGACCAGGTCATCAACGTGATCATCATCCTGCTGATCTCAGTGCCGAGCATCGTCATGGCGCTGATGCTTCAGTACGTTTTCTGCTTTAAACTGGGCTGGTTCCCATTGACGATGTCGACGAGCAACGACTACTTCACTTGGGAAGTCTTCCGCTCCATGATTCCCGCCGTATTCGCCCTGTGTCTCGGATCCATCGCCGGGTATGCGCGGTATACGCGTGCGGAGCTTTCCGAAGTGCTCACGGGTGAATTCATGCTCCTGGCAAGGACAAAGGGTCTGACGAAGAGACAGGCGATCTTCCGTCATGCGATGCGGAACTCCATGGTCGTCATTTTCCCGTCGATCTTAAGTGAATTCATCTCGGTGCTGTCCGGATCGCTCATCATCGAAAAAATGTTCGGTATCAACGGCGTCGGCGGACTGTACCTGAACTCGATCACGTTCCAGGACTACGACTTTTTCATGCTGCTGTCCGGATTCTACACGCTGGTCAGCCTTGCTGCAGGCATCGTGATCGATATCAGCTACGGATTCATCGATCAGAGATTCAGAATGGGGGCGAAGTATGATGTATCAAGTGAACTTTAATGACATCCCCGCTGAGAAGTTCCAGTTCGAAACAAGAAACGACCTAAGCCATGACAGCAAATTCGAGACGAAGCCCGTGTCCTATTTCCAGGGCGCTTTCCGCCGCTTCAGCAAGAACAAGGGCGCTGTCGTAGGCGGCATCGTGATAGCGATCCTGGTGCTTTTCGCGATCGCAGCTCCTTTCTTCACACCCTTCCGGCCGTTATACTACGATATGATGTATGCGTACGTAACCCCGAAACTCAGCCTGTTTGCAGACAACGGCGCTGATTTCTGGGACGGCTACAGGGTAAAAGACACGAACTATGTCGGCTATCTAAAGGATAAAGCGCTGGCCGACGAGACCGGAAGAGACATCATCAAGCGCGGCGAGGTCACCATCAGCGAAGACGGGTCCAACTATACGTACCGGTACAACACCTACTACGGCGTAGGATTCGGAAAGTACAAGATCATCTCGCAGGCCGAGTATGAGGACATCCAGCGGTATCAGGACGAAACGGGCATACAGGTGCTGTATCCCATCGTCGCCTACTCGGACAGACCTACGCTCGAGAAAAACAAATACGACGCCAATATCTATTACAAGGTAGAAAACCCTGCTGCCGCGACGATCCGTCCCAAACCCGACGCGAACGGCAACATCATTCCCAATTACTGGAAATGCGAGGCGGGAAATGCCACGAACCTGATGGCTGACTACCACTCCTCAAGGATCGAAGGCGAAAACGGCTTCGTTGAGGACGGCACCCAGTACTTCTACGTATACGGCCGTAAAGTCGACGGCGGTATCGAGGTAAGAGCCGAGTATTACGAGTATTATATCTATCAGCACACGCAGGTTTTAAAAGACGGGATCACGGAACCGTTGTTCCTGTTCGGGACCACCCAGACAGGAAAAGACATATTCGCCTGCCTTGCATACGGCGCAAGGTTCTCGTTCATCTTCGCGTCTATCGTGGTGATCGTGAACTTTATCGTCGGTGTGATCTACGGTTCGATTGCAGGCTACTACGGAGGCAGGACCGACCTTATCATGGAAAGGATCTCCGAGATCCTCGGCTCCATCCCGACGATGATCGTCATCACGCTGCTCAAGTATCATATGGGATCGACAAGCCAGGCGATCGTCTTGTTCATCGCATTCTTTGCGACGGGATGGATAGGCATGGCGGGAACGACCCGTATGCAGTTCTACCGTTTCAAGAATCAGGAGTATGTCCTTGCCGCAAGAACGCTCGGCGCAAGCGACGCGAGGATCATGGGCAGACATATCTTCCCGAACGGCCTCGGCACCATCGTTACGAGCATCGCGCTTGCCATTCCTTATATGATCTACTCAGAGACCAGTCTTTCGTACCTGGGTATCATCAACCTCGAAGCAGGAAACACGACCAGTGTCGGTACGCTGATCGCAGCAGGCCAGCAGTCCATCATGGCGAACGCCGGATATGTGGCGCTGTTCCCGTGTTTGTTCCTGGTTCTCATGATGCTCAGCTTCAACCTGTTCGGCAACGGTCTGCGTGACGCGTTCAACCCGTCGCTCAGAGGATCGGAGGAATAAGCATGGATAAAGAAGTCAAATTATCAGTCAATAATTTGAAGATCTCTTTCCGTACAGACGCCGGAAAGGTTCAGGCGGTTCGTGATATTTCTTTCGATCTGTACAAAGGGGAGACCCTTGCGATCGTCGGCGAATCGGGATCCGGGAAGTCGGTTACGTCCAAGGCCATCATGGGTATTTCCGCAGTCAATGCCATCCATGAGGGCGGAGAGATCCTCTATGACGGCCAGGACCTTGTCCGTATTCCCGAGGAGGAGATGCACAAGCTCCGCGGCGACAAGATCGCCATGATCTTCCAGGATCCTATGTCCTCTCTTAACCCGATCATGCGGATCGGCAAGCAGATCACGGAGGCAATGCTCTTGAAGAACAAGGCGAACCGCAAGGAAGGCCGCGCGACGTTCAACAAGACGCTTGCCATCCTGTCCGAAAAGATGAAAAAGGCGATCGACCTGCAGCCGGACAAGACCGTCTCGCACGAGGAGATCGACAAATACATCAAAACGTTCGATGATTTCAACATTCAGGCTATCAAGCTTGAAAACAGCTACAACGCCTCACATACCGCCGCAGAGGAAATGATCGCAGCCATCGAGGATTTCCTGTTCATGATGGAAAAGAGGCAGAAGATCGACGTCGTCGGTTCGCTCAGCGCCATCGAACGCAATCTCAAGAGGATCGAAGACAAGTATTTCGTCTCGACCAGTGCGGAGACCCTCAAGTCGCATCTCGCCGATCTTGAAAAGGCCATTCGCGAAGAGAAGTCCAAGATCAAGTTTTCCGATTCGATCAAAAAACTGTTCGGCGTAGGCGCTTCGATGAACGAGGCGGCTCCTGAAACGATCGAGGCGATCAAGGCGCTCGAGAAGACGGCGCAGGGACTGCTGGACAGGACACCGTACAATTTCTTCAGGATCGGTTACTACGTATACAAGCACCCCGGCAGCGATCTCAGCCAGATGTCCGCTGAAGAGGCGAACGAAATGGCGCTGCAGTACCTCAACGAGGACTACATGAATTCCTTTATCGCGCTTGTCAAGATCGCGGTACAGTATTCATTCGACACAACGATCGAAAACAAGAAGAACGCCGTTTCGACCATCCAGCAGGCGATCGATTTCTATAAGGCGGGACAGTTCACGTCGCAGGAGGCTGAAGCCTGGTGCAAGAAAGTGAACGAGAGCGTCCTTGCAGCGATCGACCCGCTTGCCGTCATAAAGGATACAGTGGCGTTCACGCTGGGCGGCGCGCTGGAAAGAGAGATCCAGAAATATTTCTTCTACCTGAAGAACAATCCCAAGGAAGAGGAACGCTTCGCCCGTCAGACAGCCAAACGGGAAGCCCTGATCGCCAAAGGAAAGAATGTCGACTGGAAAGTCATCCCGAAGTCTATCATCGAGCCGGAAACGCAGATCGAATCCATCGTTTCCGTCCTCAAGCGCGTGATGGACAGGTTCTCGGCTGACGTTGCCGCCGCAGACAAGTTCGATGTGGACAAACGATGCGTCGAGATCGTCGACTTCCTGAAGGGCAAGGCCTCTCAGGTCGTCTATGTCCTGACCAAGCGGGTCGCCAAGGAAAAGGCGATCAAGCTGATGGACGAGGTTGGCATCCCGGAAGCGAGACTCCGTTACAGACAGTATCCGTTCGAGTTCTCCGGCGGTATGCGGCAGCGTATCGTGATTGCTATCGCGCTCTCGGACAACCCGGACATCCTGATCTGCGACGAGCCTACGACAGCGCTTGACGTGACCATTCAGGCCCAGATCCTGGAACTGATCAACAAACTGAAGCGCGAACACAATCTGTCTATTATCTTCATCACGCACGACCTGGGCGTCGTCGCGAATATGGCGGACCGTATCGCCGTTATGTATGCCGGAAAGATCGTAGAGTACGGCACGGCTGAAGAGGTCTTCTACAATCCGCAGCATCCGTACACCTGGGCGCTGCTGTCCTCCATGCCTGACCTTGACACCAATGAAAGGCTGGACGCGATCCCCGGAACGCCCCCGAATATGATCTATCCGCCAGTCGGAGATGCATTTGCGGAGAGAAGCAGATATGCGATGAAGATAGACTACGAGCTGCAGCCTCCGATGTTCCAGGTCTCGCCGACTCACTTCGCGGCAACGTGGCTGCTCCATCCCAATGCGCCGAAGGTAGAGATCCCCAAGATCATTACCGACCGGATCCAAAGAATGAAAGAAAGAGGAGGCAGCCATGGAGAATAATCAGGAAGTCCTTCTGAAAGTGGAGCACCTCTGTCAGTATTTCCGCTTGGGACATAGGGATCTGAAAGCCGTCGACGACGTCAGCTTCGAGATCAAAAAAGGTGAAGCGTTCGGGCTCGTGGGAGAATCCGGGTGCGGAAAAACGACGACCGGCCGCTCGATCATCAAACTGTATGATATCACTTCTGGGAACGTTTATTTCAAAGGCCGCAGGATCGGCGCGGGAATACGTTCCTACAAGGACGCCATCAGCAATGCCCGCGAGGAGGCAGCCAAGAAACTGAAAGCGCTCGGCGCTGAAGAAAAGGGCGCGGACGAAGCCAGAAAGGCTGAGATCCGGGCTGAAGAGCAGAAGATCCGCCAGGAACTCGACGAAGTCGTCGCCAAGAACCGGACGCTCATCAGGGAAGCCAAGCAGGACCTTAGCGAGGTGGACAAGCAGTATTCCGAAGAACTGGTCAAGGAGATCGACGCGGAATATGCCGAAAAGATAAGCGCGGCTGCCGGCGACGAGGAAAAGATCAAGGAGCTCAAAAGAGAGCAGAATGCCAGGGTCCGCGTGGCGAAGAAGAGCAAACTCGTCAACGAGATCCAGATGATCTTCCAGGACCCGATCGCCTCTCTCGATCCCCGTATGACCGTACGCGACATCATAGCCGAAGGGCTTGTGATCAACGGCGTCAAAGACAAGAAATACATCACCGACAGAGTATACGAGATACTTGAGATGGTAGGTCTTGTGCGCGAGCACGCGGACCGTTACCCTCACGAGTTCTCGGGCGGACAGCGGCAGCGTATCGGCGTGGCGCGCTCGATCATCATGAACCCGAGCCTCATCATTGCCGACGAGCCCGTATCCGCGCTCGACGTGTCCATTCAGGCGCAGGTGATCAACCTTCTGAACGATCTTCGCAATCAGTTCGGACTGACGATCATGTTCATCGCGCACGATCTGTCCGTCGTGAAATACTTCTCGGACCGCATCGGCGTCATGTATTTCGGAAAGATGGTGGAACTTGCGGATTCAGACGAGCTGTTCAAGAACCCGCTGCATCCCTACACGCGTTCGCTCCTGTCCGCGATCCCGCTGCCTGACCCCGTATACGAGAAACAGCGCGTCAGGATCACATACAATCCCATCGCCGAGCATGACTATTCGGTGGATCAGCCCTCTTTCCGCGAGATCGCTCCCGGACATTTCGTCCGCTGCAACGACGCCGAAGAGGAAAAGTACAAGCAGATGCTCAAGTAAAAAACGGGTGGTTGCATATTGTGGAAAAGCAGAGACCGGTAATAATCAAATATGCGATATGTGTCGGTGTCGAACTGCTGATCGGTTTTCTCGTCATCTGGTCGAAAGGCTTTTTCGCGCACAGCACCGCGGTCAACGTCCAGATCCTGGCAGACGCCTTTTTCGTCCCTGGAATCTTAATGACGCTTTTTGCCGGATTCCTTTATATCAGCGGTGAAGGCGCGCTTATCGGGATCGGCTTTGTCCTCAGGAACGTTGTCCTTGCCTTTGTCCCGATGGGCAGACTCAAGCACGAGAAATATGCCGACTACCGCGCACGCAAGCTGGGATCGGCCAAAAAAAGGGGCAGCAACTGCATCCTGATAACGGGCCTGGTCTTCCTGCTCGTCGGGATCGTCCTGACATTCGTCTGGTACAAGAACTTTTCCAATATGGATCTGGCGTCTATGTCGCTTTGAGGATCCGCCAAAACATATGCCTGCCGCATTCTTTTGCGGCAGGCGTATTTTTGCCCTTGAAATCAGCAATGAGATTCCCGCGGAGATTGACAACGGCAGCAGATTATTGTAAAATAAATCTGGAAACCAAATGAAACGGAGAATCAGAAATGGCAGAGGAAAAGAAACAGCAGAACGAAGAAGAGGAGATCGAGAATCTCAGTTATACGCTGGTCGATGAGGACGGGAACGAATCGGAATTCGAACTGATCGGAACGACCGAGCTGGACGGCGTCAGGTACTATGCCATGGTGCCCGCGGAGGAAAGCGGCAAAGAGGACAAGGAGATTTACGAGTATGTGATCTTGAAAAGCATACTGGACGAGAACAACGAGGAAACGCTCGTGACCATCGACGACGACGAGGAGTTCGACAAGGTGGCGGACTACTTCGACGACTACTTCAATTCCGAGGTCGACTACGACGCATAATCCAAAACGTTTCCTGCCTTGCTCGTGATAAGCGGATTCATAGACCTACAACAAATTATAGGGGTCACTAGATCAACTTTTCTGTTTTGCAGGCCTCCCGAGGGGAAGAATACGATTGACTTGTCTCGTACCCCGAGGACGTTGGAAGCAGTGATGAGAAGGAATGAGACCCCACCTGCACATACTGCGGGCTCTCTCTCTGCTTACACGGCACGGCGGGTTTTTTTAAAACACAAAAACAATACATATCGGGAAGGGGATAGATCATTATGGGAATCATTCGCGCAACGCTCAACGCTATCAGCGGCGGACTCGCCGACACATGGCTCGAGATCCTGGAAGCGGACAACATGAGCGGCACTACGGTGTTCACCAAGGGTGTCGTCGTCCGCAGGAACGACAAACGGAACGGCAACAGGAAAGGGACCGAGGATATCATCTCCAACGGCTCCATCATCCATGTGTATCCGAACCAGTTCATGATGCTCGTCGACGGCGGCAAGGTCGTGGACTATACGGCGGAAGAAGGGTATTACAAGGTCGACAAGAGTTCTGCTCCGTCTTTGTTCAACGGACAGTTCGGAGACGCTCTCAAGGAGACTTTCTCAAGGATCAAGTACGGCGGAACACCGTCATCCGCGCAGAAGATCTTCTTCGTCAACCTGCAGGAGATCAAAGGCATCAGATTCGGAACCAAGACACCTGTTCAGTACTGGGATGACTTTTACAATTCCGAACTGTTCCTGCGCGCGCACGGGACCTATTCCATCAAAGTGACAGATCCCTTGAAATTCTATGCGGAAGTGATCCCGAAGAACGCGGACAGGGTGGACATCAACACCATCAACGAACAGTATCTGTCCGAATTCCTGGCTGCGCTCCAGTCCGCCATGAACCAGATGTCCGTGGACGGCATCCGCATTTCCCACGTGACGGCAAAAGCCCGTGAACTGTCCCAGTACATGGCGCAGGAACTGGACGAGGAATGGAAGAGCATGCGCGGCTTCGAGGTGCTCAGCGTCGGCGTGGCCAGCATGTCTTACGACGAGGAATCCCAGAAGCTCATCAATATGCGCAACCAGGGCGCGATGCTCGGAGACGCGAAAGTCCGCGAAGGATATGTCCAGGGCGCTGTGGCCAGGGGCATGGAATCCGCAGGCAAGAACCCGAACGGGACCGCCCAGACGTTCATGGGCATGGGTATGGGCATGAACGCGTCGGGCAACTTCATGGCCGCCGCGTCGGCCGCCAATAATGCCCAGATGCAGCAGGAAGCCGCCGAGGCTGAAAAGCGCCAGGCTGCGGCTGCGGCCGCTGAAAAGGCCGGCGGATGGACCTGCGAATGCGGACACGTCAACACAGGCAAGTTCTGCGCCGAATGCGGCAAGCCGAAACCGGCCGCCAAAGACAGCTGGACATGCGAGTGCGGGCACGTCAACACGGGCAAGTTCTGCGCGGAGTGCGGAAAGCCGAAGCCTGAGCAGCAGGATAAGCCGTGGTTCTGCCCCGAGTGCGGCGCAAAGAACCTTCCGGGGGCGAAATTCTGCTCCGAATGCGGAACGAAAAAGAACTGATAAAAAGAACCGAACCGAGGTAGCACAATGGCCGGAACAGTCACATACCAATGCCCGAACTGCGACGCGGGCCTGACGTTCAACGCGGAAAAGCAGAAATTCTGCTGCGAGTTCTGCCTGTCTGAATTCACAGAGGCGGAACTGGCCGCGACAGCGACGGCAGCCCACGCGGAGGAGGTGCTGGAAGAGGAAGCCGAATTCAAAGAAGCCCCGAGGACTGAGGCTGACGATGAGTACTCCTCTCATATGAATGCCTACCAGTGCCCCAACTGCGGAGCGGAGATCGTCGCAGGCGAGAGCACGGCCGCCGATTACTGCTATTACTGTCATAATCCCGTTATCCTTGTCGGCAAGCTGGCAGGGGAAATGGCCCCCAAAAAGGTGATCCCTTTCCAGATCTCGCAGGAGAAGGCGGAAGAGATCTTTTTGAAGTGGGCGGGTTCCAAGAAATTCGTGCCGAACGACTTTTTCTCCAAGGAGCACGCGCAGCAGATCCGGGGCATTTATTTTCCTTTCTGGGTGACGGACGCGGATATCAAAGGGACCGCCGACGGCAGCGCGACCAAGTCCCGCTCTTACCGGCGGGGGGACTACCGCTATACGGAAACATCCCATTTTAAGATCCACCGCGCGGGCGAGATCCACTTCGAGGATATCGTGACGTCCGCGCTTTCAGAGGCGGACAAGAAAATGCTCGAGGGCGTTTTGCCGTATCCGGCGGACGTCCACAAGGATTTCTCCATGGCGTATCTGTCCGGATTTGTCGCCAAGAAGCGCGACCTTTCCGTGAAGGACGTCGGAGACGAGGTCCGGAACAGAATGAACAGGTATACGGGCCAGATCCTGCGAAAGACTGTGGAGGGGTACCACACGGTAAGCCTCAATCAGGTCAAGGTCAACGTCAGGAACAGCACCTGGAATTACACCCTGATGCCGATCTGGATCTTAACGTACAAGGACAAGAAAGACAAGGTGTATACGTTCGCACTGAACGGGTACACGGGTAAAATCTACGGAGAACTGCCGATCAGCCTGCGCAAGATGGCGATCCTGGCGGCAAGTACGATGGTGCCTATCGCCGTCGCCTGCTCCCTGATAGGAGGTCTGGCGTTCGGATGAAGAAACTGTCATTCTGTATCATACTGATCATCTGTATCGTTATCCCTGCCGTTCTGTGCCTGACGGCGCAGGCGGACGGGTATACGGTCAACACCGGCGAGCCGGTATACGATCCGGAAGGATTCCTGACGCAGACCGAAAAGGAAAGCATCACGGAAGAGATCCGGACAGCCAGGGAAAAATACGGCGTGAACATCTGTATCGGCCTACGGACGGGCAGTTACTCGTACGTTAATGAGCCGGACTATGAGGACAACCTGGTTTTCCTGCTGGTGCAAAAGAGCGGCGGCACGTACTACTACGATATTTTCACGTACGGCAGCGCCGAGGGCAAGATCAGCGACAAGGAGATCGATTTTATCCTGGACGCCCATGACGTTTATGACAACATCAAGGGCGGCAGACTTGCGGACGGACTGATCGCGTTCACCCGGATGGCGGGACGCGCCTTTAAGGGGCATATCGCGACGAACTGGTTCAAGACGATCGTCATCAGTCTGATCATCGGCGCGTGTGTTGCGGGCATCGTCTGCGGGAACATCGTTAGAGCGTACAAGATGAAGGTCAAGCCGACGAACTATCCGCTGGACGAGTTCTCACAGCTGAACCTGACGGAATCGGTCGATATCTATACGGGCACGACCACGACGAGAACAAGAGTTTCCTCTTCGAGGAGCGGCTTCGGCGGAGGCGGCAGCAGCAGCGGTCACGCAGGCGGCGGCGGTCACCGGGGAGGACGATAGTACGGGAAAGGCCGGAATAATCCGGCCTTTTCTTCTTTTTGAATGAAAAATCAAAAATCCGTCAAAAATTTGCGAAAAATCAGCAGGAACGCCGTGAAAAAACTATTTGACAAATATGCGTGCGTGGCGTATAATACTTGTATCGTTGCAAAACGGTTTCATTCACAAAGCAAAAAATACAAAAAAGGAGGAAACCAATGTGAAGAACGCAACTATACCCTACAAGATTTATCTGGAAGAAAGAGAGATGCCGACAGCATGGTACAACCTCCGTGCTGACATGAAAACGAAACCGGCACCGCTGCTGAATCCCGGAACAGGAAAGCCCTGCACGGCCGAGGAACTGGAACATGTTTTCTGCGCTGACCTTGTCAAACAGGAACTGGACAATGATACGCCCTATTTCGAGATTCCCGAAGAGATCCGCAGTTTTTACAAAATGTACAGACCGTCCCCGCTGGTAAGAGCGTACTGTCTGGAAGAGAAACTGCAGACCCCCGCAAAGATCTATTACAAATTTGAGGGCAACAACACCAGCGGCTCTCACAAACTGAATTCCGCTTCCGCGCAGGCGTACTACGCAAAGAAGCAGGGACTTGTCGGCGTGACGACCGAAACGGGAGCCGGCCAGTGGGGCACCGCGCTGTCCATGGCATGTTCGTATTTCGGACTGGACTGCAAGGTGTTCATGGTGAAAGTCTCATATGAGCAGAAGCCTTTCCGCCGGGAAGTCATGCGGACATACGGGGCAGAAGTAACGCCGTCCCCGTCTTTGACGACCAACGTCGGCAAACAGATCTTAAAAGAACACCCGGGAACGACCGGATCCCTGGGATGCGCCATTTCCGAAGCCGTTGAGGTAGCGACCTCGACGCCCGGATACAGATATGTTCTTGGAAGCGTCCTGAATCAGGTCCTTCTGCACCAGAGCATCATAGGCCTGGAAACGAAAGCCGCTTTGGACAAATACGGCGTAAAGCCCGATATCATCATCGGGTGCGCCGGCGGCGGTTCCAACCTTGGCGGCCTTATCGCACCGTTCATGGGTGAGAAGCTCCGCGGGGAAGCCGACTACAGGATCATCGCCGTTGAGCCCGCGTCCTGCCCCAGCTTCACCAGAGGCGTCTACGCCTACGATTTCTGCGACACCGGACGCGTCTGCCCGCTCGCAAAGATGTACACGCTGGGTTCCAGCTTCATTCCTTCCGCCAACCATGCAGGCGGTCTGCGGTTCCACGGGATGAGTTCGGTCCTTTCCGAACTGTATGACGAGGGACTGATGGAAGCGCGGTCCTATATTCAGACAGACGTCTTTGAGGCGGCCGTTCAGTTTGCCCGTGTCGAAGGCATCCTTCCCGCACCGGAAAGTTCTCACGCGATCCGCGCAGCCATCGACGAGGCGCTGAAGTGCAAGGAGACGGGTGAAGAGAAGACCATCGTCTTCGGTCTGACAGGAACAGGTTATTTCGACCTGAAAGCCTACGAGCAGTTCAACGACAAAACGATGACGGACACCATCCCGACAGATGAAGATCTGAAGGCAGGCTTTGCATGCCTTCCGAAGATCCCGCAGTAAGCGAATAGAAAACAGAAAGCCGGGCGGCATCCTTTCGATGCCGCCCGGCTGTTTTGCTGCCGGTCAGCGCTGAACGCGTCCGGTACCGTCGCCGGCCGCAAGATTCTGCACTTCCTTGACTGATACTTCGTTGAAATCGTTTTCCACGCTGTGCTTGAGGGCAGAGGCCGCCACGGCGAACTCGATGGCTGCCTGGCTTTCGTAGTTCTCCTGGAGGGCATAGATCAGCCCGCCGCCGAAGCTGTCCCCGCCGCCGACCCGGTCGACGATATGGACGTTGTAGCTTTTGGAGAAGAAGCATCTGCCGTCGCGGTAGAGCATACCGGCCCAAACGTTGTCGCTGGCCGAGATCGATGTCCTGAGGGTAATGGCAACGGTCGGGATGCCAAAACGGTCGGAAAGCTGTTTTGCGACCTGCTCATATCCCTCGCGGTTCAGCTTGCCGCCTGTTACGTCCGTCCCCTCGGCTTTGATGCCGAACACTTTGTCGCAGTCCTCCTCGTTGGCGATCGCGACGTCTACGTACGGCATCAGACGTGCCATCACCTGTCCCGCTTTTTCGGAAGACCAGAGGTTCTTCCTGAAGTTCAGGTCGCAGGAAACGGTGACGCCCGCAGCCTTAGCCGCTTTGCACGCCTCTTCCGTGATGGCGGCGCAGCTGTCTGAAAGGGCCGGCGTGATTCCGGTGAAATGGAACCATGCGCAGCCGCTGAAGATCTTTTTCCAGTCGAAGTCGCCAGACTCCGCCGTGGAGATAGATGAGTGTTTACGGTCGTATATGACTTTTGAAGGACGCTGTGAAGCGCCTTTTTCGCAGTAGTAAAGGCCGATCCTCTCGCCTCCTCGGACGATCATGGAACAGTCTACGCCGTGCGCTCTCAGCGAACGGATGGCGCTCTGCGCGATGTCATTGTCCGGAAGTTTCGTGACGTAGGCGGCGTCTTTCCCGAAATTGGCAAGGGAAACAGCCACGTTGGCCTCGCCTCCGCCGTAGGTGATCTCGAACAGGTCGGACTGGACGAATCTTTTATAACCGATGGGGGAGATGCGCCCCATTATCTCGCCAAAACAAACAGTTTTCATATTTTTGCCTCTCAGTCTTGCGTCAGATGGAATGCGAATCCTGCTCTGTCGTGCTCTTTTGCCAGATAGATGATCTTGCGGGATCCGTCCGGGTTGTAAGTAGCGGATGACTCGTCAAATTTGACGCCACGGCGGGACAGGTGATACACGGCGCGGTCCACGCTGTTCGCATGGATGGCGATGTGCCCGTATGCGCCTCTGCCGGGATGATTCATGATCTCGAGCCCGCTTCCCACGAAACTGGAGGCGGAGCCTTTCTTTGTCTGGAAAGAGAAGACGGAAGACAGCTCATTGGCCAGCGCGTCAGCTTCTGCTTCGCTCTGCGCCTGCAGTCCAATGTGCTGCAGGGAGAAGCCCAGCATCAGGTCGACCGCTTCGCGGACGGACTGCTCGATGACGTCGAACGCGTGCGCGGCGATGACTTCGGGTTTGACCATCCAGGATCCGCCGCAGGCGATGATCTTTTTGTTGGAAAGATAGCTCAACAGATTGGCCGGGCCGATCCCGCCCGTCGGCATGAACCTGACTTTCGGGTAGGGAGCGGACATGGCTTTGATCATATTGATGCCGCCGGACTGTTCGGACGGGAAAAACTTGACGACGTCAAGCCCCAGCTCCAGCGCCTGCTCGATGCCTGTCGGGTTGTTGATGCCCGGCACGACCGGTATGCCTTTTTCCTGACAGTAGGAAACGACTTTGGGGTTCAGCCCGGGGCTGACGATGAACTTCGCGCCAGCTTCGATGGCCGAATCGACCTGCTCGGTCGTCAAGACCGTGCCTGCGCCGACGAGAAGATCAGGATACTGTTTCGTCATAGCGGCGATGGCGTCATGGGCCGTGTCGGTGCGGAAAGTGACTTCAGCGCAGGGGAGCCCGCCCTTGATCAGGGCCTCGGCCAGCGGCAGCGCATCGTCCGCGTTATCGATCTTGATGACCGGGACGATCCCGATCAGCGACAGTTCGGAAATGATGTTGTCCATAATAGAAATTCCTCCCCATAAGAAAAAGAGTGACGGAAAGAAAGTGCAGTTTCGAAAAAGAGGAAGGCAAAAAGCCTTCCTCTGATTGGCTCTGCCAGCAAACGACCGTTAGACGACGATCAGATACATGGCCAGACAAACAATGGCGAAAACGAAACCGATGATGATGGTCAGACGGTCCAGGATCCGGTCCATTGTCTTTGCTTTGCCTTTAGAAAAGAATGTGTCAGCCCCGCCAACGATGGCGCCGGACAGACGTTTGTCCTTCCCGGACTGCATCAGAACGGCAAAGATAAGGAATGCCGCCAGTACAATCAGGATGATTCCGAAAGCAGTTACCATTTTATATGTCCTCCACAATGATTCTTCTTACGAACCAGCGGTCTAAAACCGCGGCGAATGTTATTATAACATATGATTAACAATAACGCAAGTATAAATTTTTACAAAACTTCAAATGGAATCAAAGGTGCCCCGGCGATCGGTTTTTTCAGGGAAACGGCTTGACAAATACCGGCCGTTTTCTATAATAGATTTGAGAATCGTTCCGTGAAAGGACCTCAAAAAATGACTGAAAAGCAGAAAAAGAAGATCAAGAACACCTTCAAGACGGCCAAAGTCGTCCCGCCCGCGCTCTGCAGACGGCTTTTCGCCAGAAGATCATACAGCCCGCGTGACGAAAAGAATCTGCGCGCCGAAGTGATCCTGACGGCGGACTGGCATACAGACGGCGATCCCGTGCGCGACAGGATGGACGTTCTGCGCCGGGGCCTTGCAGGGATCTCGGATACGAAACGCGTGCCGGATGCCCTGGTCATCGCGGGGGATCTGACCAATTCCGCCCATGAGTGCGAATACGTCAACCTGAAAAGGATACTGAAATACTACAGCCGGGTGCCGGTCGTCATTCCGGAGATGGGCAACCACGACAGCCGCGGGACGGACATGGAGCCTGTTTTCCAGATCGGATGCGACCTGTTCCAGGATTACTGCCGTTTCTGCGGGTACGAGCCGCTGTTCAACCATTTCTCGACAAGCGTCAACGGTTACCCGTTCATCATTCTGGGGACAGACGACATCAGGCAGAACGAAGCCTATTTCAGCAAAGAGCAGCTCGACTGGCTGGACAAAGAACTTGCAAGATGCAGCGAAGAGGGCAAACCTGTATTCCTTGTCAACCACCAGCCGCTCATGGAGTTCCCTTATGTCAAAGAGCAGTGGAGTGGCGGCAGCGTCGGCGAGAACTCCGCGGAACTCTGGGAGCTGCTGACGAAATACACGAACAAGGGCCTGAAGATCCTTTATATCTACGGGCATCTTCACGTCGCACTGACATACAAGCTTTTCCATGAGGTCAGTCCGAATTTCTACTGCCTGAACCTGCCGAGCTTCGAGTACGGGGACAAAAGCAAGGATAACGGCGTAGGCGACGCGGGCGGCTGCGGTTTCATCATGGAAGTATACGATCATGAGATCCTGCTTCGCTGCAGGAATTTTACGACCGGCCGCGAATACACAGAGCAGGAAGCAACAATCAAACTGGACAGCTAAGTCCGAAGGAGAAAAACGATGCTGAAGGATTTCAACGGGAAAATGAAAGCGGTCACATTCAGCTATGACGATGTGATTACGCAGGACAAAAGGATGATCAGTATTTTCAACAAGTACAGTCTGAAATGTACGTTCAATCTGAATTCGTCCTTTTTGGGCAAAGCCGGGTCACTGGTCCGCGAGGACGTGACGGTGGCTTGGTGCCATCCGAGAGAATGCGAGATCAGAAAGATCTATGAGGGGCATGAGATCGCCGCGCACACGAGGACGCACCCGAACCTGTCTCAGATCCAGGACGACGAGGCGCTGGTGGACGAGATCGAGGGCGACAGGCTCGTTTTGTCCGAGATCGCCGGCTATGAAGTCGTTGGAATGGCTTATCCCGGCGGAACAGGCTGTGTCAACCAGCACGTTGTGGACATAATACGCGCACGTACCGGCATCAAATACGCAAGAACGACGACAAGCACATGGAATTTTGACCAGCAGGAAGACCTGCTTTGGTTTAATCCGACCCTGCAGCATGTGTCCTGGGACAGAATGGAGAGCCTGGCGGACGAATTCATAGACCTTAAACCCGATTCTCCCAAACTGTTTTACATATGGGGACACGGTTTCGAGTTCGATATCGACGACTCGTGGGACAGATTCGAAAGATTCTGCCAAAAGATCGCCGGGAGAAGCGACATCTTTTACGGAACGAACCGGGAAGTCCTGCTCGGGATGCCGCCGGTCTGAGACGGAATCAACTGATAATTCTTTCGCACCCGCGGCTCGAAAAACGAGAATCAGCACCCGGCGGATGAATGCAGGCAAAATGGCGGAAAGTGATGCACCATACCCGTCTTTTTGCCCTGAAACAGGCCGTTTTTACCGCTTTTTTTCGAAAACACCTTGCAAATGATTTTCGCGTGTGCTATAATGCAGATGTGTTAATATTATTAAAATAGGATATTGTATTGACAAATCCGTGTTTTTAATATGCAACAGAACATAATTTGAAAGGAGAGTCCGATTATGGAATTCCTGGTTCCGATTATTATTCTCGGTGTTTTGCTGGTCGGTGAAGTGATCGCTGTGGCCATTCTGGGCAAGAAGGTCAGCGACAAGAGTAAAGCGCAGAAAGCGCAGCAGGCTGAACAGCAACCGGCAGAAGAAAAAGCTGAAGAGCCTGTAGACCAGGCTGAAGATCAGGCTGAAGAGGCTGCAGCAGAAGAGGCAGCTGAAGAGGCCGCAGAGGAAGAAACTGCTGAGGAAGAAGCTGCTGAGGAGGAAGCTCCCGCAGAGGAAGAAGCCGCTGAGGAAGAGGCTCCTGCAGAAGAAGAGGCTGCTGAAGAGGAAGCTCCTGCAGAGGAAGAAGCTGCTGAAGAAGAAGCTCCCGCTGAGGAAGAGGCTGCTGAAGAATCTCCTGCAGAGGAAGAAGCTGCTGAAGAAGAAGTTCCTGCTGAGGAAGAAGCTGCTGAGGAGGAAGCTCCTGCAGAGGAAGAAGCTGCTGAAGAAGAGGCCGAAGAGGCTGACGATGATGACGCAGATATGGCTGGCGCTGCTGCGGCTGCAGGCGCTGCTGCCGGTATCGCGGTGGCCGGTGCCGCCGGTGAAGACGTCGCCTACGTCAGATACAGAAAAGGATTCATGGCTCGTCTCAGCCAGGCTCCCGACAAGGCTAAAGAGTATTACAACGAAATGAAGAACGACATTCTGTCCTACCAGAAGATCAAGGACAGACTGAGCTGGGATTTCGAAGCATTCGTTACCGGCAGAAACCAGATGGCAAGACTTGCCGTCAAGGGTAAGACGATCGTTCTTTACCTGGCTCTTAAGCCGATCGAACTGCAGGGTACCAAGTACATTTATGAAGACGTTTCCGGACACGGCAAGACAAAGCTCGTCCCGACAATGGTCCGTCTGACATCCGACAGAGCTGTCCGCTGGGCTAAGGAACTGGTTGCGATGACCATGCAGGCCAACGGCCTTGAGAGGATCGAAAGAGAGCCTCAGGTCTATGAAGTTCCTTACGAGGAAATGGATGCCCTGATCGAAAAAGGATATGTCAAGGTCATCAGAAGCGCTGGCTCCGAGACTGCAGAAAATGTTGAGCAGATCAAAGTCAGAGACCTGATCGACGGCAAGATCCCTCAGGCTGAAGATAACGAAGCGGTTCCCGAAGAGGAGCCCGAAAAAAAAAATAACTAGCGTTAGCGCCGAAGAAGTCGACGCGCTGATGAGTGACAGCGAGGCGGAATCCCGCATCGCGCATTCGGACAAGGTCTCGGACAAGACCGTCAAGGAAAGAATCAACCTGGACGTTCTGGCCAGACATTTCGAAGACGGTGAAACAGTGACGCTTGATGCCATCAAGGAACGTGTTTCCCGCTTTAACCGCAAAGCTACCTATATCAAGGTCCTCGCAAGGGGAAGCCTTGACAAGCGCCTCATCGTGGAAGCGGATGATTTCTCCGTCCAGGCTGCGAAGATGATTCTTCTGACCGGCGGCGAAGTAATCGAGACGATTTCTTCCCCGGATTGATGCACCTCATCTGATCCGGACAATAAAAAGAGGGAAGACCAAGATTTGGTCGACCCTCTTTTTTGAAATAAGAAAACCACGCGATAGTCGCGTGGTTCAAAAGAGGCTATTGCCGATGAGAGAAATCCTCCGATTTGTGGTAAACTATTAACGACCTGCCAGTCGAAAACAGAAAAACAAATCGGAGGATAAAATCAATGTC
>JAFSSK010000057.1 GCA_017451045.1 Clostridia bacterium
ATAGGACTGCCGCTGCGTAAATGCGGTCTTGCGCACTTCACGACATCCCTGGCCTGCCGGGAGGATCCCTACGGCATGCTCGAACTGTTTTCGAACGCAGACTACGAGGAGATCTTCAAGGAGGTTGCCAGAAGCGGGATGGGCATGGAACTGAATTTCGAGGACGACTACGAAAAGGCGGACGAAAAGCAGAAGGAACAGGTCCTGCGGCCTTACCGGATCGCGAAGGAATGCGGGTGCACCTTCTACTTCGGCAGCGACGCGCACACGCCCGAAGGATTTGCCGGAAGGCGCGCCCATTTCGAGTGGGTGATAGATACCCTGGGCCTTGAGGAAAAGGACAAGTTCCCGCTTATAAAAGAGTATATCGGTAGCAAGGAGTAAGGCTATGGCGGCATACAGTCAGGTAAGACTTTCGAACTGGTTCATAGACAAAGACAAAGATAACCGCGGTATTGCGGACGGCTGGACGGGCAAAATATCCGCCACGGCCAGAAAGACGCAGGTCCCCTCCATCATCCAGCAGACCTTCCCGGAATACCATGGGCTGGCTTTCTACTGGTGCGCCTTCACGCCGTCCCTTGAAAAAGAGAATAAGGCGGACCGGTTCCATATAAGGTTCATGGCCGTGGACTACGCGGCGGACGTGTGGCTCAACGGCGAAAAGCTCGGCCGGCACGAGGGCGGCGAGACGCCATTCGAGTTCGACGTGACGGACCTTCTCCGCAACGGAGAAGAGAATCTTTTGGCCGTACGGGTGCTGAACCCGAACGAAAAGGACGTGGACGGACTCAACATCATCAACGTGGCCAACAGGAACAAGGTCGTAAACAAACGTGCCGGATCCACGCTGAACTACGGCGGGATCTGCCAGGACGTGATCCTGTACCGCGCGCCCGCGCTGCGTCTTGCCGACGTATACCTGACGGGAGACATAAAGACCGGGAAGCTGACGGCAAAGATCCGTCTGGACAACGGCACAGATAAAGCGCCCGCAGAGGTGAGCGTGTCCGTTTCGGACAAGACCTACGGGCAGCTGATCGCGAAAAGGACCGAAACGGTCCCCGCCGGCGCGGACGCCGTGACGGTGGAGGTGACGGTCCCGGAGCACAGGCTCTGGAGCGTGGACGATCCGTTTCAGTACCGGGTCGAGACGGAAGTGCGCTCGGCGTATGGAAACGACAGGGACAGCCGCAATTTCGGATTCAGGGAATTCTGCCTGAAGGACGGCTGGTTCTTTCTCAACGGGCAGAAACTGTTCGTGAAATCGGCCCATACAGGCAACGTGTTCCCGGGCGGGCAGATCATCCCGGCAGACATCTCCATGGCAAACCAGGATTTCTGGCTGGCAAAGAGCTGCGGATTCAACATGATCCGGGCCTTCTCCGGCATGCTTCGCCCCGAACAGCTCGATTTCTGCGACGAGATCGGCCTTTTGATCTACGAGGAATGCAATGCCTCGTGGGGCATGGGCATCGCCTGGATGAACGACGTCCAGGTCGGGGACGAGAAAGCGATGGCCCGGCGGTGGGTAAGCGTCACCGAGGAGATGATCCTGCGGGACCGCAGCCGCACCTGCATCGTCATGTGGGGCCTTTTGAACGAAATGGAAGACGGGATCATCTTCCGCACTGCAGCGGACTTCCTTCCGCGCGCAAGAGAACTGGACCCCACGCGTCTCGTCCTTCTCAACAGCGGCCGGTTTGACGGCGTGAAAGAGATAGGGTGCGCTTCGAATCCCGGATCCAAAGAATGGGAGTTTCCGTGGGGAGGATACGAATGGGAAGACCCATGGGGGAAATGCGGCTGCTCGGATTTCCACTTCTATCCCGTCGTCCCGATTTGCGCGGAGGACGAGCGGAAGATGCGGACCGTAGGCAATGGCGAAAAACCCGTGTTTTTGTCCGAGTTCGGGACAGGCGCGATGTTCGACGTGATCGACGAATGGCAGCGATTCCTTGAAAAAAGCCTTTCCGAGGATCTGGAAGACGCTTCCTGGCTCAAAAAACAGAGCGAAGATTTCCGTGCGGACTGGAAGCGGCTGGGCCTTGACAAGGTATGGCCGGACCCCGAGTTCATGCTGAGGGAAAGCCAGCGCATCAATGCCGACGCAAGACTCAGGGACTTCAATATCGTACGGTCCAATCCGGGTTACTGCGGGTACAGCCTGACGGGGCTTCTTGACCACGGCATGTGCGGCGAGGGACTCTGGACCCTTTGGAGGCGCATGAAGCCGCAGATGTTCGACGCCCTCTGCGACGGATGGGCAAAACTTCGGTTCTGCCTGTTCGCCAAATCACATATATTTACGGACGAAGAACTGACGCTTGAGGCCGTGCTGGCCAACGACGGCGTCCTGAAGCCGGGCGAGTACGAAGCGGATCTTTCCGTCGTGGGAGATGCCGGGACAGTCCTTGCCATGCGGCGCAGGTTCACAGTGGACGCAGGCAAATTCGCCGTGCCCGTCATGAAGGAGAGGGTGAAGATCACCGCGCCTGCCGGGGCCTACAGATTTTGCGCGCAGCTGGTGAACGGCGGCTCTCCCGCAGGGAACAGCCTTTCGTTCTACGTGTCCGATCCCGAAAAGGCTATTCCGGATTGCAAAGAACTCTCGGCCATAGGTCTTGCCGATACGACCCTTGCGCATCTCAAAGGTTGCGGCTGCAGGATCTCGGACGGCTCCACTGCAAAAAAGACGGTGCTGGTTGGGAAGCAACTGACGGACGGGCAGTACGAAGAGGCGCTGGCGGCGGCGGAAAAAGGAGCCGTGACCGTATTCCTTTCCTCCGAACTGTTTTTGAAGAACGGGGAATACCTGAAAAAGACGGGTATCGCTGACGACTTGCGGATGATGGACAGACGAGACTGGCTGTATCACAAGGAATGCCTGATGGTCCCCGGCACCGTGTTCTTCGGACTCGGGACGGGACTTGTGGACTTCCCGCGCTTCGGACAGACGTTCCCGCATCCCGCTCTGGAGACGAAAAAGACGCCGGACAGGGTGATCTGCCCAGCGTTCTATACGGGGTACTATGATTTCGAGGGAAGCTACGGATGCGCGCACGTGGTATCAGGATTCAGGTATGGGAAAGGGTATCTGATCTTCAACTGCTTCGATATCGAGAACAATCTGGACAAGGAACCCGCGGCTGGGATCCTTCTGCGCAATCTGATCGATTACGCGGCGGATTGTAACTGACGGGAACAGTATAATCGCATCTGCGACTACGGCTGCAAACAGTAAAAGGGACTGCTTAAGAACCACACGGGTTTGTGAACTACCCGCCACCTGCTTACGCTGAGGTGGGGGCTTCACAGACGGCATGAGCCGCCTGATCTATTTTACCCTGTTATGCCGGATGATCCGACAGAGGTAAGGGGTCTATCCCCGGTGTCCCGACCGGTTGTTTTTC
>JAFSSK010000058.1 GCA_017451045.1 Clostridia bacterium
GATCGACCTGAAGCTGGAACTCTACACGGACGAGGAGCTTGCCCTGATCATCGAACGGTCCGCCTCTCTTCTCGGCATTGCGACGGAGCATGACGGCGTCATGGAGATCGCCTCCCGCAGCCGTGGTACGCCCCGCATCGCGAACCGGCTCCTGCGCCGCGTGCGCGACTTTGCCGAGGTCGCCGGCAACGGCGTGATCACCAAGACCACGGCGGATCTCGCCCTGAACCGGCTGGAGATTGACGCCGAAGGTCTGGACGCCGTGGACCGGCGTCTGCTGGAGGGGATCATCCTCAATTACGGCGGCGGTCCGGTCGGCCTGGACACCCTGGCCGCCACCATCAACGAGGAATCCGTGACCATAGAGGACGTCTACGAACCCTTCCTCATGCAGAAGGGATATCTGACCCGGACTCCGCGCGGCCGCTGCGCCACGCCAAAGGCCTACGCCCATCTCGGTCTCCCCCATGCTGGCGCGCAGTCTTCCGCTCAGATGAACTTCCTCGATGACAACTGACGCTGTCCGGCTGTCATATTCACCAATATTTGTTCTTTTTAAATAATATGCCATATGAAATGTATACCTGACTGTTATTTTTCCAATTATATTTCTTGACATATTGTTGAATTCCGTTATAATAAGAGGGCAATTATTATGCTATTTAGCAAATTATTGGCCTGCAGCAATAAGATATCTCATGGATAATGAGCGGTTGTTGTGGGATGGATTTCATTCCGGAGACCCCGTCTGTACGGATCTGCTCCTGAAAAAATATACTCCGCTCGTCCGTTCCTGTGCCAGATCCTATTTCCTGACCGGCGGAGAGACGGAGGATCTTGTTCAGGAAGGCATGCTGGCTCTCCTCGGTGCCATGCATTCCTATTCGTCGGACAGGGGGGCTTCCTTCCCCTCCTATGCCGCCGTGTGCATCAGGAACCGTATCATCGATACGGTCAAGGCCTACGGCAGCGGGAGAGACGCCCTGGATCACTCGCTTCCGGGAGATCTCTCGGACATGGAGCCGGACACCTTCCGCAGATGGGTGACTTCACCGGACCCCGAGGATCTTGTGATCCGTTCCGATGAGGCATACGGCGTTCTGCGCCGACTGCGGGATTCCCTGTCCGGGATGGAAAGGGACATTCTCGCCGATTATCTGTCCGGCATGTCCTATCTGGAGATAGCCGCGCGCTGCGGAAAAAGTCCGAAGAGCGTAGACAACACGATCCAGCGCATCAGGAAAAAGATGCAGGCGATCGTCAACAACAGCGATCACAGCGAAAGCTGAATTGCATATATGCGACCCCCTGGGTTAGTTTTTAGGTCAAAGAGAGGATCGATCATGGAAGACAAGACTTTGGTGTGCAAGGAATGCGGTCAGGAATTCGTGTTTACCGTCGGTGAACAGGAGTTTTATGCGCAGCGCGGGTTCCAGAATGAGCCCCAGCGCTGCAAGTCCTGCCGTGACGCCCGCAAGAACGCTGCCCGCGGCCCCCGTGAGTATTTCACGACCGTGTGCGCGAAGTGCGGCGGCGAAGCCCGGGTTCCCTTTGAGCCCAAGACCGACAGACCGGTTTACTGCAGCGACTGCTTCGCCAAAATGAGAGAAGAACAGAACTGATTTCGTTTTTTTCGGGACGGAAGTTCCCTTCCGTTCCTTCTCGTTTGACTTGCGCTGTAAAAAAAGGACCTGCCCTTTTCGGGCAGGTCCTTTTTTGTCTTATCCTGTGATCAATCCGTCACGTAAGGCAGCAGAGCCACCTGACGGGCGCGCTTGATGGCGACCATGAGCTCGCGCTGATGAGCGGCGCAGGTTCCGGTCGTCCTGCGGGGCAGGATCTTGCTTCTCTCGGACATGAAGCGTCTGAGTTTGGCGGTGTCCTTATAGTCGATGTGCTGGCACTTGTCAACACAGAACTGACATACCTTGCGGCGTTTACGGCCCCGGGAATTGTCTCTCTCGTTAGCCACTGTTATACCCTCCTGATTAAGATTTCAGATCAGAACGGCAGATCGCCGTCGTCCTCGTCCAGTTCGGCGAATTCGGAAGCCGGGACGGAGGCGGAGGCTCCGCTGTTGTTGTAATCTGTTCTGGAAGTCTCTCCGGATGCATA
>JAFSSK010000059.1 GCA_017451045.1 Clostridia bacterium
AATCAAAGGCGCAATGATGACGCGCAAGAGAAGAAATAAAGTCCTGAAGGCAGCCAAAGGCTACTGGGGAGCAAAATCGAAGCATTTCAAGATGGCTAAACAAGCCGTCATGAAGAGCGGCAACTACGCATTCGCTGGCCGCAAGATGAAGAAGAGAGACTTCCGTTCTCTCTGGATCACCCGCATTTCCGCCCAGGCGAAAGTCAACGGCATGAACTACTCGACGTTCATGCACGGTCTGAAGAACGCGGGCGTGACGCTGAACCGCAAGATGCTGGCCGAGATCGCCGTATCCGACAAGGAAGCGTTCGCAGCGCTGGCAGCGCAGGCAAAAGCAGCGCTTTAATACAACGAAAACCCGATGCCGAAACCATCGGGTTTTTCATTTTCTGGGCGGCGTCTGACATGATCCGCACGGAACTTCCTGCAGATCCAGAATAGCGCCATGTTTGTTGAAACATATAAGTAAATTGCCGATAACGGCATATTTTGTTGAAATTATTGGAGGGAACAGCCTTGCAGTTTCCGGAGGAGATCATCACATCGAGACAGAACAGATACGTTTCGGAATGCGCCGGCCTTTCAGACAGGAAGCGCCGGGACGCTTCCGGCCTGTTCCGTGCGGACGGGCTGAAGCTGTACGCGGAAGCGGTCCTTCGTGGCGTAAAAATCGCCTACGTACTTCTGCGCGAACACGGCGGCGCGGAGGTGGCGCAGACGCTGTCAAAGATGCCCGGCGTCGGCGGTCTTTCGGCCGCGGGACGGATCCTTGTCGTGAAGGATTCCGTCTTCGACAGCCTGACAAGCGAAAAATCGCCCGAGGGCATCATAACTGTCGGAAAGCATATTGACAAAATCCACGATTTTGTTACAATAAATAATAACACGGCTTTCGAGGGGGAGTTTTTCGTGCTGCTGGAGTCTTTGCAGGATCCCAACAACGTCGGAACGATCCTCCGTACCTGCGCAGCCATGGGCGTCGACCGCGTGATCCTTTCTTCGGACTGCGCGGATCTGTACCATCCGAAGACCCTGCGCGCGGCGATGGGGCCGCTGTTTTCATTGCCCTGCAGCCGGGTTGACAGCATCCCGAAGGCAGTGGAAGCCCTGCGGCGCACGGGTCACCGCGTCTTTGCCGCGGCGCTTTCCGATGACGCGTTGTCCTTAGATAGCGCAAAGCTTTCGCGCGGGGACTGCGTCGTGATCGGGAACGAGGGACACGGACTGTCACAAGAGACCGTCAGCTGCTGCGACGGCTGCCTTAAGATCCCGATGGAGTCCGGCGTCGAGTCGCTGAACGCCTCCGCTGCCGCCGCTGTGCTTCTGTGGAATTTCCGCTGCGCGGGGCACTGACCTACTGAGTTTTTTCAAGGGAGTCATCCTTATGTCCAATCTTGTTATCATGGAGTCGCCGTCAAAGGCCGCCACCGTCAAGAACTACCTGGGGAGCAATTACAAGGTGATCGCTTCCAAGGGACATGTCAGAGACCTGCCGAAAAGCACGTTCGGCGTGGATATCGAGGGCGGTTTTGCAGCGCATTACATCAATATACGCGGAAAGGGAGACCTGATCCGCGAGATCCGCAAGGACGCCAAAGCGGCCAGCAAGATCTACCTTGCGACCGACCCTGACCGGGAGGGAGAGGCCATCGCGTGGCATCTTGCGACCGTTTTATGGCTCGATCCGGCCAAGACCTGCCGCGTCACCTTCAACGAGGTGACGAAGAACATCGTGAAGGCCGCCATCAAGGAACCCCGCGCGATCGATATGAATCTCGTCGACGCCCAGCAGACAAGACGTCTTCTGGACAGGATCGTGGGATACAAGCTGAGCCCTCTGCTCTGGAAGAACGTCAAGAACGGGCTGTCCGCGGGTCGCGTGCAGTCTGTCGCGACTCGGCTGATCGTCGAGAGGGAAGAGAGCATCTCGGCATTTGTGCCGGAGGAGTACTGGACGGTCTGTGCCGATCTGGACGCCCCGGGCGGGACGCTCAGCGTCCGTTTCATCGGAACGGCAGACGGCTCGCGGATGGATCTTACGAACGAGGCTGACACGCAGCGCGTTCTGGACGCCGTGAGCGGCGGAACGTTCAGCGTGGAATCCGTCAAGGAATCCGTCAGACGCATGCAGCCGGCGCCCCCCTTCACGACGTCCACGCTGCAGCAGGAAGCTTTCAAAAAGCTGGGATTCCAGTCCCAGCGCACCATGCGCGTGGCGCAGGAACTGTACGAAGGCCTGAACCTCGGACCGGAATTCGGCGGGGTCCAGGGTCTTATCACGTATATGCGTACGGACTCCCTGCGCGTCTCGCCCGAGGCGCAGGCCCACGCGGGAGTCTTCATCAAAGAAAAGTTCGGCGAGAGGTTCGTGCCGGAGACGCCGAGGATATACAAGGCCCGGGACGGCATCCAGGACGCCCATGAGGCCATCCGGCCGACCGACGTGCTGCTGGAGCCGTACAGGATCCGCAGGAGCATGACGACCGACCAGTACAGGCTGTACAAGCTCATCTGGGAACGCTACGTCTCCAGCCAGATGGAATCCGCCGAGCTGTCGACCGTCACCGTGACCCTTTGCTGCGCGGGATACCAGTTCCGCACCAGCGGCTATACCGTCACCTTCCAGGGCTACAAGGCCGTTTACGAGGAGACGGAGGACAAGGATCCGACGGTCGTGCCCGATCCGGCGGACGAGGAAGTCGAAGGGCTGAAACTGCCCAAACTGAAGAAACACATGCAGCTGAAAGCCGCAGAGATCCGGCCCGCGAAGCATCTGACGGAAGCGCCGCCCCGCTATACGGACGCGTCGCTGATCAAGGTGCTCGAGGAGCGGGGGATCGGACGGCCCAGCACATACAACACCATCATCCAGACCATCAGCAAGAACTACGTCTGCAGGGAAGGCAAGTCCTTCGTCCCGACGACGCTCGGGACTGTGACGACCAAGCTCATGAAGGAACTGTTCCCGCACATCGTGGACTATACCTTCACGGCGGAGATGGAAAACGATCTGGACGCCGTCGAGAAGGGCGAGAAGCGGATGAACGACGTGCTGTCCGGTTTCTGGCAGGACTTCGAGGATCAGCTCAAGAGCGCCGAGAAGCAGCTGGACAAGATAGACATCACCGTGCCGCCCGAAGAGACGGACATCATCTGCGACAAGTGCGGCGCCCGGATGGTCATCAAGACGGGAAGGTTCGGCAAGTTCGCCGCCTGCCCCAACTATCCGAAATGCCGCAACACGAAGCCACTGGACGGACCGAAGGCGGAAGAAAAGGCCGAAAAGGAAAAGAAGAAAGAAGCCGCTCCCCAGAAGGAACCGGACGAAAAACCCGAGCTCAAATGCGAGCTCTGCGGGGCGGATCTCGTCATCCGTAACGGCCGGTACGGCTCCTTCTACGCCTGCTCCAGGTACCCCGCCTGCACGTTCACGAAGCAGAAACTGAAAGAACTCGACGTGCCGTGTCCGCTCTGCGGGAGCAAGATCGTGACCAAGTACGGAAAGAACCATTCCGTCTTCTACAGCTGCGAAAGATACCCGGTCTGCAAGTTCTCCAGCTGGGACAAACCGATTTCGGATAAGTGCCCGAAGTGCGGTTCAGTCCTGTATCTGCGGAAGAACAGCAAAAACCGCGTTTTCTGCCGCAACGAGAACTGCGGATACACGGGCGAGATCACGCCTGAAGAGTCATGAAGCGCGAGATCCACGTCATCGGCGCGGGGCTTGCCGGAAGCGAGGCGGCCTGGCAGGCAGCTTCCCGGGGGATCCCCGTCGTCCTGCATGAAATGAAGCCGCAGAGAAGGACGCCTGCCCACAGGACCGATCTGTTCGCGGAACTGGTATGCTCCAATTCGCTTAGGTCGGACAGCCTGTCCAACGCGATCGGCCTTTTAAAGGCCGAACTGCGCTCGCTGGGGTCCCTTATCATGGAAGCTGCGGACGCCACGAAAGTCCCGGCGGGGTCAGCACTGGCCGTGGACCGCGAGAAATTCGCGCAGTACGTGACGGATAAGACCAGAAGCCACCCCCTTATTTGCATCGAGGAGGGGGAAATGGACGGGATCGCAGAGGACGCCGTGAACGTCATCGCAACGGGGCCTCTCACCTCGGACGCAATGGCGTCCTTCATCAGCGGGACGCTCGGCTGCGGGTCGCTGCATTTCTTCGACGCAGCCGCCCCGATCGTTTCGGCGGACAGCATAGACATGTCCGTCGCGTTCTTCGCGTCAAGGTACGACAAAGGGGACGCGGACTATCTGAACTGTCCCATGACGAAAGAGGAATACGAGGCCTTCTGGCGCGAACTGGTGTCCGCGCGGGAGGCGGAACTGAAAGACTTCGACAGGGAGGAGCAGAAGGACCTGACGGTCTTCGAGGGCTGCATGCCGGTGGAGATCATGGCCAAGCGCGGCCCGGACACCCTTCGGTACGGTCCGCTCAAGCCTG
>JAFSSK010000060.1 GCA_017451045.1 Clostridia bacterium
ACCCACGGGACCCATTTATGGGTAGTAAGTAACAAATGCATGGCTGGCAGGCCAATTTGTAATGCACTTGTGCATTGCCAGTAATGATTAGGGCTATGCCCGAAAATGAAATACCACCCGCTAGGCGGGTGGATAATTATTTCTATGCCTGCCCGAAGAAAAAGGACTGCCCGGATCTTAGGGAGCTGGGCAGTCCTGTGTTTTCTGATCAGTATCAGTCGGTCACGTAAGGCAGCAAAGCGGCCTGGCGAGCACGTTTGATAGCGATTGTGAGTTCGCGCTGATGAGCGGCACATGTTCCGGACACGCGGCGGGGAAGGATCTTTCCGCGCTCACTGATGAATTTTCTCAGTTTAGCGGAATCCTTGTAATCGATATAAGGTACTTTATCTGCGCAGAAAATGCAGACTTTCTTTCTTCTGTGAAGATTGTTCGGTCTGGCAGGACGCGCAGCAGCAGCTTCGGTTTTATCCATTGTTCAATTCCTCCTTGTAATATGGTGCCGTTGATCAGAACGGCAGATCGTCGTCGCTCTTCATATCTTCGAAACTCGGTGCAGAGGACGGATCTGAAGAGTAAGACGGCGTAGCGGCGCCGGCTTCTGACCCGGCTGCGGCAGCACCCATCTCAGTGCGGCTGTCTACGAAAAACGCTTCGTCCGCGACGATATCGGTCGCATACCGCTTTTGACCCTGCTGGTCTGTCCAGGAACGATTCTGGATAGATCCGGAAATGCAGATTGCGGAACCTTTATGGAAAAACCGGGAAACGAACTCGGCTGTTGCTCTCCAGGCGACGATGTTGAAGAAATCCGTCTGTGTCTGAGCAGCTTCTTTGGACTGGAATCTGCGGTTGACTGCGATTGTGAAAGAAACTACGGGAACACCGGCCTGGGTCTGCTTGAGTTCAGGGTCTGCTGTCAGGCGACCGCCCAAAATAACTTTGTTCAGATTGAAATTTGACATTGTAGGTGCCTCCTTTTGCATCTTCTTGCCTATCAGGCCTCTGCCGTTTCAGCTTTGTCTGCTTCTTCGGCAGCTTCTGTTGTTTCTTCAGCAGCGGGCTCAGCGGCTTCTGCTGCTTCTTCAGCGGCATCCTCTGCCTTCTCGGCTTCTTCGGCTGCTGCTTCTGCAGATTCAGCAGATGCTTCTTTTTCCTCTTCGGCTTCCTCTTCAGCGGGAGCGGAATTCTTGACTCTGAGCTTCGGCTCATGGTTCAGTTTCAGCGTCAGAGAACGCATGATGTTTTCATCGATGTTCAGAAGACGCTCGAGCTCTGCCGGGAAATCGGGCTCGCTCTTGAAATAGACTACTACGTAGTAGCCTTCCGGCTTGTCATTGATGGGGTAGGCAAGACGTCTTTTGCCCCACTCGTCAATGTCGACAACTTCCGCGTTGTTCGCGATCAGAGTTGTGAATTTGTCCATTGTGGCTTTCATAACGGTTTCGTTTTCCACATCGACGACAAACAAGCACTCATACAGGTTGGTGATTTTTGCCATATTAAACCTCCCTATGGACTTATGACCGTATGCATGAAAGATTTACATACAGTAAGGAGACGGAATTTTTTTCCGCATCGAAAATAGATAATATCATATTATAAATAATATGTCAAGCATTTTTTTTGGAACGTCAGGATCCTGACGACTCGAAACGCTCCCTGTCGATCCAAAGACCGAGGGCGGGATTCGGGATGAAATAGATCTCCTCGCCGTCGACCGTGTTGAATCCGTACTTCAGTTTTTCCGGATCGTATTTCCTGGCCGTTTCCTCATATCCTGCGGATCTGAACCCGACAGATTCGATTTCCTCCCGGCTGATCTCCTTGACGGCGTACGTGATGGAGAATCTTCCGTCGGAGCTTCCGTGGATGAGATGGGCTGCCGCGCCCATGTTGGCGCGCAGGTCTGCGTTCTTCTCGTCCCGGAATGCAGCCAGCGTGTTCAGCCTTCCTTTATAGCCGTATTTACGGATCAGTTTGTCGACAGTCTCGTCTTCGCCGAAGTGCCTGACGCCGGGAGCCAGTATGATCAGCTCACCGTTGCCTGCCATCGCCATCCTGGTCCTGTAGACGGCTTTGTTGCCGAGCCACGTGCTCGTGAATTCTGTCGGATCCAGGTAGACGACGCATTTCTTGAGGCCGTGAGGCAGAAAGTCGATGTTCTTCTCCTGCGCCAGCGCAACAGCGTGCGTAAGGCATTCGCGTCCTTCACCGATGAACAGCCCGTGCGTGCGGATGTTGCCGCCGGGAGCCGTCGTGACGGTCAGGACGAACATGATGGGGCGCTTGTTGAGGAAGTGCTCCATGCCGTAATCGAAGATCCTTCTGACGGGCGTGTAGTCTTTTCCCATCATGCGGTCCATCCCGTAAACGGCACCGACCATATGGGACTTGTTGATCATGGAACTGCCGCCTACGCCGACGAAAAGGTTTTTGGCGTGGTTGGACATGCCGATGACTTCATGGGGGACGACCTGCCCGGGAGATATGATCAGATCATAGGACTCGTCCATGACGAGCCTGTTGACCTCAACGTCGATCGGCTCCGTCCAGAGTCCCTCCGTAATATCCGAAATGAAATCCGCGGGGATCTCTCCCAGTTTCACGACGTCCTTCCGCCAGTTGTGCACCAGCATCTTTTCATAGGGGATATCACCGAACATTCTGTCCCACTGTTCCTTTGAAACGGGAACGTGCGTCCCGAGCGCGGGCATGATATCCGTTTGTACGCCCATATCCCTGAGCAGATGGTAGTACACATTGGTGATGAATCCGGCGTTGGAATGATAGCGCGTGAAATCGGGAGGCAGGATCAGGACCTTCTTGATGTTCCTGCCCGCCAGGCTCTTTACCAGCGCCTCTTTGATCTGGTCGCGGGAAAGACCTGTTTCGGTTTGTCCTGTAACGTATATGTCTTTCATACTCGTTATCCTTCTCTGAACAGTTTATTCAATGCGGCGGCTACGCCGTCCTCGTCACAGGACAGCGTCGTATCGTCCGCGGCTTCCTTGACGAACTCCGGCGCGTTTGCCATGGCGATTCCGATCCCTGCGTTCTGCAGCATGGAAATGTCGTTCAGATCGTCGCCGAAGGCAACCGTCTCGGACAGATCCATATGCAGATACTCGGCCAGGGTGCGCAGGGCGTTCCCCTTCGTTGCCTCTTTTGAGTTGAGTTCGATATTGTTCGGGATGGAGGACGTGACCGACATGTCCTCGAAAACGCGCGTGATCTCGTCCATTGCGGCAAGGCGGAGTTCCTTGCTCTGGAAGAACATCTGGATCTTCTGCACGCTGTGCTTCGTCTTCTCCAGGTACTCCTTGAGATCGGGGACAGGCTTGCGCAGCGCGTAGATCATATCCAGCGAGTTGCCCGTGGCAAAGCTGTCCGCTTTATCCTGCATGGACTTCGTCATCCAGCCCCAGTTGTCCATGAAGCAGTCGTAAATGACAGGGTAGCCGTCGAGGATCT
>JAFSSK010000061.1 GCA_017451045.1 Clostridia bacterium
GGGCACGGAATATGTTTTCCGTGCCCTTTTTTATCTGATTGGATTGCGCTTTTGCGGGAAGATGTATATAATTAAATTAGGTTTTTATACTCTTTGATATTATCTGTTCTGAAGTCCCGGAGCGCCTGGATCAACGATACTTACGGCCATGCGGTCGGCGATAAGGTACTGAAGCGTGTGGCAGAGATCCTGCAGAAGAACTTCCGTTCCGTCGATATCATCTGCCGCATCGGCGGAGATGAGTTCGCGATCGTTATGACCCGTTCGAACAGTTCGATGCGCCAGCTGGTACTGAATAAGATCAATCATGCCAATGACCTGCTGAACCACCCGAAGGACGGTCTGCCGGCAGTTTCTCTGAGTGTCGGCGTTGCATTCTCGGACCGCGAGAATCCGAAGGGCGATATCTTTGCGGATGCAGATGAGGCATTGTACCGGGTGAAGGAAGCCGGCCGAAACGGCTGCGCGTTCTTCGAATAAAGGCTCAGATCGGTTTGCCTTTGTCCGAGGACAGCAGGAAAGAAAAGCGAAAGAGCAGAACACGTATAATACTGCAGCAGACGGAAAGGAATGACATCCATGAAATTACTGTGGCGTTTATCGAAAGAGGCCGTGCGGTACCGCGGCCTCTATCTTGTGGCGATCCTGTCGACCCTGTGCCTGACGGGCGTCAATCTGGCGGCACCGCGCGTCTTATCGCGGATGACCGGTCTCGTGTGCGCGGGCGGGGATGAGCGGGGGCTGCGCACGATCCTGAACCTGACGGTGATCCTGGTCGGGCTGTATCTGCTGCGCGTTCTGTTTCGGTTTCTGTCGAACTACATCGCGCATAAGGCAGCCTGGAATCTGGTCGGCGACCTGCGCACCCGCGTCTATAATAAGATGCAGCGCCTCGACCTGTCCTTTTTCCATGACAAGCAGACCGGTGATCTGATGAGCCGTACGATCAAAGACACCCGTGATTTCGAGCTGCTCTACGCGCACATCATTCCGGAGATGATCACGAATATCGTGACTTTTACAGGCGTGCTGACGATACTGCTTTTCATCAACTGGAAGCTTGCATTGATCACCTGCGCCCCGATCCCGCTGATCTTCATTTCGGGTATCATTTTTTCAAAACATGTGAGGCCGCTTTTCAAGGTCTCCAGGAGGAAGGAAGGCGAGCTTTCCGGCAAACTGCAGGACAATCTGTCCGGCGTGCATGAGATCCAGTCCTTCGGCCAGGAAGACTACGAGAAAGAGCGCTTTAACTATACGAACTTCGAGCAGGTGAAGGCGATGCTCCACGCATTGAAAGTCAGCGCGGTCTTTCATCCTTCCGTTGAGTTCCTGTCTTCCATCGGAACGATCCTGGTCGTCGGCTTCGGCGGATATCTGGCTTACCGCGGCAATCTGTCGGTCGAAGACATCGTCGCTTTTCTGCTGTACCTGACGCTGTTCTATACGCCGATCACGGGACTTGCCAATCTGCTGGAAAACACCCAGCAGTCATTGGCCGGCGCGGAGCGCGTGTTCATGATTTTCGACGCGGACGTGAAGATCAAGGATAAAGAAAATGCAGTCGATCTCGGCGTGTCGAAGGGCAAGGTGACCTTTGATCATGTGCGGTTCTCTTATGAAGATGACGTGCCGGTCCTGCAGGATATTTCGTTCACGGCAGAACCCGGGCAGATGGTGGCCTTCGTCGGTCCGACCGGCGTCGGCAAAACGACTCTGACACAGCTGGTCTCGCGGTTCTATGAACCGACGGAAGGCCGGGTCCTGATCGACGATCTGGACGTTCGGGACGTGACAGTCGAGAGCCTTCGGAAGAACATTTCTCCAGTGCTCCAGGATACCTTCCTGTTCAACGGAACGATCTTCGAGAATATCTCATACGCAAAGCCCGATGCTACGAAGGCAGAAGTGGAAGAGGCTGCGAAGGCGGCTTTCATCCACGAAGACATCATGGCAATGCCGGATGGCTACGATACGCAGGTCGGTGAACGCGGTATGCGCCTCTCCGGCGGACAGAAACAGCGCATGGCGATCGCGCGGGCGATCTTACGGAAATCGCCGATCATTATTCTGGACGAAGCGACCGCCTCTGTGGACGTGGAAACAGAGCGCGAGATCCAGAAAGCGATTGCGAATATCGCAGGGAAACGAACGATTCTGGTCGTTGCGCACCGCCTGTCTACGATCCGCAAGGCGGATCGGATCATTGTGATCCGGGAGGGCGAGATCATTGAACAGGGCACGCATGACGAACTCGTGGCATTGGGCGGCGTGTACGCCCGGATGAACCGGATCCAGCAGAACGAGTAAATAATTTCGAAAAATTGATAAAGATTCAATCTTTCTCCAATATTGACAGGGTATGATCTGTCCATCAGAAACGAACAGGAGGGAGGAAACATGA